>JACMOZ010000115.1 GCA_014377785.1 Aeromicrobium sp.
CCCGTCAGCCCACTTGCTCATGAAGGGCTCGAGCATGATGGGCAGTCCTACCCGCTGCGCTTCGGTCACTGCGAGGGATGTGGCCTCGAGTGTGGCAGCGGTGCCGGGGTCCGCGAGGTTGATCCGCACAAGCACCTTCGCGAAGTCGAGTCCACTCTCCACTATGGTGTCCACGTTATAGGCGGTGTACCGGTCATCCATCTCGAACGACGCGCCTCGCAGGCCGCCACGATTCATCGACCCGACGACGATCTTGTCCTCGAGCAGGCCGAGCAACGCGAGGTCGTCAATGATGTCGGGCGTACCCAGAACGCCGTCCACGCCAGGACGGCTCAGGGCGACAGCGAGACGGTCGAGCAGCTCGTATCGGTTCGCCATCGCTGTCGGTTGGCCGCTCACGGCAAGGGCGCCACGAGCCGGATGGTCGGCCGCCACGATGAAGAGTCGCCCATCACCCCGGATGACCTCCCGCTTCGTGCGCCCAACATGGGCAGCACGGATATCGTCGGGCCGGGTGGCTCGGATGTCTCGGATGCGCGCGAAATCCTGTTCGCCGAGCAACGTCATATCAGTGCCTTCCCGCCATGATGGCGTCGACTTCATCACTCGTGGGCATCGCGGTGGAGCACTCCCGGCGAGAGGCGACGATGGCGCCTGCTGCGTTCGCGAAGCTCAGGACGTGGTGCAGGTCCCACCCTCCCAACAGTCCATGGCACAGAGCCCCACCGAACGCGTCGCCAGCACCCAAACCGTTCACTACCGTGACCAGGTGCGCCGGCACCTCGACCGTTTCGCTTCGCGTCTTGGCCAGAACACCCTTCGGCCCCTGTTTCACAATCGCCAATTCGACGCCCCGCTCGAGAAGAGCATCCGCAGCGCGCACCGGATCGGTCTCGCCGACGGCGACCTCGCACTCCTCTCGATTGCCCACGGCCACGGTGACCTGCCCGAGCACGCTCGAGATGGCCTCGGATGCCGCACTGGCGGACTCCCAGAACATCGGACGATAGTCAAGATCCAGCACCGTGTACCGCGCTCGTTGGCGCGCGACAAGTGCGGCCAGATGCGTAGCGCGACTGGGCTCCTGGCTCAACCCGGTCACGGTCAGCCAGAAGACTGCGGCGACTCTGACGTGCGCGATATCCAGTTTTGAGGCCTCGATGTTGAGGTCCGGTGCCTTGGGTTCGCGATAGAAGTAGAGGGGAAAATCGTCAGGGGGGAAGATCTCGCAGAACGTGACGGGCGTCTTGAGGGTGGGATCGGTTTGCACGTAGCGGTTGTCGACCCCCAAGCGGGAGAGTTCGCCGAGAAGGTATCGGCCGAACGGATCATCACCCACACCGGAGATGAGGGCAACTTCGTGTCCGTAACGGGCTGCGGCCACAGCAACGTTGGCAGCGCTTCCACCGAGGTATTTGCCGAAGGTTTCGACTTGCTCAAGACCAACGCCGCTCTGCAGCGGGTACAGGTCGACTCCGAGCCGACCCATCGTCAGGATCGCGGATGTTGAACTCGTCATACTTCCTCGTATAACCCTCGGATGGGGATCAGCGCCGGCCCACCCGGCATGTCCTAACAATAGCACATTAGTCCTTCGGTGGGTAAGCTCGGTGTTGGGCCACCGTCACGTAATATTGTCCCTACATACCCCCGCTGTAATCAGCACCGAGGAGAGCAATGACCGCCGACGCCACGTACTGGCCGGATGAGCTCTTCGACGATCTCGACCGCACAGGACCGGTGCCGCTGTACTTCCAGGTATCGAGTCGCCTGGAGGACGCCATCCATTCGGGTGCTATTCCGGCGGGAGCACGGCTCGAGAATGAGATCGCGATCGCTGGCCGACTCGGTCTTTCACGTCCCACTATCCGCCGAGCCATTCAAAATGTTGTCGACAAGGGCCTGCTGGTGCGTCGCAGAGGCGTCGGCACTCAGGTGGTCCAGGGCACTGTCACCCGTCAGGTCGAGTTGACCAGCCTGTATGAAGACCTCAAGAACGCCCATCACGAGCCGGGCACCCGCGTGCTCACCCACGACGTTCGGCCGGCTACCGAGGCAGTCGCGGACGCGTTCAGCATTCCCGTCGGCACCGACATCGTGTTCATCCGCCGTCAACGAAGCACCGACACCGTCCCCGTCGCCGTTTTGGAGAACTATTTGCCGCTCGAATTCGCCAGCATTACGACCGAGCAGCTCGAACAGCGTGGTCTCTACCAGATCCTGCGCGCGCGCGGCGTGACCATTCGCATCGCCAAGCAAAAGATAGGCGCACGGCGTGCTCACAACGACGAGGCGGAGTTGCTCGACGTGGAACACAACAGCCCGGTGCTCACAATGGAGCGTGTCGCGTTCGATAACTCTGGCGCCGCGATCGAATACGGACAGCATTGCTACCGCCCCGACATGTACAGCTTCGAGACCACACTCGTCGCCAAGTAGGGCCATGCGAACGTCACGCCGCACCATCAGGCAACGCCGTTTCGTCGAACCGGAACGGCCCACAGAAGCGGCCTTGAAAAGAGCTATCGACGATGCGGTCCCTAACGCGCCAGGTGTCGTTCCCAGGGACGTTGTGAACACGTTCGATTGATGACGCGCCGCCGATGCCTGTGGGTCTGCTGCACGGTAAGAGGGCAGGACAACGAGTCAACTAAATCGTCAGCAGACCCATCGCGGTGACGAGCCATTGCATATCGCGAACTAGCACGATCGACCCGGGGCCGACGTTGAGCTGCCCTAGCGACTCTGCCCCAGGCATCTCTCTCGACGACATTGTTTCCCAACTCCTGAAAGAATCCTCAGCTGAAGGTATCGAAATTCGACGACATTTTGGACACCACACGGGACAAGAGCCCAATGGAAGCCAATCACTTCGCGTACAGGAGTGGGTAAGCGCTCCTGCAATCGCACGAGGCTTATGCACGGCCTCGCCTGCCTCACCCTGCCGTTAGCTTCGTCGGCGTGTGATGCGTCCTGCACTTGATGCGCGTGAAGACGCCGGTGGCAGGCGTGGGATGTGCATGAAGGTCGGGCAGCAGCTTGGTCCTTCCACGAGGCGCGGTTAAGTCACGACGGTGATCGCCCAGGACTTCACAGTGTTGGGTAAGTGTTGGCTGATTCGTCTCGGAGGCGAGAGTCACTTGGACCGGTCGGTCACGTCCCGTGGGGTCACCTTTCCTGGATGTCACCTTTCCTTGGTGTTACCGTGAATACAGCCGAAACGCTCGCACCCCGGCGTGGTCTGGCACAGGATGGGAAAGGACTTCGCACCGGCGCGAGGCAGGGAGATATCGATGACTATTTCGTCGCTTGCATCAGACCCGATCCACGGCACCGGTGCGGCTGCCAGCCACACCGCAGTCACCCGAATTAACGGCAATAACGCTCGGATTGGACAGTCTTCTCAGCCAGTCAGTCAGCTTGCCACCCTGTCGCTGCTGGCGAATGATCTGGCCGGGGAGTTTGCACTCGAACCGCTTTTGCGCCGCATCCTTCGCAATGCTGTCGAG
>JACMOZ010000116.1 GCA_014377785.1 Aeromicrobium sp.
ATCGTCCCGCCGATGCATTTCCTCGCACAGGCGGTGATGATTCCCACGGGGGTGCCGCCGATACCGACGAGCAGGTCGACGCCGGTGTCCGGTCGGGCGGCGGTGATGCCACCGGCGACATCACCGTCGATGATGAATTTGATCCGGGCGCCGGCGGCGCGGATCTCGTCAACGAGGCCTTGGTGGCGGGGACGATCCAACACGCAGACGGTTACGTCGCTGAGCGATATGCCTTTGGCCTTGGCGACGAGGGCAATGTTTTCGGCGATGGGAAGCCGGATGTCGACAACGTCGGCGGCTTCGGGCCCCGCTATGAGTTTTTCCATGTAGAAGACTGCGGAAGGGTCATACATCGTCCCGCGCGGTGCCACTGCCATCACGGACACTGCGTTGGGCAGGCTTTTGGCGGTCAGCGTGGTGCCGTCAATCGGATCGACCGCGACGTCACATTCGGGACCTGTCCCGTCGCCAACCTCCTCACCGTTGAACAACATGGGGGCTTCGTCTTTTTCGCCTTCGCCGATCACGACGACGCCATTCATCTGCACGGTGTTGATGAGCGTACGCATCGCGTTGACCGCGACGCCGTCGGCTCCGTTTTTGTCGCCGCGTCCCACCCAACGGCCCGCGGCCATTGCACCGGCTTCGGTGACACGAACGAGATCGAGGGCGAGGTTGCGATCGGGGGCTTGAGCGGCAGGTTGCAGGCTTTCCATGCCGGCATCCTATCGGTCGATGGGCAGGTCAACCCCACTTCTCCTACGGAAGCGCGTCATTTCGGTCGAAGCCGGACGCACGGGGGTTGGCCGGATGGGCGAGAATGGCGTGGTGGCAGATAACCGCAATGCATCGCTCGGCGACATGGTCAGGTCCATTCTTGTGATCGGCGCCCTTCTCTTCGGATTGGCGGGGCTCGGTTATTGGTTCCAGGTCAAACCTGACGACAAGGTCGACGCCGTCGACTATGTGACAGCGGTCAAAGCGGCCCGTGGCGATGCGCTGTTCGACGTCCTTGCTCCAGCGTCGTTGCCGAAGGGCTGGAAGGCGACGACAGTGCGTTATGAATCGGGCGCGCGCGGTCATTGGCACCTCGGCGTGATGACCGACAAAGGTGAATACATCGGCTTAGAACAGTCGGGGATCGGCACCCAACGGGCCATCGAGAATTTCGCGCCCGGCACCAATGCCAAAGGAAACACGACAGTTGATGGACAGTCGTGGCAATTGCGTCAGAGTAAGCGCGGCGAGACGACTCTCGTGCGCGAAGACGGCGACATCACCATCATCGTGACGGGCACGGCCTCCCTCGCCGTCATCAAGGATTATGCCGCCTCGTTATCGGGAAATTAGCGTTAGTCGCGCGTTAGCCGACTCCGCGTGGAGATATATGACTGCCGGGCGAGAGCAACGGCAACCCCCAGGCCTGTCCTGCCTCAATCATTCGAATGTCGTAGGTCAACAGCGCCTCGAGATCGGGCAGCAGGCTCGCGCTTGCCAGGTGAAGCGAGTCGAGGGTCCGCAGTTCGACCGGCGGTATCCGCCCGGCGAGCTCGACGGCTTCAGCGCTCAGGCTCACTATCCTGATGCGATTGAGTAATCGGGATGCGGCGGCGGAGAAGTCCGGGCCAATCCGTCCTGCGGCGCGACGGAGTTCAATGGACCCGATCGAGTTGGTGCACACCTCTTGCGAGGATTTTGCGACCCAGTCGCGCAGCGCATCGGTTTCATCCTCGCGTCGAACGAGTTTTGCGAGCGCGGAGGTATCGGCGTAGATCACCGGATGCGCTCGGCGCTCAGGTCCTCAAGGATTTGTTCGTTGCGCGGGGAACCGGCCGGCGCTTCCAGCGGTTCGATGTCGAGAATGCTGCCATGGCCCGGACTCTGATAGTCGATGGGCTGGTTGTTGGAGGTTCGGCTCCGACCGTTGATGGGTATGAGTTGTGCCACCGGTTGGCCATGACTCGTGATCACCAGCGACTCGCCCGCTTCGACACGCCGCAGAAACTTGCTAGCGGCTTGCCGCAACTCTCGAACACCAATGCTTTCCATGTAGCACATGGTAGCACTTATGTGCTATCGACCTAACGGAGTTTAGCCCGCGGTTGACTCTGCGTCGGTGGGGTTCGCCGCCGCGAGGCGTGCGCGGGCGCCGTCGAGCCACTGTTGGCATATTGCCGCGAGTTGTTCGCCGCGCTCCCACAGGGACAGTGATTCCTCGAGGGTCGTGCCGCCCGTTTCGAGTTTTTGCACGACCTGGATGAGTTCGTCGCGCGCCTGCTCGTAGGGAAGCACCTCTTTGGCCAACTCTGTATCGGATTTGGCGGTTGCGTCAGTCATGGGACTGCTCCTTGGGGTCGATTGACAGGGTGCGGACGACGACGTTGCCGTCGGTGAAGCGCAAAGAGAATTCAGCATCGACGGTGAGTTGGCCGACCGAGGCAATGACGGTGCCGTCGGCCAATTGCGCGACGTTGTAACCACGGGCCATGGTTGAGAGCGGAGAGAGTCCGCGCACCCGCGCCAAGTGGTGGCCGACTTCGTCGGTAGAGCGATCGAGCCGGTGCCCCAACGATCGCCGTGCCCGCAACCTGGCCTCGGCGATGAGGACATCCTGAGCATCAATCATCGTCGATGGGTTGGCCAACACAGGGCGGGATCGGATGCTGGCGAGGCCGTGGGTTTCGCGATCAAGAATGGCGCGAACGGCCAGTGATGCTCGTTCGCGCATGCCTGCGACGCCGGCGAGTTCTTCGCGCACATCGGGGACGATTCGTTTGGCCGCATCGGTCGGCGTCGACGCACGAAGGTCGGCGACAAGATCGAGTATGGGTGTATCCGGCTC
>JACMOZ010000117.1 GCA_014377785.1 Aeromicrobium sp.
CTCTCGGCCCCCGTGGGCGATCCTCTGAGCGGATCTTCGTTGGAAAACGCGGCGCGGACAAGCTGTGGCATGGGCGCTTCTTGACGAGCACATGGAACCCGAGCGTGTCCCGAGCTCAGGACCCCGCCCACTGCGCTCTCCTTGGCCTGAAGCCAATCTTCCAGAGCCCGACACCTCACGACCTCCGCCATACGCATGCCTCACTGGCGATCCAGAACGGTGTATCAATGGTGGAACTTCAGCGTCGCCTCGGGCATTCGAGCATCACAGTCACGTTGGACAGATACACGCACCTGTCCCCAGGGCACGGGGGGAAAACTGCGGCCACGTTTGGGCGCATCATGAAGGGGATTTTGGCCGGCGAGCCCATCACGCCGCAAATTTCCAGCGAGCCCGAGACAGGTCGGGCTGCTCATTTTGAGTAGTCTGAGCGCCCAATAGATCGCTCAGGATTTATGGGCCCGCTGGCGCCCACTTGAGTTGCAGCAGTTCCCATCGCTCGATCTCAATACGGTCTGCACCGATCGCGACTAGCCTTTCGCCGGAGTTCGGGTGCTTGAAAAGGAATGGTCGAGCGTCAGCTATCAGCTCACGCAAGCGAGCCGCGGTAACGAAGTCTCCCAGTTGATGCATCCCCGGCGGCATGGCATTGAGGATGCTCTCGCGATACGGCATCACTGAGCCAGCCATGTAACTGGGATGAACCGGGTATGCATCGAACGACTGATCTTCTTCGTTCCATAGCAGCACGAAGTAAGAGGCTGGATGTGGGGATGGCCACGTGTTGGCTATGGCAACTACCACGTCAGACGAGCTGGCCTCCAGTTCGTCGAAAGCGGGGGCGCGATCAAAGGCCGCGATTGCCGCGCTTAGCTTTGCCGAGACAAAATCCTGAATGCAGGATTGACCCCTTGTGTCCGCTTCCGCTTCGATGCCGAGACTAGCCAGTCGGCCTAATATTCCGTCGTGCGAGTCAGCCTGTCCAGGCTCCCGATCGACTACTCGGATTGTCGCGCTCCTGCCCACTTCGGCGATCAACTGGCTGGCAACACGATCCTCCAAAGGCAGCGAATAGCCGACCAGCGTCAAAGAAGCGGCCGACGCAACCAACGCTCGCGCAGATCGCCAGAGGCTGTTCGCCAAGTACGAGCCGTAGTAGCCGTCTTTGCTCGTGACTGGAGGGATCAGGTATCGGTCCAGAGTGGTCGCGCCGGAGAAATCCATCTCAAGACCTGGTGGGCCAGCCGGGCCGAAAACGCGCTTCTCCCTAACCCTTACGAGGGTTGAACCGCTCGCATCGCCAGCGGCCCAGTACCACGCAAGTGAGCCGTGAAGCTTCAGAACTTGAAGTGACTCAGCATTGTGAGGCGCCTCACTGTCACCCATGGACTGTGGCTGCGTCGCTGGCGGTGCGGGGAACACAACGTGGTCTCCTCGAAGCCGCTGGAGGTTGCCTGAGGCGCCGCCCGTTACCAGCATGCTCGCGTTCACCGCTCGCTCTAGCAGAGTGTCGTAATTGAAAGTTAGGACCACGGCACGCTCTGCGCTCCAGAGAGCTACGAGCTGCCTGAGCCAGAGGCGAGACTCAGTCTCGGAAGCCTTCTCCACCCGCTCGTCATGTACATTTGCGATTTCGGCGATCACCCGAGCCGCGTTCGCTGCTCCACTGCTATTCGCGAAGCCTTCGAGGAACGGAAGCGGAGTGATCTGTAGGGTCAGCCAGTCCTCAAACGACTGACCTTCGCGGATGTCGAAATCAACGACACCAGCAAGACGCTCCTTAAGCACCAGACCAAGTTCGTTTGTAACGGGCATCGCGTCGCTAATGGCCTTAGAGAAACCGGCTCCCAACACATATACGTGGCGGGCCGTCGACGGTGATTCGATCACCCGGCCAATCTAGCGGTCGCTCCGATCGGCGCGAAGTAGATCGCAAAGAAGCATCCGCCATTTCATGCAGGGCGATTTCTAGCCCTCGACCTCGCCGCGGCGCGCTTCAACTCTCGATCCGCCATGTTTTCGCCGAAGTAGCTGGCAGCAGCCGCTGCTGATCCCTTGCCGCTCACTTCCGCGATTTCCTTCCATGTCACACCGAAGTGCCTCGCACGGTGTGCCGCTTGAATCTGTTGCCTGTCGAACCTCGATCGAGCGGCTGTAGTGCTTGCCAGTCGCCACAGCACATTTTTCTTTTGAGACATCTCGCGTCGGTTTTCTTTCTGCATTTCAGAAATGCTACAGGTCTGGCGACCGGTATTCCCCCGTATTCTCGGCGTTTTTCGCGGCGGCAGCTGGCCGCGCACACCAAGAGCATGCAACCAGAACAAGCACTCACCGTCCGCGAAGCCGCGCATTTCTTGCAGGTTTCAACCACCACCATCTACGCTCACGCTCGCGCTGGGAGGATTCCAGCGCATCGAGTTGGCGCGGCGTTACGCTTCTTCGCCTCGGAGCTCATGCGCGAGACGACCTTTGACCCGTGGGCGCGTAGTCCCCAATCAGTGGCTTCTCGTTCACGCCGACGGTCCACCTCGACGGGCGCAATCCGAAATGGAGCGCGACTCAAGTGAATCCTGCAAACGAACTGCCGCAGAGGCGGAGGCGAGCGTCGCCTCTCGCGCGTATTGAAGACCAGGGCCAAGCCACTGACCCTCTCGTCATTTTGACAGATGGGCTCGCGGACGTGCGGAGTTTCCAGGCGGCAGCATTCGCCCCAAATACCCGGCGAGGGTGGGCGACCGAGTGGGCAACCTTCAACGCCTGGTGCGCGACGAATGGGCATCGGCCGCTCCCTGCTGAGCCGATTGTCGTTGCGCTGTACTTGGCCCGGGCCGCCAAGATGGTCGATGCGAATTCGGAGCAGCTCTACGCCGTAGCAACTCTTCGGATGTGGCTTTCCACCATCAATAAGGCTCACGAAATGAAGGGCTTCCCGAAACCAGGAGCGGACCCGGAGGTTAGCCTTCTGATGAGGGGAATTGCCCGGGAATCGACTCGCAAGCCAGGCCAGAAAGACCCGCTTCTTCTGGACCCCCTCCGACAGGTTCTCCGGGCAATGGATATGCAAAGCCCGGCCCATGGTCCTATCAGTCGTCGAGATTGGGTGATGCTGGTCTTCGGATTCGTCGGAGCTTACAGAAGGTCGGAGCTTGCGTCGTTGAACATCGGGGACGTCACCCGGCACGAGACAGATGGACTGCATGTGATGCTTCGTCGTGGAAAGACTGACCAAGCCGGCAAGGGATTTCTGAAGGCGTTGCCATATGCGAAGAATCCCTTGACTTGCGCACCATGTGCCTTCACCAGCTGGATTCGGTTGCTAGCCATACCTGCAGGTGATGTAGGCGCACGGTCCGCAATGCTCCAGTTCTCTTGCGGCGAAAAACACATCTGTCGCGAGCGCCTTCCTGAGCTGTATCTGCTCGACCCGGAGGCCCCGCTGATGCGACCAGTGATGAAGAGTGGAACCATCACAGACCGACGCATCTCGGGAAATGTCGTAAATGATGTCGTGCAAAGGCGGATGAGGGCCGCGGGACTCGACTCCTCAAACTTCAGTGCACATTCTCTTCGAGCAGGATTTGTTACACAGTCCTTTCGCGAGGGTGCGACACATCACGAGGTAATGCGCCAAACCGGCCACAGAAACCCCAGCACCGTCGAAATATACGGGAGGGAGCACAACCCGCTGATGTCGAACTCTGTAGTTAAGCTCTCCCTCTGAGTTACCGTTCACGGGCCTAGCGCTGCTCTTGGTCATTGGGCAGCAGCGCGAGGCGACGGAGCACTTTGCTCCCTTCCAGGCGCTTTCGGGCTCCTCCAGTCGCACTGATCCAAGGCGCGGCCCATCCAGACGGCAACCGGCCTCTACGTTTGTAAAGGACGGGAGCGGTTGCAGGAAGCGCTAGTGGTTTGGCTCGTAGTCGCGATAATCACAATCAGTGAGCAACAGTCGGTCGCTGTGGGTTAGAAGCTGCAGTCGCTCACCCACGTAAGCGGGACCGCGAACGCGACAGGTCTGAAGTGAATGGCTCCGCGGCCGAGCGGGGCGGCGTTTTGTGTCACTCGGGAACCATCACCGGGATAGCTCGCGAGGCCCGGGAGCGGAACGTATTACGGACGATAGTTTTTACGGTCTTCATAGAGCGAGCGAGCGCTCGGATCCGCGCTTCGGCCACCGTTGGC
>JACMOZ010000118.1 GCA_014377785.1 Aeromicrobium sp.
GGTGCCCTATTCGATGGCTTCGTCGATAGGCACGATCTCAACCCAGACCCGATTACCTGGGACGTGATAACGATCGCAATTTGGCGAGCAGCGTTCTCGCGATGGGCGTACGACCACAGGCTCGGAGCTCCTTGCCCTCCTGATCAAAAACGGTGACAGAGCAATTCCGGCTATTTTGATTTCGGCCACGAGTTTTGAGCACATTGGCGCCCCGGGATTCCGGGGGTCTGGATCTCGTTGGCGCAGCTGCTCAGTAACGATCGTTTCCGGTCAGAGCATGAGGGATCTCATCCCGGTCTCGTAAGACCGAAGTTCAGAGCGAAAGCTTGCATACACCCACAACGAGAAGCCGACACGCGTTGCTCATAAGCCCGCATCGTTTCAGAGCGGGATTTCGCATCGTCTTGTAGAACGATCGTCGAACGGACATGGTCGTGATGTCCGGTCATCGCAAACTCGAGCGGTCTTAGTTGCCATTCCGGGCTTCCGCTAGAAAAGCCGTGACGGGAGGAAACGTCGCGGCCGCCATGCGCCCGCGCTCGAATATGGCCGACCATGCCTCTAAGCTGACCCAGTGACCGACCCGCAGCCAACGGAGCGCAGACTAGCTGTGTGGCTGCTCTCCCTCGGCAAGCGACTCGATCAGTATGCCGGCTGGCTGGTGCCGGTGCTCACCGCTGCTGGGACACTCATGCTCACCGCGGTCGGCGCGGCATGGTGGTGGTTCATCCCCGGCGCTGCTGCGGTGGGCGCAGTAGTGTTCCTTGAGATTGTGCGGCGCCAGACGCGAGGCGCCTTCGAGCGTGACGTCGAGGCTGCAGCGACCAAGCGTGTCATCGACCTCGCCGCCCGCCATAGCCTCCTGGCTGACACCTTCGCCGAGATCACCGCCGTCGCGGCCGACATGGCCGATATGGCAAAGCCAGCTCGCATCTCGGCTTTTAAGGAGCTCGTCAACCAGGCCGTCACTGCGATCGCGTGGGTTGTCCACGAGGACGTTCCCGGGCTGCGCGCTGTCGTTTATGAGGTCAACGACGACGAAGACGGTCTTTCCGTGGTGCGCTGGAACTCGCGTGGACATCGGTTGGCACCGAATCCCTTCGTTCCAGGAACTGAGCGGGCGAGCAAAGCACTGTCGTTGCTGGGACGAGGAGGGTCTCTGTTCGTCGACGACATCGCCAGAGCGCCGGCTGACAAATGGGAGGGCTCAGGTGTCGGCTACAACACATTCATTACAAGCGTAATTGCCTCCCCCACCGGTTCATACGGGCTCTTGACTGTCGATGCCCCGCTGACGGACGATCTGACCGAAGATGACGAGAACGACCTTCGCCTCATTGCCGGAATCCTCGCGATGGTCTTTGCCGAGTACAGGCGATGATCGCTCGTGGGTACCTGCAAATCGATAGCGGATCGAACAAATTGTCTGCGCGAGGACATAGAGTGATGTTGTGAGCATTTCGACACCTGGGAAGATCGAGCGCACGTCGCCGCGCTCTCCCCGACTGCGAGACTTGAGCAGCAAAACCGTTCGGGATCAGATCGTTTCGGAAGCGCGCAAGGACGCGAACTCCACGCTGATCCGCAATCGCCGGGCGATCACTCGCACGCAGCAACCCGGCTAGAACGTCTCAGAAACTCGTGTGACGAGTGTCGGGCTGTGGGCCGGCGTGACTACCTCAGAAGTCACTTACATTGCAGGTTTTCCTGTTCTCAGGAACCGAAACACGTTGTGGTAACAGTGGAAATGGGTCTGACTTAGGTGGCCCAAGTGGTCCTGACTAACGTTGCCGGACACAAACGAACGCAGACCGGCAACTGCTCGGGTCAGGTCGTCCAACGCCCTATCGGAATCATCGCAGTCGACGTCCGAGTTATTTCCCATGCTCTTAAAGTACGAGCCGTCAAGTTCGAAATCAGATCTCGAATAGAGTTTCCTGCCCGGTGAGCTTCGCGTAGTGCCGCAGAAGGACTTTCTGGCGCTGTTCAACACCAGCATCGGAGGCGATGTTGAACACTCGATCAACCGCGTGGTCGATCTGGGCGTGAGCGTCGAGCAGATCCGAAGCCATGTTGCCTTCGTAGAGATCCGCCAGAGGAACCCCCGGGTAGGTTGCACGCACGTCAACGAGTTTCTTCGCTGCCTCAACGATCTTGGCCCGCTGTCCGGCCGTCACCGCCGGGATTGGGAAATTGTTGTAGGTGAACGTATTAGAGAACCGAAGGTCTGACTTAAGGCGGCCGCCGATCGCCCTCATCCAAGCGATAAAAGTTGATGAAGACAGCAGGCCGAGAGCGAATCCATCTGGATCCGCGACAAGAAAGTTCGCATTTCCGCAGATAACGTCGCTGCCATAGCGCGCAGCTGCAAAATATGGTCGGCCCTCCCCAACATGACTTGGGATCGCGAGATAGCTAGTACTTGGCTGACGACGCTCATCGAAGAGGTGTGCTGTCAGAGCTTTCTTCTGAGTCGGAAGCTTCTTGCTTTCTTCGCGCATTTTTCTCACGGCTGCGACACGCTCGGAGAGAATCGGGCTAGATTCGATTTCTTTCTGAGTAGCGCCTTCCATCCAAAAACACCACTTCTGAGTGCCATGGAGGAGTTCGCGAGCGTTGATAAACGGTCGCAGGTACTTGGCCGCGATGGGGTCGGCCATGACCTCCGCATATTGGTCCACGGAGACGAAGAAATGACCGCCGTCAGTGGGCTGGTTGCCTTTTGAGACAGGTGGCAGTGATGGGCTAAGCGGTCGGGTGCGGCTACTAATCAGAACGTTGGGCCCCTCGAAGAGATAAGGGTTGATCCTCGTCACCGGCTTTGCGACAGGGACACCTTTACCTCCCTCTGGATATGTCCAGAGGACAGGTCGAGGTGTAGTGGCGCGATCGAATCCGATGATGGAGACGTGGACGGCGGCTCCGTCGGAGGCTTCCGTGAGCCACTGGAACGATCGGTGTGCGAACCGGCAGCGCCAGCCCGCATCAAGGATGGGCTTCCAGAGGTACTCGACGGGTTCTCCTTGAGAGATCGAATTCGTTGATACAAAAGCCCATCTGCCCGCGATCGCGCCGTAGTAGTCGATCGCTTTGGCGTACCAACTGGTGACGTAATCGAGGTAGCCGTTATATCTCTCACCCCAAACTGCTTTGGCTTCGGCTGTCTGTGCAGCGGTCTTCGTGTACTGACCGATGAAGGGTGGGTTGCCGAGAATGATCACGTTCTCATTCGGCGGAACCAAGTCCGCCCAATCGACTTGAAGCGCGTTTCTATGGAGGATCGTGGGCGCGATCTTGATAGGTAGCCGGTCGGGAGCATCGCCGAAGTCTTGCTCCATTCGCTGGTTCGCGAGGTGGTCGACGAGGAGCATGGCTGTCTCCGCGATGCGGGCTGGCCATTCTTCGATCTCGATACCGAAGAAGTGGTCGAGTGTGACTTTGATGTCTCCGGTCACGTCGAAGCTCAGTTGGAATCGGTTGATCTTGCCACCATGAATACCGTCCAAGAGATCGAGGTCGCGGCGGCGGGTGAGGAGGCGGAGCTCGAGGGCGCGGAGTTCGCGGTAGGCGACGATGAGGAAGTTGCCGCACCCGCACGCGGGATCCAGGAATCGCAGCTTCCCGAGGTCGTTTTGCAGCTTTGTCAGCTGGGCTTTGTCGTCCCAGCCAGACTCCAGCCGGGTCTCGAGCTCGTCGAGGAAGAGTGGCCCGATCGTCTTGAGAATGTTCTCCTCAGTCGTGTAGTGCTCTCCACCGTGGCGACGGGCTTCCTTGTCCTTGACGGTTTGAAACATCGAGCCGAAGATGGCGGGAGAGATGATCGCCCAGTCAAATTCACTCGCGCTCAGCAGGGCATCGCGAAAACCAGGTGTGAGTGGGACGATTGTGAGAGGGTCTGCGAAGATGCCGCCGTTGATGTAGCGAAAGTCGTTGAGGTGGTGATCCTCGGCAATCGGTCGTTTTTGGGTGTTGAGTACTTCGAAAAGCTCGGCGAGATCAGCGCCGAGAGTTTCGGAAGTGGTGTGTGCGTCAAGATACTGGGCGAAAAGATTGGCGCCCCACATTCCCGAGTCGTCTCCGAAGAGCAGGAAGAGGAGCCGGGCGAGGAGGAGTGTCGCGTCGTGGGGGGTGGCTCCGGCGGCGTCGAGCTCGTTGTAGAGGGTTCCCATTAGGCGGGCAGCTTGGACAGAAGCTGACCCGGCCTCGGCGTTGAAAGCGAGGCGCATTTTATTGAGAAGGTCGACGAGGGATATATCGTCGTCGAAATCGATCGCAATGGTGCTCAACTGATTCGCCATATGGGCATCTGGTTCGCCGACGATGTGTCTATGAACCAGGAGCTTCGCGTTCGCCCCGCCGAGTTGTGCCCTGCGCGGCCAGCGCCATTCCTGGCGCCGGCCGTCGGCAAAGATCACGAGCCGTTCGTGACTGTCCTGCCCGATGAGCACGTCGAGGATGCGCTGAGTTTTCCGTGCGGGTAGCTCTGCGCAGAACCAAATGCGCAGGCCCTTGTAACCGGCAATCTGCGTCAGCGAGTACGTGTGATCGTCTACTTCAAAACTACGGTCGGGCTGGTCAGGGTTGTTCCAGCCGAGCTCGGTGATGAACAGCTCGCGTAAGTCTTGGTTATCGACGAATGCGAGAAGTTTGGTCTCGTTCACGAGCGGACTCCCATGCTGCTTACGATTCGGACTGGATCGTGTCCACTACGCGATTCGATGACCAGGCGGCCGTCGCGGTGCAGTGCAGCGACTCGTGAGGCGAGGTCTTCGTCGCTTGTGCCGTTGCGCAGCGCCCTTCTCAGGCGGCGGTCTGCTTCGCCGGTGAGGGCGTGCTGGAAGAGTGCGTCGAGCGCAGTGTCGGTATCGGTGTCGTAGTGGAACACAGTCTCCCCCAGTCGTCGCCACAGCGCGCGCCTCACCCCTCGTAAACGGCCGGCGGCCGCGCTGGGTGTGGCGAGAGGTCCCCTCACCAGTTCACCGAGAAGATCTTCGTGGTCAGACCTGTGCTCCAGCCCGGGTTCATCGGGGGTTGCTTCGAATGCGCGTAGCGCCTCAAGCCCCGTCAACAGTCGGGGAGCTTCGTCTGGTGAGATCCATCCGAATCCGTCGGTGCCGGCCTCGGTCCTGACGTAGCAAAGTAAGCCTTCTTCGCTGTCGGTGGCGCGTTTGGCGCGGGTGGCGTCGACCAGGTCCGGAAGCGCTGCCACATGCGCGGTGAACTCGGCGTCAAGAGCTTCGGCGTTCCGCCAGTACTGGTAGGCGAGGCTGGAGGCGTCGACGTCCTCGGCCGAGTCGGTGTCGTCGACCGTGCCGTTGTATAGATCGGTGATGGCTTTGACCTCATCGCTGCCGCCGAAGAACTGTTCGTCTGAGCCGAACGCTTCGGCGTTGGCTGTGAGCCGGTCAGCGATCCGCTGGCGGAGGGAGAGTACGGCGTCTACGGATTCGTGGAAGAACGAGTAGATGAGGACGTGGTCGGACTTCTGTCCGACCCGGTCAACGCGGCCGGCGCGTTGGATGAGCCGGATGATCGCCCAGGGCAGGTCGTAATTGACGACGATGTGGGCGTCTTGGAGGTTCTGCCCCTCACTGAGAACGTCGGTCGACACGAGCACCCTCAGCTCGCTTCCGCCGGAGTCGATATCCATGTTTGGGAGAGCGTTCGAGGCCGGAGAGAACCTGCGAGCTAGGCCAGTCGGGTCGTCGCTGTCTCCGGAAGCGACGCCTACGGCTGGGATGCCCTCGGCGTGCAGTGCGGAGGCGATGTAGTTGGCGGTGTCTTTGTACTCGGTGA
>JACMOZ010000119.1 GCA_014377785.1 Aeromicrobium sp.
ACGCAGGTGATCGCGGCCGACATCCACGGCTGCGGAAAGTGCGAGCACCACACGCGAGTACCCCGCGAACTGACCACCACCGATCCGCGCTGGTGTGACAACTGCAATCCATAGTTGAGGGCTCGTGTCCTGTAGCCATTTATGGGTAGATGGTTGAATGGGGTGACCCTCCATTCAGGGTCAGTTGGCGGATGTCGACACGCGGGAAAGAAGCCCGGAAGTACGGCATTCGAGGACGCGCTCAGACATCAATCTGCGCGCGAAACGCCCGGAACCGTAGGTGGAACGTCAGCACGGGCAGACGGGAACAAGAATGCCTCACCAAGAAAAGCATTTGATCCGGACTTTTTGTGTGCCCGGAGGGATTCGAACCCCCGGCCCATTGATGCGTAGTCGAAAGCCGTTTCCCTGGACGTACGCGAAGCCGCCCGAAACTCCGCCCCATCACCGGCGACTGGGGTCTATCTCGATGACGTGAGCTGACCACGATGTTCTCCACACGGGGGTGAAACGTGGGCACCGATTTACCAAGGAATCCTTGATTTTGGCCGAATTCGGGCGGTGAAGAGTTCTGCGATCTGTGTTCAGTCGTAATAGTGGAATCGGGCCAGAAGGACAATCAGGTCGGCGCCAATAATTCGATAGACGAGTCGATGTTGTTGGGTGACGCGTCGTGACCACACGTCACTGGCTGACTGCTTGAGACGCTCCGGCTGCCCTCGGCCTTCCCCAGGCGTACGCAGGGCATCGTCGATGAGAAGGTTGATGCGTTTGAGCAAGCGCCGATCGTTGGTCTGCCACCATTGGTAGTCCTCCCAACCGGCTCGATCGAAGACAAGCCTCACGTGCGGTCAAGCTCCCGCGACGTGTAGGTACCGGCATCGGAGCGCCCGAGGGCTTCAGACAATCTGCGTGCGTTAGTGGGCGTGGAAAACAGATAGAGCGTTGTCTGCCACGCCTCGTAGTCCTCTTCCGACATCAACACCGCATTGTCCCCTTCGAGCAAGACGCCGCAAACCTGTTCTTCCAACTCGTCTCGAGTCGCTACGAACATGCCTCGTTGATCCTCACCTCGAACCTGCCCTTCAGCAGCTGGGGCGGGGTCTTCGGCGACCAAGCCGTCGCCGCCGCAATGATCGATCGGATCGTTCACCACGCCGACGTCCTCACGCTGAAAGGAGCCTCCTACCGGCTCCGCGGACGCGGCATCGACAGCCTCCCCCGCATCAGAACACAAGAACCGGCAAACTAGAACCAGAAAACAGTGGCCTCGATTTCACCCGTCGCTTCGGCCTCAGATTCAAACGTCGTCGACACCCCGCGCGCTGCCGGTCAGGGCTGACAAGGATGTCCTGGAGATAGCACACCGAAACGTCATCAGAGATGGCTCGCGCTAAGCCCACGAGTTCACCCGTAGCGCCTCGTGACGACACGACATATGACGACTGTTCCACTGCCCGCACGAGAGCATCGGGATCCCCCACGTACGTCGACCGCCCCACACTCTCATAGAGACCGACAAGCTCGGCGGGCGAGAACTGCTTCGAGTCGGAGAGCGCAAAGTTCGACATGCCCACATGCTGTCATGGAGACGTCAGGCTCGACTGGAGCGTCCCGACCTGCCCGTTATCCCCGCTGAAAGTACTTGATCCCAATTGCAGGGTGGCGTTCCACAAGTTCACATCTCCGCCTATCGACCTATTTACTGCGGGTCACTAGGTCAACTTCGCCCAGCGGACCAGACCCATGCAAACACTGGGCTCACGAGAGCCGGACAGATCGCATTTCGACCCGACATCGGTCTCAAATACTTTCGAGTGTGGGCAGCATGTGGGCAGAAACCAGAACAGGCCCGACCGCATTCTACAGGAAGTCCTGGTCAGACTGATTATTTTTGGTGCGCCCGGAGGGATTTGAACCCCCGGCCTATTGATCCGTAGTCGAAAGTCATCCCCCGGAGCGATTGCACTGCCGCGACGATGCCAAACAGGACGCGGCATACAGCCCGAGAACTTGCATATCGAGGTTCCGGGTGAATCTCGTTTCGGTCGGCAGTTTCGATCGACCGGAACTAGACGTGTCGCACGATCGGACGTCGGCTCGGCGCGCCAATCAGAACCGATCGTTTTCGGATGAGCCGCGTGTCGTCGGTGTCGCGCCGGGCATCGCGCGCGATCGATGAGCCTGCAGCAGGATCCGAATGGAATCAATTTAGGAGGCTTTGGTGCACACATCCATCCGCACACCCATCGGCTCTGATCGCCTCAGCACTTCCCGTGCCGCGGGCCCACGTGTGCCTTGCTCTCTGTACGAAGTGGGCGAACGTGGTTGCCGCTTGGCCGGTGAGTCGGCGGATGGTCTCGTTGGACAACGCGGAGACGTTGGTTCTGACGACCCTGTAGATCATCTTCTGTACCTCGATGTAGTCCGCAGTCGCTCCGGAGCTCTCGAGGCGCCCGACGTACTCGGTGTCAACGAACGCGGTGCGGGCGCGGGCGGCGGGCACGACGGTCTGCCCGTGATGGCGGATGTCGTTGCGGTGGGTGGCGGAAAGGTTCTGCATGAAGAAGTTGGGGCGCAAGTACGTGAACGGGGCCTTGGGTGCCTTCAAGTACTTTTCGACGGCGTGATGCGGAGTCTTCGTGTTGAACTGCACGCCCTGGAGGCAGAGGAACACGATGCGTCGCGCATTCTTGTTGGTGATGTCAGTATTCGCAAGGAAGCACTGGCACCAGCACGATTCGGGGTTGGCGGCCGCGCGCGCCGAAAGCTTCTCCGATGTCGTTCCATCGGCCCGGAGTCGCTGGCTCGATCGTGACTTGCACACCGTCACTCTCGCTGCAGCTGGTGTCGTTTGTCCGCTGAGACCCGAAGCGTCAGCGTGAGAACGAATAACGGTCGTCACCAGTAGAAGCGACGAGAGCGGGCGGGTGTACATCGTCACGATCGTGGCTTAGATTGGGAATCACCGCGGAACTTTTCGCCGGATGGCCGTGGCTCGAAACACTCCATGGCGAAATTCGGGCGAGGAGACCCGCCGTGGCATACAACGTGGCCCAGAAGCTCATCGCTTCTCACCTGCTGAGCGGGGAGATGACGCCAGGGGCTGAAATCGGCCTGCGCATCGATCAGACCCTCACTCAGGATGCAACAGGGACGCTCGTCATGCTCGAGTTGGAGGCGTTAGGCCTTGATCGTGCGCGGACTGAAGTGTCCGTGCAGTATGTCGACCACAACCTGTTGCAGGCCGACAGCAAAAACGCGGAGGACCACGACTTCCTCCGCTCGGCATGTCAACGGTTCGGGATGTGGTTCTCGAAAGCCGGAAACGGGGTATCCCACCCGACACATATGCAACGGTTTGGCATTCCGGGCAAGACGATGATCGGCTCAGACAGTCACACCCCGGCTGCGGGCTCGCTCGGGATGTTGGCCATCGGCGTTGGAGGGATCGAGGTGGCTCTTGCGATCGCTGGTGAACCGTTATACATCAAAATGCCCGAAATCTGGGGTGTGCGGCTCACCGGCCAATTGCCGCCGTGGACCAGCGCGAAGGATGTCATTTTGGAGATGCTGCGCCGACATGGTGTCAAGGGAGGCATCAATCGGATCATCGAGTACAGCGGACCTGGCCTGTCGACCCTCACCGCCATGGACCGGCATGTGATTGCCAATATGGGCGCCGAATTAGGGGCGACCACCACGGTCTTCCCGGCAGACGATCAAGTGAATGCCTTCCTTCGTGCGGAACAGCGTGAAGGTGACTTCACCGAACTCCTTGCTGATGCGGATGCAGGCTACGACATCACCGAGGAGATTGACCTGTCTACGATCGTGCCGCTCATCGCGCTGCCGAGTTCGCCGGGCAACGTCGTGCCGGTGCGGGAAGTCGCCGGTCGACCGGTTGAACAGGTCGTGATCGGGTCTTCGGCGAACCCGGGGCTGCGCGACTTCGCGATCGTGGCCGCAATTGTGAAGGGACGCCAATCATTTCCGGGCGTGTCTTTCGACGTCAACCCGAGTTCCCGGCAGATTCTTCAGGATATGTCCCGGATGGGAGCCACCCTGGACTTGGTCAGCGCTGGTGCGCGGCTGCACCAGTCGGGCTGTATGGGCTGCATTGGCATGGGCCAAGCCCCGGCAAACGGGCGCAACAGCCTGCGTACGATGCCGCGTAACTTTCCGGGTCGCTCGGGAACCCAGGAAGACTCGGTCTACCTCTGCTCGCCAGAGACGGCAGCGGCAGCGGTGCTCACCGGCACGATCACAGACCCTCGAGACTTGGAAGAGCTGTTCAACCTGGACTATCCCGCGCTCCAACTGCCCGCAATGTCGAGTGTGAACCTGGCGATGCTGGAGGGGCCGTTGCCCGCGGAAGTGGCCGCCCAAGTGGAGCTAGTTAAAGGTGAAAACATCTCCTCGTTGCCGGTCTTCGCAGCCCTCGTCGATCGCATCGAGGCACCCGTAATCCTGGTGGTGGGTGACGATATTTCGACGGACGAGATTCTGCCAGCTGGCGCGCGGGTTTTGCCCTACCGCAGCAACATCCCGAAGCTTGCCGAATTCACCTTCGACCAGATCGATGAAACCTACCCGACTCGCGCCGCCGAAACCCGTGACGGATCCGGCCACATTGTGGTCGCCGGGGCCAACTATGGGCAGGGGTCCTCGCGAGAACACGCCGCGATTACTCCCCGCTTCCTCGGATTGCGCGCGGTGCTGGCCGTTTCATTCGCACGCATCCACTGGCAAAACCTTGCCAATTTTGGCGTACTCGCTCTCGAGTTCGCGAATGCGGCCGATCACGACCGCATTCACCGGGACGATGTGCTGGTCCTGGCCGGTATCCGCGGCGCCCTCGTGGCCGGAACCGAGATTACGATCCACAATAGAACTCGAGATGAGGACTATGCCGCACGGCATCGCCTCTCGACGCGGCAGGTCGACATGCTGCTCGCGGGTGGACTCATCCCCTGGCTGCAGGAACGAAGAGCCAGCGAAACCGGCGTGCGAGACTGAGCCGGGCCGTCAGGACGCCGGTTGCGCTCGGTCCGGTCGTATTGAGATCACAGAAACTGAGCTACCGCCGCACCGAACCCAGCCTCGGCAGGCGCGGAACAGTCGCTGAGGCGCCCGCATCCGGCGGTACGATCACCACCTGCCTGGCAGGAATGTCGCGGCCAGCAGTTCGCACGAGAAGTTCGGAATCGGGATCGGTGCCGCGTTTGATGACCGCGAGTGCGATTGACCCTAATTCGAAGTGCCGGGCAACTGAGGTCACTTGGCCAACACTCTTGTCCTGGCCGACCTGGTCCGGCACCACAACAACGTCCCCGCGCACCGGCAGCCCAGTATCGAGACCGTCCAGGTAGAGCATGACGAGTCGGCGTGGTGGATGGCCGAGGTTGTGAACCTTGGCCACCGTCTCCTGACCGCGGTAACAGCCTTTGTTCAGGTGCACGGCGGTGCGCAACCAATCAAGTTCATGGGGAATCGTTTTACCGTCGACTTCGGTGGCGAAACGCGGGCGCCAGGCGGCTATCCGCAACGCTTCGAGCGCGAGCAGTCCAGCGACGGGGATAGCTGAGGCGGCGATCCCGGCAAGTTCGGTGCGGGGCATTAACACCTCGCTGTAGGTCCAACTCGCCGCCGGGTGTCGTGTCGCTACCGCGTATTGGTATCCACCTTGGCTCACGCTCATCCACGGGTCACGCCAGAGCAGTGGGACGCCATGAGGAGTTGCTACCGGAAGTGCTGGCTGGCCGAGGGTTCCGATTGTCGCGAAATCGACGGAACGATCCGCAGGCGTGACCCGCATCATGAACTTCATGCTGTCCAGCCACTGGAGGAGTCCGGATGCTTCCTCCCGTTCGAGCAGAAGCCACAGGTCGGTACCATCATCGATCAGACGAACGGCGCACTCGATCCGACCGGTGATATCCAGTAGCAGGGTTTCGGTGGATGCGCCCGGTGCCAGTCGGGCGACACTCTGGCTGGTAAGCGAATCGATCCAGCGGAGGCGATCGGGGCCGGTGATGGTGATTACTGCCCGGTGGGAGAGATCGACGATCGCAGATCCCGCAGCAAGGCAATGCTGCTCGGACAGCGGATTCCCGTAGTGGGCGGCAACGCCGCCATTGGTCTGAGCACCAGCACTGGACGCATCGCCAGCGCTGACGGCGCCGGGCCTGTTCAGGAATTCACTCGACATGACCGAGCCGGGGTTATTGATGAGTTGCGGCATGCTGCCTCCTTCGTGCGTCGTGGTGCGGCGTTGCCTGGTCAGTACATTCCGAGTTGGAGCCGGGCGGCGTCTGACATCCGGTCCTGGCTCCACGGTGGGTCCCAGATGAGTTCGATGTCGATCTCGCTGACGCCGGGAACCGATTGGATCGCAGTGCGGGCGTCTTCTTTGAGCACATCCCCCATGCCGCAGCCAGGAGCGGTCATTGACATTCTGACGTCGACCCGGTGGGTGCCATCGGGGAGCGGCTCTGCTTGGCACAGGTAGATCAGCCCCAGGTCCACGACATTGATGGGGATTTCCGGGTCGAAGACGTTTTTGAGCTGTGCGAGCACCTGATCAAGGTCGAACGGCCCCTGGTCTGTGATCACTGTTTCGGGGAGAAGACTGCTTAGTCCGAGCGCGGCGGAGTCCTCGGCACTGATCCGGACGAGGTATCCCATTCCGGTTTGAACGGTCACGCTTCCGCCAAGAGTCTGCGTCACAACAACTTCTTCGCCAGCCTGGAGCAGCATCGGCTGCCCGCCGGGGATCACCGTCGCCTGGCAGTTCTGACTGAGTTCGATGATCGTGTACTCGCTTGAGCCCATGGTCGACTACTCCTTTATGTCCAGGCTGTCGCTGTCTCCGAGGGCACTGCGCAACGCCTGCCAGGAGAGAGTGGCGCATTTGACCCGTGTTGGGTATTCCCCGACACCCGAAAGTACGGCGAGCTTGCCCACCCCGGGCGGCGGCTCATCGCCGTCGGATTTGGTCGTGAGCATGGTGTGGACACGGTTGAACAGCGTGAGGGCCTCGTCTTGGTGCAGACCCTTCACCGCCATGGTCATCAGCGAGGCGGAGGCTTGGGAGATGGCGCATCCTCTGCCCGTGAAGGCAATGTCAGCGATGGCGCCGTCGGTGAGGTGAAGGTAGAGGGTCAGCTGGTCACCACAGAGCGGGTTGACCGCTTCGACCGTCTGGGTCGCGCCCTCGAGCTCACGGAAGTTCCGTGGACTACGGGCATGATCGATGATCATTTCCTTGTAGAGGTTCGCGATGCCATCACTCACCGCAGCACCCCTCATGGCTCGAGCAGACGATCGCTATTCTCAAACCGGCTCGCGACCAGCGGCTCCAGCTGCGCCCGCAGCGGCTCCAATTCGATCCTGTCCACCATCTCGTGCACGAACGCGTAGATGAGCAGACCGCGAGCCGCCTCCAGTGGTATCCCGCGGGTACGAAGGTAAAGCAATGCCTCCTCGTCCATTTGCCCGACCGCGGCACCGTGCGTGCACTTCACATCGTCGGTGTAGATCTCCAGCCGGGGTCGCGTGTCGACCTCGGCACGGTCGGAGAGAAGTAAATTCTTGTTCTTCTGGTTCGCATCGGTTCCGTCCGCGCCGTGCCGAACCATGATCTGGCCATTGAACACCCCGTGTGCATGTCCGTCCAGCACTCCCTTGTATAGCTGGTGGCTGGTGCAGTTGGTCGCGACGTGATCTATGAAGATCGTGTTGTCGTGGAGTTGATCACCTTGGGGCAAGTAGACACCATCGAGGCTGACCTCTGCACCGACGCCGTCCAGAAGAACCCGCACCTCGTGCCGGGCGATGCTGGCGCCGAGCATGACCGCTCGGGAGGAGAAACGACTGCCCCGTCCCTGCCGCACGGATAGCAGCGCTACATGGAATGCGGTCACCGGCTCGTTCTGAACCTTGTAATGCTCAATCTGCGCGTCCTCGGCGAGGACGAGTTCGGTGACAGCGTTGGTGCAATAGACGTCGGTATCGATCCCGGCGTAGGTCTCGACGATCGTCGCGCGAGAGCCGGAATCGGCGATTATCACCGACCGCGGACTGGATATCAGCGGGATCCCGCCAGTGTCGGAGAAGAACACGAGTTGGATCGGATCGTCCACGATTGTGCCGGATGCCAAGTGGATGAATGCGCCATCCTCGGCGAGTGCGTCATTGAATGCGGCGAACGCGTGACGTACTCCCGGCTCATGCGCGAAGAAGGGTTCAAGGCGGTC
>JACMOZ010000120.1 GCA_014377785.1 Aeromicrobium sp.
AACTCACTGGCGCGCACGAGCCGCTAACGGGCGGTCGCCCCATTCCCGGCGCTGCGGTTCGCTCCACATCGGCGCCCTCCACGAACAAACTCCCCGCGAACATCGGCGGTGCTGCCGTGTCGCGGGGAGTTTTTGCAGTTTCGTGGCCCTTTCAGGAAATCCCAGAGGCCCCGTGATCATTAGCTACTTTTCACCCACTGCAACCCCGGTTCCAGCCTAAGCGCCGAACTCTTCCACCACCATGACGGAATCACGTAACCAGAGCGCGGGCAAGTCCGTTCGTCCAACGTCGGACGCCACCGCGACTTGCATGGAAGGAGACGTGCACAGCGGAAGGCCGGGCAGCTCGCGAAGCACGACTGCGCGAGCTCCGGGGCACGCCAGCGTAGTCTTCTGCTCCGCACGATCCCGGTCTGCCCACCGGCGCCACCGTCATAGCAACGCGTCACCGCTTAGCTCGATGTTTCGTGGGAGCTGGCGTCAACCTGGGCCGGCCAAACCTGACTAGACATCCAGCCAACCGTCCCGATCAGCGTTGACGCGACCTCTCTGAGACCCAAGCTCCAATTCTTTTAAGGTCAGACATGATGGCTGGCCGCAGCCCCGGATGCCTGAGTTCATCCCAGTTGACAATGGCTGCGTAAGCGAGCTGAGTCACCCCCTGCACAAGACCGACGTCAGCTCGAACCCCGACATCCGTTCCAGTCTTGTTCCACAGCATCACACCTTCATCGGGCGTCCAGTGGGAAAGCGGGTCCAAGCCAAAGGCAGAAGCCACTAGCGAGTGGTCGCAATTTGCCTTCATCCACTCAAGAAGCTGACCGCTCACCGAATGCGAGACAACAGCTCCAATTGCGGCGTCGGCAATGAACCGTGCCCACTCCTGCGCTGTGCCAATGCTCATGGTCTCGGGGTCGTCATCCGTACGGAAGTCCCGCACGAAGTCAAGAAGCACAGAATCGACGATTCCTAGGCTTGCTACGCGAGCCTTAACTGCGTCTAGCCCGACTCGCTGCAAAAGTACGTTCGTTCCCCAGTTGTCGCTCACTGCACCGACAAGTGACGCAATATCCGATGCCGGCAGCGTACTAGTCGAAAGGCGATGCCAAAGACCCGAGTCCAATACACGCGCGACAGAGTCTCGTGACAGCAGTTCGTCAGGACTCAACTGACCACTCTCGAACTGAGACGCAACCTCAACCAGGAGAAACAGCTTCGCCACACTCGCTGTACGAAGGGCCCGAGACGATCCAATACTGAGAAGTGGCTCATTTGCGTGGATGCCTCGAACCTCAACGGACCAGTCGGCCCGGTCAAGTGTTTCAAGCCTCAGCTCGGATCCACTGGCGTTCACGAGTTCGTACTCCCCCTAGCAGGCGAAACCCACTCTCGCCTACGAATCTTTCGTGCCACACCGAGGTGGTCAGGCTACTTGTCGGCTAAGTTACTCTCATTACGCTGCAGTGGTACGTCTGCAGATTTGCGCGCCGTCCTACTGGGGGAGCATGGACCTTCTAGGCATCATCAACTCCATCGCTGTCACCGGCGCGCTCTTGGCCGCCATTTGGCAGCTACGTGAATCCAACAAGAGCGCCCGAACGCGCGACGAGTCTCAGCGAACCGAGCGTGCTTTGGCGCTGTACCGAGACTTGGTAGCCGAAGGACCAGCAGCCGAAGCATTCCATCGGCTTTCTGTCTACCTCCGAAGAGAAGGCAGCATGACAGCAGGCCGAACGAGCTGGCGCCTGCTCAAGAACTCCGACTTGGACGCTGGCGGGTTGCTCGACCCAAGTGCGCCCGACAAACAACAGCTTTTCGCGGACCTATACACCATTCTCTGGTTCTTCGAACGGACAGAGATTTCGCGGGCGTCGAAGATCGTGAACCCCGAATTACTGATGAGAACGCTTGGATTTCATTTCTGGTGGTGGGGCCAGATACTCGTCGACCTTGACGCCCCCAAGGCATCCGGGTCGATTCATGCCCTGAGCATAATCGCCCAGGAATGGGCCATTGAGACGAAGAACCTTGATATCTGGAGGTCCAGTTGCACCTTTGATTTCGATGGAGGCCCGGGAAAGACGCAGCTTCAGTCATCCGTCGACGACCTCAATTTGGTGGTGAACCCGTAAGGCTAGTCACAGCGCCAACGCCGCCGCAGCGTGCTCACCCCGATCGAAGTTGACGACGATAAACACGGCCGTCTAAGTCGCCTGAAACGCACTGACCCCTCGAGTCAACTGAAACCGGGGGGGGGGCAGCCTCTTGTCCTCGGACCAGTGGACAAACCAGCCGTTCCTGTGACGCGCCGACCGGGCGGCTCTCGAAGTATCAAATACTCACCTAGCAGGCGGCGCCCGCACAGAGCTCAGGCGGGTGCATCCGGATAAGAATCCCGTTGCGCCGCGCGACGACGCTCCGGCGGTGAGGTCCGGGGCGGCGGAATCAGCGGCCTGCTCGGGGCTGCGGCGAGCGGGGTCGGGATCGGGATGTCTGTCACATGGCGTGTGTCCGATAGTCCCCTAAAGCGTCAAGAGCCCGACCCAGATGTCCCGCCTATACTTGTCTGGGTGTTATCTGTAAATTTTCTGTATGCTGGGCTATGAGTCGACGCGGTCCTTGCGTCGTCCACGACGATTGAACCTTCGTTGCTTCACACGTGCCTCCTGGCAAACTGCCCGGGCTTCCTCGACTTGGTCCCCAATACCGATCGCGGATTCGGTGATCCCGCATCTCGGATGAAATATGTGTGCCGTATAAGCGAGATTCATGTCTTCGAACATGGGCCGACGATTCCGCGCGACCGGTCGCGTTCGGTGTAGGCGGTTCATCCTGCGGCAGCCAAGAGGCGCGTTCGGGCGGCCTGTCAGGCAGCTGTGGTCGGCCGAGCCGCCTGCGCAGTGGCCCGCACCCACCGCAGGGTGGTAACCAAGTTGGTCACCTGTGCCCCATCGAACAGGCTCTCGGGGCCGGTCGGCGCGACACCGGTGAACGGTGCCTCGTAGAGAAGCGCCGGATCGACGGTGCCGCGCTGCGCGAGCTGGTCAACGATCAAGCCAACAAAGACAAGCTGGTTCGCGGTGAGGATGCCGCCGCCGGTGAAGGCGCTGAGGGCCTCCGTCGCGGCGGCCCGGTCCATGCCGACTAGGGAGCGCACGAACAGGCCGAGGCCCTGTGCCTCGGTCGCGGCAGTCGTGATCTCCTCGGGGCGGAACTGGCCACTGTCGAGCATGATCCGCTCCAGTTCGGCGAGGTCCAGTTCGGTGAGCTGATGGCCGAGGCGCAGCTTCGCAAGAGTGACGTGGTCGGCGTGCTCGCGCAGGAACGCGAGTGCTTTGGCCCGGAACTTGGCCCGGTCTACCGCGGCGGTGACGTGCTTAAGCTCGATTTCACCGCCGTCGGCCGCAGCGTCGGTGAAGTTCGTGTAGACGATTGCCCGGGCGCTGGAGTCGATCAGGTTGACGAGTTCGCGCAGGCGGATGCGCATCATCTCGAGCATTCCGACGGTGACGTCGTCCCACCATTCATCGCTGGCAACGTCCGCGATCAGCTTCAGGTTGAAGGCGACCCGCGGGATGCTTTTCTGCTCGGCAAGGGCGTTGGCTACGGCTTGAATGCGCTTACGCGCCGCGGCCAGTCCCGGGTCTCCGGTGAGTACCCCAAGCTGAGCGCGCAGGGCGAACAAGTCGAATCTCTTGGCCTGCTCGTCAGTGTCGCGCACCCCGTCGGCGGAGGGCGGCCCAGCCAGCTCCGCCGCGTCACCGTAGTCGTCACCGGCCAGGTGCAGCCATGCGGAGCCCTCGCTGAACCTCTCAACGGCGCGACGCTTGGGCCGGACAAGAAAGTTGTCCAAACTCATCCCGCTGACCTGACTGTGCATCCGCGCGCTCAACCCTTCGCGCAGCGCCGCCAGTTCGGCATCCTCCTCGGCGCCGTCGATCCCCGCCAGCAGCGCGATCCTCGCGGTGAACAGCCGCTCGCCCAAGGAGGGGAGGGCGACAGTGTCGGCCAAGGGGTAGTCCTCGTTGAAGTAACCGATGTTCTGGCAGACATCAAAGATGACGAAGTCCTTCTTGTCCTGGCCCGGACCGCACAGGTCGGCTCGCAGTCGGGTGCCGCGGCCGACCATCTGCCAGTACTTGGTCCGCGAGTGGATCGGCTTGAAGAAGACTAGGTTGACGACGTCCGGCACATCAATACCGGTGTCGAGCATGTCCACCGAGATCGCGATCTGCGGCAGCTTCGCCGGATCAGAAAAGGCGTCGATGAGGCTCTGTGCGTAAGTCGTCTTGTACGTGATGATGCGGGCGAAATGGCCGGCATGCTCCGGATAGTTGGCGTTGAACCTGCGCTCGATGAACTCCGCGTGCGTGTTGTTCTTGGCGAATACGATCGTCTTGCCCAGCCGGTCCCCGCCGGCGACAGTGCGCCCCTCGCTCATCAGCGTTTTCAACACCGTGTCGATGGTGCCCTCGTTGAACAGCCAGCTGTTCAGTGCGCTGGCCCCCACCTCGTCCGGGATGACGTCGTCCTCCCAATCGAGCAGGTCCCACGCCTCCTTCTCCGCTTCGCTCAGGTCCGCGTAGCGGACGCGATCCCCATGCGCAAGCTCGGAGTCGAGCTCGTTGTCGACTACAAAGCAAAGGACGTCGGAGTAAAGGGTCACTTTGAAGACCTGATCATGCTCGACGGTAACTGGCACGCCGCCTGGATGCCCAAGCTGCTCATCAGCGCAACCGCCGACCTCGAACTGCTGGCCAAGCAGGCAAGCGTCGCCCGGGACACCCTCCACGGAGCAAAGTACCGAAAGAAGCCGCCGACTCCCACACAGGTCACAAAAGACATTCACGCCCGGTCTACGCTCGACAAGCTACCGACCGAGGAAGCCGAGCTGCGGAAACGAATTGCAGCCCGCGACCGCTACCGCATGATCCCCAAGGGAGTGCCGGACGCCGATGGGTACCAGCGGTTCTCCTACCCTGCCGCCGCAAGCGACCTGACCGGCACCGCGCGCAACACACGCAGCTCGATCACCGTCCCGCTGCTCATCCCAAACGGCACCGCGAAATCACTCACGAAATCGCAGCCGATCAAGTATCTGCAGAAATTCACCCACGAGTCCGAAACCTGGGCAGCCCACTACGGCATGCGCTCCCTCGTGGAGGCCTCAAACAACCTCGTGAAACTGGCCTCCGCCGAAGACCTCGGCAACCCCAAAAAACGATCAGGACGCGGATTCGCCTCCCACTACCTCGCATCGACCCTTGCCGTGGTCTCCTCCAACATCCGCCGAATCATCACGTTCTTCACCGCCGAAGCCAAACGATCCGCAGAACACACCGGCCGCACCCGCCGTCGGAAGAACGAACGAGGCGACGCCCTCGCGCGAAACAGCGAGCTGCTCACCGCACCGGCCGCCGCACCCTGAACCCCGCCCTGTGCGACCAATCATTTAGCCACCACTGAGTAACGAACAATTCGGCCTGCCCTCGCGCAGGTTTCTTCTCGTTAACCACGTTCAACGACTGCGCTCGGAGTCGCCCGGAGGGGCTCGGGCAACAAAAAAGCAGCTGCGTTCAGGTTGACACCCGAACTCAGCTGCTTTTTCACGATTTCCTGAAACATCTCGCGAGATTTCCCGAAACCGCCGGTGTGGACCCTAGGAGATTCGAACTCCTGACCTCCTCGATGCGAACGAGGCGCGCTACCAACTGCGCCAAGGGCCCGCAGTGCGTGTCTACGATATCAGGATTACGCGGTGCGTTTGGACCAGCCAGGCGGCCGGGCCAG
>JACMOZ010000121.1 GCA_014377785.1 Aeromicrobium sp.
CCGTCGCTCCGGCGGTGATCGACGTGGTGGTCGGCGTTGCCGGCGTGACAGTTGACCAGGCACCCGAGGCGGCGTCGTACGTCATCGCCAAGGAGATGTACTTGTCGTTGACGTAGTCAAGCCGGTTCAGGTCCGCAAAAAAGTACATGCGAAGCTCGAAAGGACCCGAGACCAGCGGCGTGTTAGTGGCGTTGATCAACTTGTTGCTGACGAAGTTGTTCGGGCCGCCTGTGCGGTCCATCGCAACTGGGTTGCCCGTGAGACCAGTCTGGCCGTAGAGCGTGGTTGATGCGGTTCGCACCGTGGCGACGGACCCGAGCAGGGCACCGTTCTGGAAGAGAACGGTTCCACTGGCGTCACGGAAGCCAACAGGGGCTCCCGCCGTCGTGGAGATGCTCTGAAGGAACACTGCATCGGTGTTCACGTTTCCGCTGGTTGGCGTGATCGACATTGTCGCACCGGAGATGGGATCGGCCTGCGCGGCCTGGGCGCCCGTGAAAAACACGGTGACCATGGCGCTGGCAACAGCCAGCGCGACGAATTTCTTGTTGAGCTTCATTCTCTGTATTCCTGTTCTCTTGAATCGAGCAAGTTTGGAAATGCGTGACGTCATGCGTGAAGCGATGTGCAGTGGGGCTAGCTGAGTCTGAGGCCCTGCTTATAAGTGGTGCTGTTACCGCAGAGCGCACCGATGGAGGCGAACCCGTACTGGCGGATGGTCGCGCTCGCGGCACAAACAGATGAACCAGTTCCAACGAAGGCCGTCTGAAGCGCCACGTCAGCCGGCGAGGTTCCCGTGAGTCGCGGTGTTGACACCACGTTGTACACGAGACGGGTGATCGGGAATGCTGCATTGAGTTCGATACCACCACCGGCAGCGAATACGTAGGGCTTGGCGGAGCTGATGTTTCCCAGTGCGATGTTGCCGCGACGCTCGACGACCGCGGTCGGAAGTGCACCGTGGTTTCCCTGCGCAATATACTGAGCGATCGAGAACGGGACGATGTCGCCCGCGCCCAGGATGATCGAGCCATCGTGCTCCTGAACACTGACGCCAGCGTTGGTTGCCGAAACCGTCGAACCGAGCGTCGCGTCCGTGAGCCCCATAGCGTTCCTTACCCAGAAGTTGCGGGTTCCGGAGCCGGCCTGCGGCACGAGGGGGTTGATGGTTACTGAGTCCAGGTCAGCGTTCGTGTAGGTCGTGATCTTGCTGCGGTAAATGTTACGAAGCGAGAACACGGCCGGGACGATTGCGTCCTGTGCTGCCGAACCCTGAGGAATGTCGCGGGGGAAGTCGCTGGCTGCACTCACTGCGTAGGTCACGGCATCGCGAGCGAACGGAATAAACGTCAGCTGGCCACCCGTACCGAGCGCTGCGTCCGGCCCGCTTGAGCTACGGGCGAAGTCGAGCTGGCCCGACACCGCAACTGCCGGCGTGCCGTAGGTGCCACCGGTGATCGCCATCGAAAGGGCAAGCTGGCCAGCTCCGGATCCGTTCGGGCGTGTGAACGTCGGCCCGCCCGCCCGTGTCTGAATGGTGTTGGTCGTCGAAACGGCATCGTAGGAGCCGATAGATGGGATGACTGAGGCGAGCCCGCCTACGATGTCCTGTGTGGTGTCAGAACCGACGCCCGCGAGTGCCGGATAAGTTCCAGCTGCAGGGTCAGCGTAGGCCGGAGCAGAGGCCCCTAGTGCAACTGCCATGACGGCGCATGTCGCGACCAATCCCAGGCGCAACGTATTGTTCTTTAGCATTTTTCCAGCCTTTTTTGATACGGTGCTCCTGCAAGTCAGTCCGTATGGACTAACCCCTCATTGGCCGTTCAGATCGATGGGGGGTTTTCTTTTGGATCGGAGCGGGTTATCCAAAAGTGGTCTTTTGTTGTTATGAGCGTCGGCTCCCTCGGAAGAGAATCGGTGCGAGAAGAAGTCCGGAAAGCCCCGCCACTAGCGCGAATATGATTCCCGCACTACCCAGGCCGCCGGCGGACACAGCACTGGTCCGCTCAACTGCGAGTGTGTCGACACCACCCGTTGTTACAGGATCTGCTTGGTTGGCCAGGTCTTCGATTGTTGTAGCTTCAGGCACAAAGTCGTCTTGGGCCGTACCTATATTGCCTGGGGTCGAGGGTTTGACCGGCGTTGTTGCTGACGGCGTTGGAGAAGAGGTGGCAGGAATGAAACTCTGCACAGCGGTGGCCGCAGCCGCGGCAGCCGCTTGAAGCTCAGATGTCAGCGGAAGATATCCCGCGGGCAGTTCCCCGAGAGCGGACCCCGGTATCTGACCACTCGTCGATACCTGCTTGATCATGTCCGAAAGAGACACTCGACTTGCCTTGGTGGTTTTTGACAGGTTGACCGCTGCATAGGTGACCATCGTTAGTGGATACCCGGTGGCTGGCATCTTCGCCGGGTCAACCTGCCTGACGGAGTCGAGACTCGTAGCAGCGAGCCCCCCGAGCGCGTCAGCCATGGCCTTGTTCTCTGGCTTCACTGCAGCGGTCGAGTTTGGGAGCGTAAGCGCGGCTGTGCTGAGGCTATAACGAAGTGCGGAGGGACTATCGGTGACAGCAATCATGAACTTTTGCCCCGGAAGTTGGGCCCCAGAATTCACCCAATCCCCGACATCCCCGGAAGAATTGATCTTATTTTGGTCCCAGGACGTTTTCGAGTTCGGGTCAGCTCGGAATGCTTGTCGGGCACCAGTCAAAAGATTGTCGGTGTACGGGGCGAACTGAATGGAGTCGAATCTCGTTCTTTCGATCGTGCGATTAAGCGGAACCAGGCTGCCGTCATCCTTCGCAAAATTGTCCGGCACCGACCGACTAAGTTTCTTGGGTGATCCATCCAGGTTGGTGAGCCCGACCTCTTTTGGTGTGCTCGTCGGCGTGTAGTTCCCTTGAGCGTCTATCCACGACTGCACGACGGCTTTGGGGTCGCCTTTGGGCAGGTAGTACGGGTTGATGGACATGCCCCACCGGTCTGGGGTCCCGTCCAAAAACGCCACAGCCTCCCTGTCGGCTAATATCCACCGCCACACCTGGATAATCGCATCCGCGCTGGCGGGTCCCGGAAGCACAATCGCGGGATTTCCCGTGAACTCGTTGTAATTGGTGGGATTGAGCTGTTGAAAATCTGGGTCGTCGTTGAGGAAGCCATATTTCTGGTTCACCGTGGGCAGATGCGCGAAGTTACGTGATGGATCGGTGGTATTCCACGGGACCGTGAACTTATACGACTGAGTGAGAAGCTTCGCCATGAGCCGAGGGGACAGGACCAGCTCCTGCTGGCGCCCGCCGTCAAACTCGGCAAAGAACGCGATGACAACCGAAGAAACTGCCACAGGTGCGTAGACGATCTGGGTTTCAGCAAGAAGGTCTCGTTCATCAGCTGTGCTCAGGTCTCCCGGACTCAGGGGAAACCCCATGAATGCAAGCTCGGGGCTGTTCTTCTTCGTTTCAAGAACTTGGGCGCGGGCAACGGCGTCCGGGTTTGTAGAGAAGCTGAACGTCGACTTGATCGTCTGACACAGGGAGGGCTGCCACGAGCTCATCGCCCCGACCATGAGCTGCGACCCGATTACTCGTTGTTCAGTACCGCCAATCGCACATTTCGTGCCAAGCGGGGAAAAATCGAGGGGAACATTGATCCTGTTATCCCAGTAGTCACAGCCGGGATTTAAGGGGCTGCCTGCTTGGATTGAGTTGGACTGCCCGTATTTATAGGGACGATCGCCGTTTGCCGGGTCCAGGATTTGGCTGCAAGCCTCGCCTGACCCTCCGAAGGTTCGGCCGCGCGGAACCAAGACCAACCAGCATCGGAGATGCTCAGCGGAGCCACATCCCAGCTGCGGCGCCTGATCCGCTGTTTGTGTCTCGAAATCGAAATACCCGGTGCCAATCGAGCCGACACGCGCACTTGTGACCTCGTTTGTCGTTGAGGGCCCGAAGTAACTCAACAAGTCAAACGTCGGCACTCCATTCACCAACCTGGGTTTGCCGGTAATACTGGCGCGACTGGGAGTTCGGAACGGGACGTCCCCCGTCTCTGTCGGGTTGAATGCGTCAGCGTCACGAGAGGCTACCCTGAGCGTGTTGTCGAAATACACGGAGTCCCCGAGACCGTTGCCTGCGCCCAGCCGCCCACCCCACTGACAGGTTTCACGAAAGTCCCTTGCCAAAGGATCGGCACCCCAGCACTGCATTGCTTGCATGAAGTTCTGTTCATTTTTTGCGAACACACCGGACGATTTGGTTCCCGCGAATCCCGCTACCGAAACTCGAATTGCCTGATCGATGATGCCGGTAGTTTGCGACACCGTGACGCTGAGCTTTTTGAAGTCATTCACATGAGGACTATTGGGGTTACGCTCTGGCTGGAACTCCTTCGCTGACGAATCGTCGCCCGTCCACTTCACGGTGATCTTCGAGTCGGTCGAGCCCGCGGCCTCGGCGGCGGGAAGATGCACCTGGCCGGCAGCGAAAATGCCTCCGATGACCACCGCGACGATTGTCGCAGCGATCATTCTCACCGCTCGGCTGCGGCGGCGCAGCGAGCGGTTTCGGGTGGGATTCATCAGCACAGCGTTCACGTTATGAGTCACCCATCGGAGGTACAGCACTACCGCGTTTTCTAAAAGGAACGCGCAGATGAACATTGGGAATTCTTGGCTTGCCGGGCGCGACTCGAGCGCGCCGACGAGCGAGTCGCGCTGCCTGCCTGCGGGTCGGGCCGCGCGGGCCACCCGCCATGGCAGCGATCCGTCTGCGTGCGTACACCGGAGGCAGCAACACCAACGCGAGCGCGACGGCCACGGCCAGCGCCATCAGCAGCAGGGTCGAGACGGGCAAACCCTTGCCGGGAAGGTCGATGGGCAAGCCCGCAACCACCGGAATCCCACCCAGCGCCAGGCCCGTCACCTCACCGTTCGGATCAACCGGAGTACTGGTGCCGGCGCTACCTGAGCCTGCGCCCGCGCCCGCAGCAGGCGTTGCGCCGCCGGCGACCGCGCCACCAGCGGCGGCGGCTTCCGCTCCCCCGCTCGACGCGGTCGGCACGTCTGCCACCCCGCCCGTGCCCGTGAGGCATTGGTCGGCACCCTTTTTATCGCAGGCCTGCGGTTGGGGGGCCGTATCTGCCAGCTTGTTCGAGCCATCCGGAGAGAAGGTCGGGTTATTGCAGCTCGCGATGGTCTTGTTCTGCGGGTTACCACCGGGAATCTTCTGGATCTGTTCAAGCCCCGCAGAGGCGAGGTTGACCGGCAGCGGCGAGTAGCCAAGCACCTCGGCCTGCTGCTGCCCCTCGCACAAGAAGTACGAGGCGAAGTCCGCGAGGGTCAGCCCCTTGTTCTCGGTGAAGTTACCCTCCACCGCCGTCGGAATGATCATGTACGAGTAGGACGACAGAGGGTAGGACCGCGCATCCGCGTTGTCATACACACCGCCGAGGTTCGCCGTCAGGTAGTCAGGCGAATTCGCATCGTTGTTGATCACGGCGGCGAGCAACGACACTGCGACATTCGATGACGTCGGCTCAGTGTAGTAACCGGCGCTGTTGAGCACTTTCGCTACAGGAAAGCGCGCGTTGAGCGCGTACGACTCTTCGACATAGGTGATCGCGCCCACAGATTTGGACTGCGCGACGAGACCTGAGACACCGTTGGAGCCCTGCTGGCCGATAAATGACGAACCCTGCACGATCGGGTAGTTCGATGTGATGCCGCAGTTCGCCTTCGCCGCTTTCGCGCAGTATGCCGACCAGATCGACGGGTACTGAGCGCGCATCCACGAGGTCAGTTGGGCGGTAGTGCCCGAGCCGTCCGAGCGAACCACCGGCACGATGGTGATCGCGGGGAGGGTCAGCTTGGGATTGTCCGCGGCGATGGCCGGGTCATCCCACTTGGTGATGACCCCGGTGAAAATCTTGGCGACGACCTCGCCAGAAAGGCGCAGGTTGGTAACGCGCTGGCCGCCGATGACCAGGTTGTACATGAAAGCGGTGCCACCGGCCACGATCGGCACATACGCGAACTGGCGCGTGGGGCGAGGGTCGGGGCTATCGCTGCCCGCCAGCGCATACGGGATCTCTGAGACGCCGAAGTCGACGGTGCCCTGCGAGAAGAGCTGGCGGCCGGCCGACGAGCCAGAGTCGTCGAACCTGACCTTCCAACGGTAGTTGTCGAAGACGTTGCGGATCCACTGCTGCAGGGCGTTAGCCGACCAGGTCGAGCCTGCGCCCGCCACCGGGTAGTAGGTGTCGCCCACGGCCTGGGCCTGCTGGGATGCTGTCACCGAGGGGATCAGGGTGACGGCGACGACGAGCGCAATCGCCACACTGGTTCTGGCGAAACGCCGAACCGGTTGGTTGTTGGTCACGGGGAGGTCTCCGGGGGTCGTCTTCTTCTGAAACTGAAACGGGATTTCTTCGCGCCCACGCCCAGGGCCTTCGCGCGGTAGCGGTAGTCGTCATCTTTTGACTGGCGGGTACGTGCGCGCTGCTGGCGCGTGCTGAGCTGGCCCGGCCCACGCCCACCGATCGCGCGTGCCAGTGCGAACAGGATGAGCACGAGCACCATCAGCACCGCAGCCGTGCCGAAACCGCGGGCGATCATGTTCAGCTCGGGCGACTTGACGAACGTGAACGTCGTCAGCGGCAGCGACGTCATCGGGCCGCTGAACGGGTTGACGTTCAGAAATGTTGTCGCCCCGGCGGTGAGCAGCACCGGTGACGTCTCACCGATTCCGCGCGCCGTGCCGAGGATGATCGCGGTCGTCAGCCCGGAACGCGCGGTGGGAAGCGTCACCGTCCAGACGGTCCGCCAGGTGGATGCGCCCAGCGCTCGTGCCGCCTCCTTGAGGTTTCCTGGTACCAACCTGAGCACCACATCCGCCGATCGAATGATGATGGGAAGCATCATGACGGTGATGGCGAGGGATGCCGCGAAACCCGAGCGATTGAAGCCCAGAAAGACGATGATCGTCGCATAGATGAAAAGTCCAGCAACGATCGACGGTAGGGCGGTCATAGCCTCGACCACCGTGCGCACGAACTTCGCGTAGCGGCCGGGAAACTCGCTGAGGAACACCGCGGTCAGAAGCCCGAGCGGGATGCTGATGGCGAGAGCGATCGCGATCATGATCAACGTGCCCAGCACTGCGTGCAGCACGCCGCCTCGTGTCAGGGGGTCGAGCGGGCCGGCGTTACTCATGTCCTCGGTGAAGAAGTTCAGGTTGCCGAGAGGGGCGATCCCGCGCCCGACCGTATAGATGACGACGGAGAAGAGTGCGATGAGCAGCAGGGCCGCGAGGGAGTGCACGAAGACGCTCACGATGCGGTCTTTGACCGTGACCCTGTTCTCGTCGAACGAGGTCAGCAGCGCGAACAGGGCCACGAAGATGACGTACGCGATAACGATGAACCCCAGCTCGCCCTGCAGAGGCAGCGCAAAGAAGTAGATCCACGATGTGAACCCGAGCGCGGCGGCAGCGCTTCCGAAAAGACGGATAACGTCCACAGTGCGGATGGTCGCGGTCGAGCGTTTTAGCTCGACCTCCTCTGGCCGTTCCATCATTTCGGAAGGGCGGATCCACGTGCGCGGCGCTTCGGGCCGGGATTCGGTCTGGCGTTCCAGCAGGTCCGTCATCAGTCACTCTGGCTTCCTGAGCGGCTGGGCCCGATGATCGTCGACGCGACGAAGTTGACGACGAGGGTGATGAGAAAGAGCGCGAGGCCCGCGGCCATCAGCGCCGAGATCTCGAAGGCAGATGCCTCGTTGTACCTCAACGCGATGAGAGCCGAGATCGAGTTGGCACCTTTCTCGAGGATGTGCGGCTGGATCACGAACACCGGCGAGATGATCAGGAACACCGCGATGGTCTCGCCGAGAGCCCGCCCGAGCCCGAGCATGGTGCCGCCGATGATGCCGCCGCTCCCGAACGGCAGCACGACGTTGCGGATCATCCCCCACCTGGTGGCTCCCAGCGCCAGCGCCCCCTCGCGCTCGCCGATCGGCGCCTGTGTGAAAACCTCACGCATGATCGAGCTCGTGATTGGCGCAACCATGAGCGCCACGACGATGCCGGCGATGAAGGTGGATGCCGCAAACACCGTCGGGCTCGCGAGCGGGTCGCTCGTGTCGAACCCATCCACCGCCAGGAACGGAATGAACCCCAGATAGGTCGAAAGCCATTGCGCCACCGGCATGATGTTGGGGCTCAGGAAGAAGAGACCCCAGAGGCCGTACACGACGCTCGGAATGGCTGCCATCAGGTCGACGATGGTCACGAGACCGTTCTTGATCTTGGCCGGGGCATACTCGCTGATGTAAAGAGCGGTGCCGAGCGCGAGCGGAAGGGCGAACGCTATCGCCGTCAGGGCGATGAAGAACGTGCCAGCCAGGACCGCGGCGATGCCGAACTTGCCGGAGTTCGGATCCCACGACTGCTCGGTGAGGAACGAGGGTCCAGCTACCTGCAGCGCCGTGAACCCCTGGTAGGCGAGGAACAGGCCGACGAGCGACATGACGGTCACCACGATGGTGCCGCCACCGCGCGCGATCCAGCGGAACGCCGCATCCGGCCGGTCGATCTTCGACGACAGCTTTCTCGGCCTGTCTTCGGGAACGGGCAGTGCCTCGGTCACCGGCTCGGCGACCTCGAGCATCGCGGTGCCTGTCTCATCGCTGGCGGCCAAGATCGCCTCCCATCAGCGCCGGAAGGTTGAGTCGCGCTCCCGTATGCAGTGTCGCCAACATGATGGCTTTGCGTGCGATGTCGATCGAGTGGCGGCGGTCACGGTCGGTGACGTACCAACGCGCGCACGTCATCACCGGCACGCCGTCGACCGTCGAGAACCATCCGTAGACCCCGCGGCCGGACTCGCTGACCTGCTCGACCACTGTCCGGGCAGAGGCGTCGATGACCATTTGCGCGCCGGCCGTCGCCGCCTCGAAGCTGCCGTAGACATCCACGCTCCTGGCAAGTTCGCGGTTGTTCGCAGAAACGAGCTGCCAGACGAGGCAGCCGTCTCCGGCCACGGGCGCCGTGGCTCGGGCCGTGCGTCCGACCACTCGGGACACGTGCGCGAACCAGGGCGCGAGCTTTGGACTGTCGCTGCTCTGGAAGCGCACGAAAACAACGCGGGAACCAACAGCCATTGTCCGGCCGCCTTCTACTCAAGGGCCAGCCTCGACATCGGGTAGCGAGGCGAGAGCAGTCAATGGCTGAGTACTAAACGCGTCGCGTCGCGTGCGCATACGACAGCACGTTATTTGGTGAACAATGGGTTATTCGGGGTACAGCCCTACAGAGATCCTCTCGTCGTTGAGCGCGTCGAGATAGGGCACTGACCACATTGCGTGTCGGGGGGTTCGCGACCGTGAGTCATCTCGGACGCCATGATCGCCTATCAGCTTCTGCAGGCAACATGGGGCTGCTCGCCAACCGCTGACTACCGGCCCGTGCCGCTCGCTACGACTCGGTGTCGGTCAGCGCACCGAGGGTGGCCATGTCATCGTCGGCGATCTCGAAATCAACATCGGCGTTCTCCGCCATGCGCGACGCGTTCGTGGTCTTCGGCAGCGGCAGGATGCCGTTCTGCAGCACATAGCGGATGCAGAGCTGCGCCACCGACCGGTCGTACTTCGCGGCGATCGCCGTCACATCCTCGTTGTCGAGAATTGCGCCGGTGGCGAGCGGGGAGTATCCCTCGACCAGGATCTTGTGCTCCGCGCAGAACTGCACGAGGTCGTTCTGGGTGTGGCCGACGAAATAACGGATCTGGTTGGCGTGCGGGGTGACTGTGGCAGACGTCAGGAGCGACTGCAGGTCATCTACCTCGAAGTTGGAGACGCCGATCGCGCGGGATCCGCCGGCTCCGAAAATCTCCTCGAGAGCCCGCCAGGCCTGCTTATTGCCCTCGCGATGGTCGCTGCCCATGTCAGACCACGGCCACGGCGCGTGGATCAGGTACAGGTCGACATAGTCGAGATCGAGAGCGGCCATCGTCACATCGAAGCTCGCCCTGGCGCCGTCGTAGTCCTTGACTTCGGCGGGCAGCTTCGTGGTGATGAACAGCTCGTCGCGGGCGATTCCGCTGTCGCGCACCGCCCGGCCCACACTCGCCTCGTTACCATAGGCCCGCGCGGTGTCGATGTGACGATATCCAGCTTTCAGCGCGGCCGCGGTCGCGTCGTA
>JACMOZ010000122.1 GCA_014377785.1 Aeromicrobium sp.
CACCGTGGGCATGTCAACTTTGGATGCATCGATGGCGGTGGTGAGTCGATAGCGCAGGTCTCCGGCCGGACCTTCGGTACGCCCGCTGGAGCCTTCGTAGCTGATGTGCGTGTTCGCGGCGCGAGTCGCTTGGAGACACCAGACTAGGACTCCGTGGCGGTAGCGGGTGATTTGCTGGCCGAGTTGCTCGCGCTGCTCAACTGTCGTGGTCACGGGGAGGCTGTGGAGGCCCTTGCCGCCGAGCCGTTGCTGGATACGGTGTTGGCGCAGCAGTGTCGTGAGTTCGGTGCGAAGCTGCCTGGTGTTCTCCCCGTACATCAGGGCAGGCCTTTGTCTCGGGCGACTTCGAGCATGTCGAGGACCAACTCGATCTGGAGTCCGTCGACGCCGTGGTCGAGGAGTTCTTCGATGGCCGAGGACGCAACCGCGTAGAGGGTCTCGCGGTCATCGGTGGGCCCAGCGGTGTCGAGTGCTGGGGTGTCGTCGCCGTGGATGAAGTCGAGTTGGAGCAGGACACGCTCGTACTCCACTGAGGCGTCGAAGGTTCGCGCCACATCGGCGAGCGCTGCGACGTACGAGCGTGCCTCGGCGAGTGTCAAAGCGTGGGCGAGGAGCATGATGATTGCCTTTCTGTTGAGCGGCCGCGCACGGGTCCGCTGTTTCACTGTCGAACCGGGTGGTTGCCATCTCCCTGGCATCTGGGTCGGGCCGTGGACAACTCGGCAGTGCGGCAGTTCGTGAACAGGTCAAGTGCTCCGGGTGACAGCCTTGGCACGTGCCTCGATGCGGCGTCGCACGGTGACGTCTTCGATCACGAACTGCACGAAGTCGGCGTCACGGTCCTCGATGAGCACCTCACCGGCAGGTTCGACCGGTTCTTCGCCGGGCCACGTTGTGAGTCGGGTCGGACGGTCGCGGTCGATTCGGGTGCCGGACGTCGCCACCCACTCCCGAAGCCGATTTCGCACTTCAGCAAAGTCCCGATGCCATGCGATGGGGGCCGACGGTGAGCCGTCGGTGTCGTAGGCGTTGAGCCAGTGCGTGTGCAGAGCCGACAGCTCCCAGACGAGTTCGTCGTGGCGGTGCCAAAACGGCGGCAATACCGCTGGCGGCAGGCCGTATGTGGTGCGAAGCCAGTCCACCCACGCATTCAGGTCGAGCCATTCGGCCTCGGCCTCATCGGCGGTAAGCAGGTTCCAGTTGATCGGACGGGCCGGTACTTCGCGCTCGTTGCCGGCAGCCTCGAACGAGAGTTCTGTGGTGTCGACATCCGCGTCGCTTCTGTCGACTCCTGGTTCCAGCAGAGAGGGTTGGCCGTAGTCGAGGTCATTTGTCATGGTCGGCCTCGTGCTCAGAGCCCGATGGCTGGAATTGGCTCGTGGCGAGCCTCGATCTGGTCAACCGGCGGCTCTGACTGCCGACTTGGTGAGCGGTCCACGTCGTAGCGGGTGCGGGCAGTGTCGTGTCCGACACGCCGGGCTACAAACTCTTCGCGGGCCTCGATCTGGCCCTGCTTTTCCTGTTCGTACTCGTGGATGTAGCCCGAGGCGACGAACGAGTCACCGACACGGAAGCGGGCGTAGGCGCGTTCTGCGGTGGCCTTGAACATCACCACGTCGTGGAACGTCGAATCCAGCTTGGTGTAGGACGCGTCGGTCTCCTTGCGAAAGTGCTCGACGCCGATGCGCGCGTAGAACCGAGCCGTGCCGTTACCCGTGAAGGTGAGCTGCGGCGCAGTCGCGATGAAGCCCTGCAGGCTCATCTGGGTGGGAATCGTCATGACTGACTCCTGATGTCACGCGGAGCTCTGGATGGCGCCCGCTTTCAGGAGTCAGGTGCGCTCAAGATCCCGTGCACTCGAGTCGTCGCAGAAAGGGCCTACGCAACGGCCCGCAATGGTGGCGAAAAGACGCGCTGAAAGCCCCGGCCAGCTTCGCCGAACTCCGTCGCCCGAGTCTCTCGACTGCGAGAAGAGAGAGTTCTCACGCCTCAACCTCCCGGCCCGCGTAAGGCCATTCGATGCTGGATCCGCCGGCCTCTGCGATCTGATCGATCACGCTGATCTCTTCGTCAGCATCTTCAGCGATGTCGCCGACGAATGCGACAACCGTGCCGAACGTGTCTCCGTCACCTAGGTGGGGGTACTTCTCTAGAAGAAACCGTCACCGATACGCAAAGTCAGCGGCATCGACGATTCCCTCCAGGGTTGCCCAGTTGAGCGCGCCGCCGACAACGATTCCGGCTGCGGGAACGAACTTTCCCAAGCCTTGCTTGGTTAGGCGGAAGCTGAACCTCTTCGCAAACTCCTGTGCAACCTTCGCGACAACAGACTCATTCAAAACCTTCCACGTCTTGTCACGAACCAGAGCCTGAGTGAGCTTCGAGATATCTGCCATCGCGGCCGTTTTGGCACCGGTCGACACCGCCGAGCCCGCGTTGATCACAGACATGATGAAGATCTTTTCCGCAGGTGACTCTGGGTCGTAGCCGTACTGCAATGCCGAGCGGCCGACCACGCGGGACCCGAGAGCAAGAACGGTCGCCGCGTCACCGACGAACGCGCCGGTGATTGCCGCGCCAGATGGTGCGGCTGCGGCGCCACCGGATACAGCAGTGGCCAACTCCCCGCCGGAGATCACAAATCCCGCTCCAGCCCCTGACAGTGCCGCGCCGGCCGGGTACAACCAACTCGCCGTCCGCCCACGCACGGCATCGATCTGCTGCAGTTCGAGACGGCGAAGGTCACGCAGTGTTGAGACCTCGTGACCGCGCTTACGGTGCTTGGCCACCACCCTCGTCGGCGAGAGGCCCGCTCGTGAGACTCGGCCTGTGGTTCGCCGCACCGAACTTCCTGCAGCACCAGCCCAGCCGGGAAGAGCCTCTTTGGCGACCTGAGCCCCAGCACCGACCATCTGAGTGCCTTTGGCGGCGGCCCCTTGCCCGCGCTCCAGAACTGCTTGGGCACGGGGGTGATCCTCGAGGTACTTCGTAGCGCGATCACCGACGGCGGTGGTGCCGTTGGAGACCTTTTGGCCGACCTCACCCATGCGGCGGGAGACCTGTCGTCCTTTGAACGCCTAAATGTCCGTCCACGCGTCAAGTTCGTACCGCGACGGTTCTGTCATGGCATCAAGGTAGTGGCGAGACCCGACACAACGAAACGGAGTCTGAATATAGGCAGCGCTGCGCGAAATCTTCACGCGCCTTTCGGCTACAAGCGTCGGCTCTCGGAACAGTTGGAGAGCTTTGGCCCACTGCGATCGCGGCTTCTAGACACTTTGCTTCAGGATCGGTGTCTGGCCAGACTCGATCTAGGTGCCTGGCGAAACGCTCTCTTCGCGGCTGCCCATCTGATGTTTGGGTGTGGCTCTCTTCCGGTCTGCGGGCCGCCAGGTGCTGTGACGAGGTGTGGCTCCAGAGGGGACTGCCCTGCTCGTAGTAGCACTGCCCACCTTGTCGTCCATCCCGGAAACGAAGTGAGGCAGGAGAACGCTATGGCGAAGGTGATCATTGGGGTCGATCCCCACAAGTTGTCGGCCACGATCGAGGTCGTGGACCGACACGAGAAGTTGCTTGGGTCGGGCCGCTTCACCACTGACCAGGCCGGCTACGGCGCAATGTGCACCTATGTGAAGGCTTGGCCGGATCGGGTCTGGGCGGTGGAGGGCAGCAACGGTGCCGGACGGCCGCTTGCTCAACGGCTACTCGAGGCTGGTGAACATGTGGTGGACGTGCCAGCCAAGCTCGCAGCACGCGTCCGGCTCTTCGATACTGGTCACAACCGCAAGACCGACGCATTGGATGCGCACTCGATCGCCGTCGTCGGGGTCCGCACCC
>JACMOZ010000123.1 GCA_014377785.1 Aeromicrobium sp.
CGAGCAGGCCACTGTGCGAGAAGGTCCCGTCTCCGAGGTTCACGAAGACATGCTTCCCCTCCACGAACGGATATTGGCCGATCCAGTTGACCCCTTCGCCCCCCATCTGCGTGAGAAAGGCAGCGTTCCTGTCGGGAATATACATCGACATCGAGTGACACCCTGTGCCCGCCAGCGCGCGGCTGCCCTCGGGCACCTTGGTCGAACTGTTGTGCGGGCAACCCGAGCAGAAGAAGGGCGTACGCACGAGCGACACTGGAAGCACGGGTGCCGCGGCGTCGACCATCACCGCCAGCGGCGTCTCCAACCCGTCCACGTCGGCCCCGACGAAGCGCAGTCGGGCGATGATAGCGCTCGCCACGATCAGCGGCGTCAGTTCCCCGATGCTCGGGAGCAGGGCATGTCCCAGCGTGTCCGATTTGCCGACCACACGCGGCGCGCGCTCGACGGACCGTAGCGCCATCAGGATCTGTGGTTCCACGAACGCCCGCTTTTCCTCGATGACGAGAACCTCCTCCAGGGCATTGGCGAACCGTCGCACGCCATCCGCCTCGACCGGCCAGGTCATGCCGAGCTTGTAGATGCGCAGGCCGAGCGCATCGGCCTCGACCGGCCCTATGCCCAGTTCGGCCAATGCCTGGCGCACGTCGTTGTAGGCCTTGCCCGTCGTGACGATACCGAGGCGGGCGGGCCCTACCGCAAGCTCCTGCCGATCGATCGGGTTCGCGCGCGCGAACGCAGCGATGGCCTCAAGCTTGGAACTCAGCATCCGGCGTTCCTGCTCGACCGCAGTGTCCGGATAACGGATGCCTAGACCGGAGAGAGGCATCGCGAAGTCGTCTGGACGGATCGGCAACGGCGGGTCTGTCGCGTCGATCGATGCCGAGCTTTCGACGACCTCTGTGGTCGCCTTCAGCCCGACCCAGCAACCCGCGTATCGAGACAGCTCGATGCCGTGCAGGCCGAACGTGACATGCTCCTCGACGTCCGATGGGTTGAGCACCGGAATCGCAGCCGCCTCGAACATCTGCTCGCTTTGATGAAGCATCGTCGAGGACTGTGCGCCATGGTCGTCACCAAAAACCGCGAGCACGCCCCCGAGCGACGACGTGCCGGCGGCATTGGCGTGCTTCACGGCGTCCATTGATCGATCGACGCCAGGGCCCTTGGCGTACCAAATGCCGAAGACGCCATCGACCTTTGCGTCCGGCAGCAGAGCTACCTGCTGCGTGCCCCAAACCGAGGTGGCCGCGAGCTCCTCGTTGAGCCCGGGCTGAAACACCACGCCGGCCGCATCCAGCTCCTTCTTCGCCGCCCAGAGTGCGGTGTCGTAGTTGGCGAGCGGAGACCCGCGATAGCCGGAAACGAAGCCGGCCGTATTCAGACCGCGCTCCTTGTCCCTCAAGGCCTGAAGTATCGGCAGGCGAACAAGCGCCTGCGTGCCCGATAGAAACACGCGTCCCGAGCGCCGAACGTACTTATCCGCCAGCGTGACGGTCTCGTCAAAGGCGTTTGCATCGCTCACGGTCAAGCCGACTGCTCGTCCATGGCCACGGTGTTCCGGAGAATCCCGACGCCCGGAACTTCGGTCTCGACGACATCGCCGACTTGGAGAAACGACTTAGGATCCATCGCGAAGCCGACCCCCGCAGGCGTCCCTACTGAGACGATATCGCCAGGCGATAGTGCATCGACCCGGCTCCAATATGAGATCAGCGTCGGGATGTCGAAGATAAGATCCGAGATCGGCGCGATCTGACGCTGCTCGCCGTTCACGCGTCCGATCAGCTGAAGGCCAGTGGGATCTGAAATCTCATCGGCGGTGACGATCCACGGTCCGATCGCACCGCTGCGATAGAAGTTCTTTCCGGCCACCAGCGAATGCCCGAACTGCACGTCGCGCACGGTTCCGTCCATCAGCAAAGTGTAGCCGAAGACGTGGGCCATCGCGTCTTCCGGCGCGATGTAACGTCCCCCTTTGCCGATCACCACCGCGAACTCGCATTCGTAATCGAACGAGTCCGACCAGGCGGGTCGAAGGATCGGCTGCTCATGGGCTACGAACGTACTAGCCGAGCGCAGGAAGAGGGACGGGTTCGCCGGAGCGTCATCATGGCCGCCTTCCAGCGCGTGAGCACGGAAGTTGAGACCCGCGCAGACAAAGCGCGCCGCGTCGGGAACGGGAATGGTAAGTTGCACCTGCGAGACCGCATGGGTCGGCGCCTCGCCGGACCCAGCGAGAAGTTCGGCGAGCGAAGCCGCCTCAATCGCCGATTTTAACGAGGGCCAGCGAGCGCTCAGGTCAGCCACTCGCTGACCATCCTTGGAAAGGACGCCGAAGCTCGGCTTGCCGCTGACTACGAAACTGACGACTTTCACTACTCTCTCCTGCGCGATCTGCCGTCTGGACCGTTCGAAACAACGAAGCTCACCGATCGGAAACTGTGTTCCTCGATGAGGCTGGATGCATCGCTCATTGTCGTTTGAATAGACCGCTGAAACGCAGTAGCTTCATGCCGAAATGGAAAAGATTGCTCATCACGACGGATCCGAGGCCCGTCTTTTCGCTGGCGGGGAACTGACAACGTTTCCTCTAGACAACCTCGCTTTGTTGCGCGCATTCGTAGCGGTCGTTGAGCTGCAGAGCTTCACCGCAGCCGGAAAGCGTCTGAGCGTCGTCCCTTCCACTGTGTCGAAGCACATCGCCGCACTCGAGCAGTTGCTCTCCTGCCAGCTGGTCGTCCGAACCACGAAGACGTTGTCGGTCACGGAGCTCGGCACGCGCTTCTACCGCAGATGCCTCGTCATCCTGCACGAGGTGGAGGAAGCGGAAATCGAGGTCGGCGACTACAGGTCCGAACCTCAGGGCCTGCTACGCGTGTCCGCACCCACGACGCTTGCGACCCATGTTCTCGCCCCAATTTTTTTTCGGTTCAAGAAGTTTTATCCAAAGGTCACGCTTGAGCTTTCTCTAACCCCCGCGAGCCGCGACCTCGTCGCGTCGGGCACCGACGTTGCGATTCGCATCAGCAGCGGGCTTGATCCCAGCCTGATCGCGCTCAAGCTCGCTCCGAACATGCGCCTGTATTGCGCTTCGCCAGCCTATATCGAGGCACGGGGCGCTCCTGCGACGCCCGCGGAGCTGCACGACCACGACTGCGTCGTTGTACGAAGCATTCAGCAGTCTTCCAGCTGGCAGTTCCCCAACGCAGACGGACGCACTGAACATGTCGTGGTGTCGGGTGGCTTGTCGGCCGACAACGTCGAGCTGGTCGCGCAGGCCGTGCGCGCTGGCCTCGGCGTCGGGCACCTCTCGCGTTTTCTCGTCGAGGACGACATCGCAAGCGGCCGCCTGGTCGAGCTCTTCACCAGAAATCGGGTGGTGGAGAGCCACATCTATGCCGTCTATCCGGAACGACGCAACCTCGCTTTGAAGACACGAGCGTTCATCGATCACCTTCGTGAAGAGTTTCGTGAGCCGCCCGCTTGGGCGCTGTGATCAGCGAGCACATTCGGGTGCTTGAACAGAGCCGGAGAAAGTACGTCGATCCGGTGTGATCGTTCGTGGTTCGGCACAAACCTTGTGCCGGGAGAGGATATTGCTGCTGTCGATCAACCACAGCATGATTCACGTCAAGGCAGCGCGGGCCATTGGAAACCGGAAACGATCCGGATCCTCGGCTCATGGCGCTAGATCGGAGAGGATCAAATCATGCCGTCATCGCAACGTCTGCGCAGCATCGCGATCATGACTTCGGTCAGTGCACTCGCATTGACGATCCCGCTGCGACCCGCTCAGGCTCAGACCACTAAGCCGCCAGCAAGTGCGGAAAGAGGAAGTGCTGAGACGTCCTCCGATACGGCCGTGCAGTCGCCGGTCGACACCGAGGGAATGGGATTGGATATCGTCGTCACTGCGCAGAAGAAATCGGAGTTCCGCCGGGATGTCCCGGTATCTGTGACCGCAATGTCAGGTGTCGAACTGGCTCGCAACAATATCGCCCGGTTGACCGATCTGCCAGCGATCGTACCAAACTTCACATTGTCTCTCGCAGCATTGCAGCCCGTGACCTTTGTGCGCGGCTTCGGCACCACCGGCAGCTTTTCGTTCGAGCAGGCCGTCGGCAAGTTCATCGACAACGTATCCTATGGTCGGGACTTCGATGGACGTTACCCGCTCTACGACCTCGACCAGCTCGAGGTTCTTAAGGGGCCACAAGTCCTACTCTACGGAAACAGCGCAACCGCCGGCGCAATCAACGTGACGACCAGGCGGCCGGGCAAGCGATTTTCCGCAGATGGCTCAATGGCGTACGAGTTCGCCGGCGAGGAGGTGCTAGCCCAGGGTGGCGTGACTGTTCCCATCGCCGAAGGCGTCAGCCTCCGTGTGGCTGGTCTGTATCAGAGGTTGGCCAAGGGATGGATTCACAATAGCCTGAGCGGCGCCGACGAGCCCAGCTACCGGAACTATGGCGGGCGAGCGACATTGCGGCTCGCTCCCTATCACAACGTCGAGATCCTCCTAAAAGCCGAGGTCGATCGCACGAGGCAGCTTGGATCGACGGCGCAGCCGATCACACAGGGCGTGCTACCCACTGCGCAGTTCACCGACCCGGTGCTCGATGATTTCAGGGCGGTCGACTATAGCGGGGCGCCGTTCTTTACTCGGGACCAAAACGCGATCAATTTCGAGACCTATCAAGGCGACATCAACTGGAGCGCCGGACCAGGCACGCTCACCTCGACCACCGCCTATCGCAAGGTGCAGAGCGGAAACACCGAGACAGCCGCGTTTCAACGCCCGTTGCTGACGATCAGCAGTGGTCAGCTGTATTACCAGTTCAGTCAGGAGCTTCGGTACGCCGGCTCGGTGGGGCCGTTCGATTTCCTGGCCGGCGGGTACTTCGAACGCAATCACTCGCACATCTTCGGGCTTACCAACCTGAACTTCGCGGCGATCAGCGTGCCATTGCCGCCGTTCGCCCGCGCGACGACTTACGACCAGCGCGTAAGTACCTACTCGCCATTTGCGCAGCTGACGTTCCACATTACGCCCGCTCTCCGAGTGTCGGCCGGCGCGCGCTATTCGATTATCCGCAAGACGACCGACCAGTCGCTGTTCGGTGCCAATTTCATCCCCAACGTGTCGTTTGACACTTCCCGCTCGCAAGTGGATGGCGCGAACAATCCAGCGTTTACGCCGCTGATTCGGAACGTTCTCGGCGGCACCGTCCACACGTTCAAAGGGATCCAGACTCGGGAGCAGCATTTTCAGCCGCAGATCGTCGCCC
>JACMOZ010000124.1 GCA_014377785.1 Aeromicrobium sp.
TGGGGTTCCCGCTGCGGGCCGCCCCGTCACGGTCGCCGGAATGCCCGGATAAGCGCAAAGATGACGAATACAGCCCCAGCTAGGCCCAGGAGGATAGCGAAGGGCTCTGGACCTTGTGTGCAACTGCTCGCGGCGGGATTTAGTGAATCTTGGCACGAACCTGTCTGGAAGCCGAAAACGATCAGCACACTGAGCAATGCGGCGACTGAGGCGGCGATGAGCCAGCCACCGTGAACTCGGGCTCGTAATCCCACCCAGCTAGCTTCGCACAAACAACCGCAGGAACATGAGGAATTTCAATTTTCCACAGGGCGCTGTGCCATTTGGCCGAGTGGACCTCGGCGAGTCCCGTTGGACGTTCGGCTTGCGGCACCTAACGGCGGCGTTGAGCGCTGATGTCAGATGGGAAGTACTGTCTCGGAATCTGAGTGTCTCAATGCCCTCGGGAGAACGCGTCCGCTCGTGGATACTCGCGCGCAGCAAGATTGGTGTGAACCCAATTGATTGAATCGAGCAATACGGTTATGAGCCCTGATAACGACGTAATAGAGCGGTCGGCGCGTGAGCCGGCCGTGTTCGCGACGTTGTACGACCGTCACGCGACGTCAGTTTTCCGGTATGCCGCACAGCGGCTGGGCGACCACGCTGCGGACGATGTGATGTCGGAGACGTTTTTGGTGGCGTTCGAGCGGAGGTCGGCCTATGACTTGACGGTGGTCGATGCGCGCCCGTGGTTGCTGGGTATTGCTACTCGACTGATGCGGAAGCATGTCCGCTTGGAGGCGACGGCGTGGAGGGGGATGACAGCGGACCTCGCGGCGCAGATTGTTCCCGACCTCATCGACCTGGCCGGCGCACGTATTGACGCTCACCGCCTCGCTCAGCGGTTGGCGAAGGCGCTGCGGCGACTGCCGGAGATCGATCGCGACACGCTACTTCTGTATGCGTGGGGCAATCTCGACTACGCCTCGATTGCCGCAGCCATGGAAGTACCGGTCGGAACAGTGCGCTCACGACTGAATCGGGCACGCCGCCAGCTGCGCCGCGCCGCAGGCATTGAAACCCTCGAACAGGAGACGGACCATGGACGAACTGACACTGCTCCGCAACACGCGTGACGACTCGCGCGCACCGAGCCCGAAAGCCCTGACTGCGGGGCGGGCAGCGCTTCTCGGCCGCATCGCGGACGACGGCGCGACTTACGCGACGGCGCACCTTCAAAAGAAGCGTCGCTGGATGCCGCGGCTGACGTGGGCTGCTGCCGGAGTGGCCGCTGCAATGACGGGCGTCCTTGTAGTGGGCAACGTCACCTTGAGTGCGCAGTCGGCCCAGGCGAGTGAGGTGTTGCGGTCCGCGGCAGCCGAGACCATTCAATATGCAAATCTTGTGGCTGGCTCTGATCAGTACCTTCGTTCGCACACCCACGCTCGCTGGGGGGTCTGCGATGAGACCGGATGCGAGCCGAACGATCAGATCCTGGACGTCTATATGCCCGCCGATCCCGGGGCGGAATGGACGCTCTACCGTGATTGGGGCAACATGGCGGGTGTGCTCACCGGCGAATCGATCGAGACAACCCGAGCGGTCGACGGGCAATTCTATGGCCCGGGTTCTTCATGGGTGAATGTCGTCTTTACAGACATTCCCCTCGACGGCGCAGCAGCGTATGAATGGATCGTCGCCCAGTACAACGGTGGATCGGCATCCCGCGACGAGGACAACTTCGTTCGCATCACTGATATCCTTCGGTCCGGCCTAGTTCCGGCGCCACAGCGCGCCGCTCTCCTCGACGCGCTATCTCGTATTCCCGGAGTTACGGCCACTGACAACGTCGCGAATCTCGACGGCGTGACAGGAATAGCGATCGGCCGGAACGAGATGCTCAGAGCGGGGGAACGCCAAGAAATCATCATCGATCCCGACACCGGCCTCGTCATTGGTGAACGGGCTATGAGCGGCACAACTCTCTTCGGATGGGGACTCAACGAAGAGATGTCACTGACCGCGATCGAGACGACCGTTGTGGACACAGCGCCATGAGTACTTTGAGTCACGAGGTAAACCCAGCCGCAGTTGATCTTCCGCCGACGTACTCTGTCCCGGTCCCACTTCCATCGGCCCCGGTGACGACAACTACACGGCGCCGTTGACCGCCGCCGTGGCCTGGCATTTGGAATGGCTTTAACCCGCACAGCTTCCGGCCTGCGGGTGCCCAAGGTTCTTGTCAACCGACAGAGGTTTTGCTCACCGTTCTTGCAGACCCTGCGTGCAGAAGGCTCTCAGCCCCGCTCAGTTGAGAGCCTTCTGCAGACCTTCCTGTTCCACTTAAAGTCCACATCAACCACCCGCATCGAGCCGCTTTCTGGGAGCTGGAGCAGACGTCGCGAGCGCTCGCCCGCGCCGAAGTCCCGGCTTGATGGCTTGATCTCTTCGCTGCTCACCGTCACCCAGCCAGATTAAGACCTATTCGACGGGAAGCAGAAAGCGTGCGTCACTCCGTCGTGGCCTGAGACCAGCCGAATGGCCGGGAGCCTCTGGGCCTGTGTCCCGTAGAGGGTTCCCCTTACGGGAATTGAGGTTCGTCGGTGGCTGGAGTGAGGTGTGAGCGCGAGTACGAACATTTGTGCAGATGACTTCGAAAATTGACACCGATCAGTTTCGTCATTTCTGCTCCCGGGGTGTCTCATAACCAATGGGGAGTACCA
>JACMOZ010000125.1 GCA_014377785.1 Aeromicrobium sp.
ATCGACCGCAATGAGATGGAGTTCGGCAGAATCGCGAAAGTGCCGGCGGGTCAGCGAGACGCCAACTACCTGTCCACGATCGACTGCGACAGTGCTTACGAAGCCGATGTCTCCGGCTGCCGACACGTAGTTGTCGATCGCTACAGCATCGCCGAACCAGTCGGGTAATGCGTCCAGGATGCGGCGGACAGATGCTGGATCTTGCTTCACAATAATTGCCAGAGACATGAGGTCAATTCTTACCTGTGCGGTCGGCCGCCGATGGGAGCGGAGAGAACGCGTTGATACAGAAACGACCCGGGCGCTTCTGTCCGATTCTTACCGTTGCGGCGCTCGTTGGTGGCGCTGCGACGGTGACGTCCCCGGGAGTGGTGTAAGTCGCGGGGGATGTCACCTGGCGCGGCATCAACTCCCAGAATTACCGAACGACCGCTCGACCATTCGGCCGGATCAATCGGGAGTACGCACTGCTCGTAGTTCTAGCTGCTCATATCAAGATTGTCGACCATTGCTAAACCGTATTTCCCGATTCGACTGTCCACAGGCTGGGGGTACGACTCGCAGTTGATTGGGTGTCGTGACACGAGGGTGTCGGAGGGCGGGCCTAAAGTTTGGGCACTCTAGCAATTGACCCAGACAAGGGCCACCCAGCCGAAAGTAGGACCTCGATGGTTGAGATTACCGATGGGGCGCCCGAAAACATAGAGCGTAACCTGCGACTTGCCAGCAGCGAGATGACCCAGTTGTTTAATCACAGCGGTATCGAGTTGTTCAACCAGTACATCCATTGGGTGAACTCTCACGTCCGGATGCTCGCCGGTCAGATCAGCGAGGACAGTATCGACACCCTCCTTCGGACTCGCGGCTATTGGAGTCTTCGGGGTGCTGACCCGGTCTCGCTCGGCAACAATCTGTCCGACACGATCAGGCGCGAGATGGAGGCGCAGAAGCATCGGATCGACTTGGCTGTCGAGGAGGTGCATCTTCAACGCGAGCGCTGGAGTGGGCTCAATATGGAACCCATCGCTCTTCTCCTCGATACAGGTGTTGTGGAGGAGTACGCCACACATTTACTCGAAGTGGACTGGCACCAGCTCGCGGACATACGCCCACATCGCTACATCTATTTGGTCGTCCCACGTGTCGTCGTGGACGAGCTTGATCGACACAAACAGAGTCGAGACCAGAACGCTAAGGAGCGGCGCAAGAATGCTCGTGCAGCTATCAGGTCGTTGTGGGGCATGTTTGGGTCCCGCGAGTTGGCATCGACATTCACCCGGACTGACCTGACCCCCACGCGCCAGGGAAGGGTCGAGTTGCTGAACGATGACATCGAACACGTCCAGCAACTCGACCCCGATGCTGAAGTGCTAGCACGCAGCCGATCCCTCACTGCCTACATCCCGGTCAAGGTCGTTACGTTCGACACGGGCATGGCGCTGCGCGGGATGGCCTCGGGCATCGACGTGGTCCGAATCGAACAACCCGAAGAGGCTGGTGAGGTTCCCGCAGGATGACCGTCGCGCCAGCCGTCGAGATGCCACCCATTAAGAAGCTCCGAGATTTCATTCAATCGTGTAGCGGGGACATGCTTAGTCGAACTCAGATCCGCGCCGAAAAGAACCGACACCGCGAGTTCCGTCTGATGATCGGGCCGTGCCTTCAAGTGATGAAGTACGCATAGGCATACCTGCTGCTGACCGACAACGGCTTCACTCGCGAGGCTGAACCGCTGGCACGAGCGGCACTTGAACACGCCATCACGATGCAACGGTCGTACCTCACTGAGGACGGGATAGACAGGATGATCGTTTGGGGCACGCGCACCGAGAAGGAGCACTGGGAACAGGTTGGCGCTTGGTCCCACAACGACGAGATCTCGACCTTCGCGCAGGGTCTGTTCGTGCCTAACGGCCCGAGCATGGCAAACTACGGCACTTTCTTGAACGAAATGGCAGACGGAGAATTCTTTCAACTTTCCCAAGCCGTCTTGTCGCAGACAGTTCACATCACATCAAGTTCGATCTCCAGCCACATCGACAACTCCGATCCGTCAAAGCTGATCCAGTTCCCCATGGCTTACTTCCTGCATGGAGCTACGTTCGTGGTCGCCGTCGCATGCATGCTCGCGGCTGGCATGATCGCAGACGTGACCTACGACCGCGCACTTGAACTTGCTCTGGACGAAGCCTCAGAGCGACTACCCATGCCACGAAACTTGCAACCTCACATTCCGGAGAAGCGGGCGAGAGACCTGCCCGAATGGCCAACCGAGTGCTCATCCTCGACAAACTAAGAACATATAAGGCTACGAAACTTAGTGCTCTGCCAACGCCGTGCCCTCGATGCTTCGTGAGCAATCTGTTCGCCGGAGCTAGAGGGTTAAAAGCTACAGTGCTCAGGAAACCCGTAGACGTCCGTCTCGTATCCCTAGGGTGGCGAATTCAGGTGGTGGTCGCAACACCTGAATTCGCCGGTTATGAGGCGTCTCGTAGCCGCTGCTGGGGGTGGTCGATGATGTCATTTTTCGAAGTCGGCTGCACAACGGCCCGCGTGCTTTCGGAGTTGTGCAGGCGACTTCGAAAAATGACCGCTCTCCGCTCCGTCGACGTGTCCGAAAAAAACGTTTCCTTTGCACACGCAGGCGTGAGCTCGCGGCCATGAAGCGCGGAGCAGATCCCTCGAAATGGGAGGACGACGCCGAAGAGTTAGAAGGGGACGAGGCGTGGCTCTCGACGGAAGAGCCCTAGCCGACGAAGGCACCGATCCTGCTGGCAGTCTCCATCAACTGCGTGACCGCGGCCGCATCATCGGAGCGAAGCACCTCAATCGGGGTCCGCCCGCTCAGCGCCTTTTGCGGAGCCAGTGCCCAGATGAGCACGCCTGCCGGATCCGTTCGAGCTGGATCCATGCGCGCAGTCATCTCGCCAAGCTGCGGCACGAGCCCGTGCTCGGCGCCGGGGAATTGCGATGTGGGCATCAGCGTCTCGCCGTCGGACTCTACGAGGTAGAGGACTTCACCGGCGGCTATCGCTCGGTCGACCGCATCGGTCGTCGTGCCGAGGAACTCGGCCAGGCCGGCGGTGTCGAAGTAGTCGCCGTACTCGGCCCAGGGATTCTCGTACTCAGGTTCCATCTGCCGCTCGCACCGCCAACTGCTGAGCTGAAATCGTGCCGGCAACGTACTCGGCCGCTGCGGGATCCCAAGCCTCACGCCCGCGACGTGACCGCTCTCGTTCCTCTGGCGTCCTGGCCGCATCAAGCGCTGCCATCTGCGCCCGCTGCTCGCGCTCGCGAAGCGTCATGCTGACCTCGGATCCGCTGCTCGCGCTCATGCCTCCAGCGTACGCCGGGCCGCCAGCAAAAGGCCCCGGCTCGATGAACGAAGCGCGGCTTGAAACCAAAACGGGCCATGTCTGCCCGGTAAAACGCACGAAGCTTCGGCAAGGGACTTCGGAGCCTGCTAAGCGCTACTTTTCTGGCTGAAGCCGTTCATCGACCGCCGCGGTCATGGCCATCTCTTCGGCGGCCAGTTCTGCGAGCCTTTCAAATGACTCGAAGACGGAACTCCCCGGTTCACCTAGGTGCGCGTAAAGGAATGCAGCTTCGCGTTGAGCGATACCTCGTCCCTTCTTTATTTGGAAGTTGCGTTCGGCAGGGTCCTCTTTGAGATTCGCCACGTTGAGCGCGCCCACTTCGGGGGCACTTTGGACTTTCTCCATCCAGAGCCCGGCTGGCGATCTAGGCTGACCGGTCGGCACGCTATATCTAGTCATGTGTTCATATGTGTGCGGCGGCTAAGAGTCGCGACGAGTCGACTAACCTGTGGGCCGGTTGCGGATGCCCGACGCCTCGCAGTTGTTCTCCACGAACGACCCTGCGGCGCTGCAAGATGCAGCGCAAATGGGTCGGACGAAGCTAGGCAACCCCGGCGTTGAGCAAGGCGAACAGCTTGTCGAAGTTCTCGACGGTCGCCGGGTCGAGGCTCTTGAAGAACTCGTCCTGGTTGTCCGTCAGTGCGTGTGCGGGCAGTGCGTGGTTGAACTTCTCCCCTTCGAACAACTCGATGCGGCCGATCACACGCCCGCTCATTCCGGCCAAGTCCGCCTCGGTGAGCTGGCGCTTGAATGCCCAGTTGTAGAGCTTGAGGTAGTCGCTCTCGGCGAACAGATCCTCGATGTCGCCGTCCTTGGGCAGTGACTTGTCGATCTCGCCCACGGCGACTATGCGCGAAGCCGGCACACCGTTCTCCTTCGCAGCGTTGCGAGTGCGCTCGAGGACCGACGCGGACTTCTCGCCGTCCACGAGAACCGACATGTTCAACCGCCGCCCCATCAGCGCCACGAACGCGGGCATGTTCGTGATCCCGCCTACGGGGATGATTGCGAGCTTGGGACTGAGGATCGGCTTCTTGTTGGCCTCCATATACGCGCTCATGCGCATCAGATAGATGAAATCGCTGCTTCCCTCGACCAGCAGGTGCTGGCCGGAGCCGATAAACAGGTGCTGGCTGATCGAGTACCCCAGCGCCGACTCCACCGGGAGCACGGTGTCGCGGTCGGCCTTGAGGTTTACCTTGCTGACCTCGACACCCGCCTCTTGGTCATCGCGCGTTGCACGGTCGTGGACGGCGCGCAGCTTCTCATAAACCGTGGGGTCCACCATGAATTGCGAGTGCGTCGTATAAATGGTCTGCTTCGAAGCGCCGAGCTCATTGAAGATGAAGTTGACGAAATCTTTCTGAGCTTCGCCGTGCAAGCTAGTGCCCGGTTCGTCGAGCAGCACGATCACGGGATCGTTGCTGTGTTGGTACTCGCTGAACGCGGCGAAGAACGAGAAGAACCACTGGAACCCCGACGAGCGGGTAGAGAAGTTGGTCTCCACGTCGCCATGTCGTCCGTCCCGAAGCTCGATCTTGAGAATGCGATGGTTGACGACATTTCCTTGCGGTGTCTTGTCGACCTCCACGTTGTCGTCGCCGAGTACGACGGTCAGGTCCTTGTTGGCGTTCCAGTAACGGAAGACTTCGCGGCTGATGTCCGTTCCCGCAGCCTGCAGCTGAGCCTTGCGACTGTCGTAGTTGTTGTCGAGGAAGTCTGATGGTGCCACCTGAGCTCGCGCCAGCAACGCGAGGATGGTCTGCTCTTCCTCGTCCATCGTGCCGCCTGCGGCCACCTTCTCGGCCAACTCCGTGAGGTCGCGCTCGCCCGGGAGGATGCTGTAGTTCGAGAAATAGAAAAACTTCGGTACGCGCGCGGCCAGCGCATCGAGCGCCTCTTGCTCAAGCGAAGCCGTGACGAGGTACTTGTATTTGTCGGCGACGGCGGGGAACGATCCGAGCGCCTTCGATCGCGGCGGAGCAGACTCCTTGATCTCCTTGGCCCACTCCTTGGCACGCGTGATCGCGGCGTCCAGCGAGCCCGTCCCGAGCAGAGTTGCGATGTCGTCCTCATCCACCGCGGCGACAGTTCCGGCGGCGGTGATTACGCTCTCGAACGGAGCACGCGGGGTGACGTAGAACTTGTTGGCATAGGAGCGTTCGACATGTATCACCGTGTCCGCGGTCATGGGCGCGGGCAGCACTCCGGTTAGCGAAGCGATATCCGCATCGTCAACCAGGAACTCTGCAGTCACCGGTCGGACGGTGTCGAGAGGCCCCTTGCGCTGGTCAGAGATCAAGCGCCACCGCGGATACTCGGTCACTACATTGAACTTGCGTCCGTCGCCGTTCGCGGGATTGAGGCGGTGTAGAGCCTTGAGGATGGTGGTCTTGCCAGACTCGTTTTTACCGACGAGCGCAGTGACGTCCTCCTCGATCTCGATGCGCTGTGGCTCAACGAAGTTGCGGAACTTTTGAATTGTGACGGCAACTAGCTTCATGGGCTGATCTCCTTCGGGCCTGATCAGTCGCGAGCATACTGGCTACTGCCGACTACGTGAAGGAAACACAAGACATCGCGCGGCGAGTCTCACCAGTTGCCAACGGCCATGAGCGCCCCGCTCGTCAACTGCGACGAAGCTGACCTTCGAGTCGTCGTCCACGAACGCTGCCAGATCAACGATGCTCAGGTAGCCGTCGCCGATCGCCGAGTCGATGATGCGCGCAGCCGTCCGCAGATCGGCATGGTTCATCGGCCGGATCGTCCGGTGGGTTCATATGACCGGGAGAAATGTGGCCAAGCGAGCGGTCGACACCAATGCCGAGCACCCCGATTCCACGGCCATGCCGAGACAGCGGTTGCCGGTCGCGCGCGCCGCAGCCAGAAGCGAAGCGCTACTAAAATGCGAGCACGAAGTGCGAGCCGGGCGGTCGCCCTGCCTGGACGAGCTGAACAAAAAAGGAGCCCAACGGCGGCGAGTGACCAAGAGCGTCTGAGGCCGAGAAGCAT
>JACMOZ010000126.1 GCA_014377785.1 Aeromicrobium sp.
CTCCGAGATCAGCATCCGTTTCCTCCTGCAGGACGCGCACGTCATGGGCCTCAGAATCCGCGACGACGGCGCCGGAATGACAGCGGCACAACTTCAACGTGCGTTCGGCCTGGCTGTGAAGCGCGACTATCAGGACGGATCGCTCGGGCACTTCGGCCTCGGATTGAAATCGAGCTCCATGAGTCAGGCGAAGATCCTCACCGTCTACTCGAATTGCGGGTTCGAAGTTCCTGTGGGGCGTCGCTTGCGCAGGCACGATGCAGGAGGGGATGGCTACGTCGAGGTTCTCTCTGACCGCGCGGCATGGGATGGCCTCGACCGCGGATTCGACGGTCGACTTACGCCCAGCGGCACTGTCGTTGAATGGCTGGGGCTGGACACCGTATCCAATGCCCACGACGACACCCACCGTCGTGCCTGGCTCAGCACGACCATGGTGCACTTGCGCCAACAGCTCGGCCTCACGTTTCACCGCCTGCTCGCTGCCGGCGACATCCGCATCGAAATCGAGCAGTACGACCTTGCGCTGAAGCGACCGGGGGCGCCCACCACCGTCGAACCGATCAATCCCTTTGGATTCCATCAAGAGGGCAAGACCGGCTACCCCAAAGAGATCTCGGCGTCGACCGCTCGTGGCGCACGGATGACCGCGACGTGTCATGTCCTGCCTCCTAACGCCTCGGGGCCGGCAGCACGGCTACTCGGCGAGCGACGTCCCCGCTGGCAGGGCCTGTACCTCTACCGCAACGACCGTCTGCTTCAAGCAAGCGGGTGGCACTCCCTGCTCTCAGATGCCAGCGACACGCAGCTTGCGCGCGTCGCCATCGACCTAACCGATGACCTGCTTGCTGACGTGGCGTTGAGCCCTGACAAGAATGGTGTGGTTCTGCGACCGGGCTTCATCGACGCCTTGGAGACCGCACTCGACGAAGCCGGCGAGACCAGTTTTCGTTCCTATATCGAGGATGCGCGCGGGGCAATGCAACAGGCGAACCGTCGCGCCGCCCAGGTAAAGCCCGTCACCGCGATCAATTCGGGTCTGCCGGATGAGGTGCTGGAGAGCATCGAGACCTCGCTTCGGCACCGCGAGGATGCACGGCCGATGTCTCTCAAGTGGCGTCAGCTCGAGTCCGGCCAGGTGTTTTGGGTTGATCATGCCGCCCGCACACTCTGGCTCAACGCCGGGTACCGCCACCGGCTGAGCGGCTCCGGAATGGGCCTGACAGGGGATGCCTCACTTCTCAAGGCGACACTGTTCTTGCTGCTTGAGGAATACTTCGCGAAGGATCGGCTGGTGCAGTCCGCGCTCGACCAGATTGAGGCTTGGCATTCCGTGCTTGCCGCGGCGCTGGCTACACAGTTCGACATTTCCGTGATGGAGGCCGATGACCCCGCCGACGAGGAGGTCGAGGAAGAGACCATCCTCCCGCTTGATGAACTCCCTGAACAGCCAGCTGGCGATCTCGCCGGAGACCCCAACCCGGTCGAAATCATCCAGGGTGCCCCACTCGCCGATCTCGAGGCCGCCGGAATCACAGACGACCCCGAAGGGCAGGAGGAAGACGAACCCGAGCTCTTCGACGATTTGCGGACGGAAGACGCGGACTTCACGCCGCAACCTGGTGTTGCGCACGTCATTGTTAGCGCAGATGCCATGGCCGACTATCGCCGGAAGTCGGGAAGAGCACCGCTGCTCGATGCGGAAGAGGAAGTCGACCTGGCTCGCCGCATCGAGGCAGGCATCCTCGCCCAGGAACAGATTGACTCCGACCAGGAGCTCTCGCGAATTCGTACTCGGGAGTTGGCGGGAGTCGTCAAGGATGGTGCACGAGCGCAATCTCGGATGTTCGCCGCGAACATGCGGCTCGTGATCTCGATCGCCAAGCGGTACACCGGTCTCGGTCTCGATTTCCTTGATGTGATCCAAGAGGGCAATTTGGGCTTGCTCCGAGCGATCGAAAAATTTGACTACACATTGGGAAACAAGTTCTCGACCTATGCCACATGGTGGATTCGCCAGGGAATCACGCGAGCGCTTGCCGACCAAGGACGCACCATCAGGGTTCCCGTGCACATGGTCGAACAAATTCAACGCCTCAGAAAGGTGAGGGGCGACCTCGAAGCGACCTCGGATCGCGCTGCGACATACGAAGAGATTGCTGCGGCAGCTGGCGCTACCGCCAGCGAGGTCCAGACCGTCCTCGGCTACGACCTCGCGCCGCTTTCACTCGACGATGTCGTGGTGTCGGGCTACGAAGGTGGGGAACCCGTGTGGACCGCGCTCGGCGAGCTCATTGAAGACAGCGAGGCGCCCTTGCCCGATGAAGCTGTGGCCTTCAATATGCTC
>JACMOZ010000127.1 GCA_014377785.1 Aeromicrobium sp.
CCGCCGTTTTCGTATTCGCGCCCGACCATGAAGCCGCTGACGTTTTGGAGGAAGACCAAGGGGATGCCACGTTGATTGGCCAGCTCGATGAAGTGCGCGCCCTTGAGAGCGGATTCGGAAAACAGGATGCCGTTGTTGGCGATGATGGCGACCGGATAGCCCCAGATCCGGGCGAACCCGCAGACGAGAGTCTCGCCGTAGAGCGGTTTGAACTCGTGCATCCTTGAACCGTCGACGACCCGGCGGATGACTTCGCGCACGTCATAAGGCGTACGGCTGTCCGTCGGCACGGTGTCATACAGGTCCTCGGGATTTTCGGCCGGCTCTTCCGTTTCATAACGGGCGAGGCACGGCGGCCCCTGGCGTTCGAGCGTGCCGACAATCGACCGAACGATCTGGAGAGCGTGGGCATCGTCGTCGGCAAGGTGGTCGACAACGCCGGACTTGCGGGCGTGTACGTCGCCGCCGCCCAGGTCCTCGGCCGTGACGATTTCGCCGGTCGCGGCCTTCACGAGTGGCGGCCCGCCGAGGAAGATCGTCGCCTGGTTCCTGACGATGACCGATTCGTCGCTCATCGCGGGGACATAGGCACCACCGGCGGTGCACGAACCCATGACCGAGGCAATCTGCGCGATGCCCTGGGCGGACAGGTTGGCCTGGTTGAAGAAGATCCGACCGAAATGCTCGCGGTCGGGGAAGACCTCGTCCTGCATCGGCAGGAACGCGCCGCCCGAATCCACCAGATAAATGCAAGGCAACCGGTTTTCGGCGGCGATCGTCTGCGCCCGAAGGTGCTTTTTGACAGTCATCGGATAGTAGGTGCCGCCCTTGACGGTGGCGTCATTCGCGACGATCACGCATTCGCGCCCCTGCACCCGGCCGATGCCGGTGACAATCCCGGCACTCGGCACGTTGTAGAGGTCATCCGGGGCGCCATACATGCCGTATGCGGCCAGCGGCGACAACTCCAGGAACGGCGAACCGGGGTCGAGGAGTTGATCCACCCGATCGCGCGGAAGCAGTTTGCCGCGGGCGACGTGGCGTTCGCGCGAGGACTGCGAACCGCCTTGCCGCGCGGTCGCCAGACGTTCACGGAGTTCAGCCACGAGTTCACGCATGCAACAGACACTAACACCTGGGGTTAACAACCATTAACCAAAGTGATCTAGATTGGCCTGGTGACCACCAAGCGTCAGCAGCAGATCCTGGACATCGCCGCGGGGCTCTTTGCCGAGCGCGGATTCCACGGGGTGTCCGTCCACGACATCGGCGCTGCGTGCGGCATCTCCGGGCCCGCGCTCTATAAACACTTCCACAGCAAGGACCAAATCCTCACCCAGTCGTTGACCGCGATCAGCAAACAACTGCTCGAAACCGGCCGGTCGCGTGCAGCGGCGGCGGCTTCGGCTCCGGAGGCACTCGACGCGCTGATCGGCTGGCACATCGATTTTGCCCTCGGTCATCCCGCCTTCATAGTCATCCAGGAACGCGAATGGACCAATCTCGACGCGGGCGGACGCAAGGAGGTCCGGAGCCTGCAATTGGCCTATACGGATGTGTGGGTCAAAACCCTGCGCGTATTGCGACCCGACCTCGACAAACCGGAAGCCCGCGCCGCCGTCCAGGCAACGTTCGGCCTTCTCAACTCCACGCCCCACAGCGCCCGCATCAAGGAACCGCGTATGCGAGAACTCCTGGCCGCCATGGCCAAAGCCGCCCTCGAACCCGCCGGTTGAGCCGGACCCATCGCCGGTTGAGCGACCCCTCTGCCGCCGGTTGAGCCGGCGAGGAACGAGCCGAGTCGAAACCAAGATCACTAAATTCCTCGATTTCGAGGCTCCTTCGTCGCACCTCAATCAGCCGAGTCCGGAGCCTTGCCCGCTGATACGCCGCGCGCGTGTCGAAAGCCGCACCGAAGGTCTTGCCTGTCTCCACGATGCGTCTCGTCAAAACTGTGTTGAGCGAGATTGTGCAGCGGCTTCATGGCCTCGATGCGGTTGTCAGCCTGATCGTCAATCGCGAGTTGCCCCGATCCAATGTTGCCGCTGTCATCGGGAGCCTTCCAGCCACCAGAAGAGCTGTTTGGAGCATTTTCCAATTCTGCACCTGACCATTGGGGCAGAATCCTCATCGATCGCCGGGCTCGTCAACTGGCGCGCGAAGGCGGCACGGCAAAACGTCAGGTCAACGAATTTGACCATCTACTCGGCGCCAATGACGCGACCAGGCAGGGTGCGATCCGGTTTCGGCGACAAGGCGACGAAGGTTTTCTGAACGAATCGAACCACGCTATTCCGAAGGTCACGTCGCTACCGGAACTGCTGGACGCTGCAGACCGTATAGGCGTGGGCGACGACAGCGCACTGACATTGCTCCTTGACGCCGGCAGCGCAACCTTGGGCGGTGCTCGACCGAAGACGGCGGTCCAGGACCAAGGCGGGCTGCTGTTGGCGAAGTTCCCACACCGATCCGATGAATGGGATGTGATGGGCTGGGAAAAGACCGTCCTCGACATCGCCGAACGAGCCGGCATCCAGACTCCGGAGCGACGGCTCGAACCGGTGGGAGGCCGACACATCCTGCTGCTCCGACGTTTTGACCGAAAGTACGGCTCTCGACTGGGATACCTGAGCGCCAACACATTGCTCGAATCAAGGACCGCCGACGCCGCTGATTACAGTGACCTCGCGGAGTCCCTTGAGATAACAACAACCGAAGCCACCAAGGACCTTCAAGAACTCTGGCGGCGCATCGCACTCTCTATTTTCATCAACAACACCCACGACCATTTGAGAAATCACGGACTGATCCGGGCCGGTCGCGGCTGGCGACTCGCTCCCATCTTCGACATCAATCCAGATCCAGACACCGCGAAACGGCGAGTCACCTTCATACTCGGCGAGACTCACGGTTCCGCCCAATTGGACGCCTTGAGAGAAATCAGCGAGCAATTCCGGATCAAGCCCCCCGACTACTCATCCATGCTCACACAGGTGCGGGACGCGGTGGCGAATTGGAAACAAGCCGCTGCGGCAAACGGCTTGAGCGGCAAAGAGATCGCCCAGATGGCGGACGCGTTCAGCCTTGCCGCGACCTCTTAGGGTCATTTCTGCGTACGAAACCGGTCGCGTCCGCCGAGGCGAACCCGCGGGGTCGAGCCGTCGGGCTCACGGGGTTCGGGAGTCAGTGGCGCCGCGCAACGTCCGAAAAGACAACACCGCGGCGGCAAGTGCGATGACGATCGCGGCCGCCGAGGACCGCTGGATACCGAGGTCAAAGGCCGCGTGTGCCGATCGGAGCAAGTCTTCGCCGATGAAGTTCGGATACCTCGCCGCCGTCTCCAGCGTGCCGCCCAGGGTCTGGAACTCCGGCTCGTTGTCGGCCCGTTGTGCGGCGGCCGGGATCAACAAGTGGGTGCGATACGTGATAGTCAGAATGCTGCCGAGGACCGCAGTGCCCAACACGGCCCCGATCTCGTAAGCCGTCTCCGAGATGGCCGATGCCGCACCCGCCTTGTGCGGTGCGACGCTCGTCAACATGATGTCGTTGGTCAACGTCTCCGCCAATCCGATGCCCATACCGAGGACGGCGAAGGCCACCATGATCGACCACATACTCGGGGTTCCGGCGAACGAGGCGATCGCATAACCCAGGGCCGACATCACGAAGCTTGCGCTCACGAGTTTGTAGGCAGGAATGACCCGCACGAGACGCACCGCGACGAATCCCGCGAGCACCGTCACGACCAGACCGGGCAACAACACAATGGCGGCCGCGAGCGGTCTCATACCGACGACCAGTTGCAGGAACTGGGCGGCAAAGAATACAAACCCGGCGAAACCCATGAGGCTCAGCAAGTTGCTGACGATCGCGCCATTGAAGACGCGATTGGAAAACAGGGTCAGGTCGAGCATCGGTGAGGCCAGTCGATGCTGACGGCGTATGAAGGCGACGCCGCTCATGATGCCTACGGCAAAGGATGTCAAGGCGAGATCGCTGACACCATGCTCGGCAACCGTTTTGATACCGAAGACGATCGGCAGCATCGAGGACAGGGACAGGCCGATGCTCGGGAGGTCGAGGCGGCCCGGATTCGGGTCCTTCGATTCGGACAGGAAGACGAAAGCCAGGAGCAGGAAGACAGCAATGAGCGGGACATTGATGAGGAACACCGAACCCCACCAGTAGTGCTCAAGCAGCCAGCCGCCGACGATCGGGCCGAGCGCGGCACCGCCGGAGAACATGGCTGCCCACGTCGCGATCGCCAGGCGCCGGTCGTTGCGGTCGCTGAAGATGTTTCGGATCAGCGACAGCGTGGACGGCATGAGCGTTGCACCGAAGACGCCGAGCAAGGCGCGGGAGGCAATGAGCGTCGACGCGGTCGGGCTGTAGGCGGCGCAGACAGAGGCAATGCCGAAGCCGATCGCGCCGATGACGAGGAGCCGGCGCCGGCCAAGACGGTCGCCGAGGCTGCCCATGGCGACGAGCAATCCGGCCAGCATCAGCGGATAGACGTCGACGAGCCACAGCAATTGTGTGCCTGTCGGCTTGAGCGCCGTGCTCACTTGCGGCAGCGCAAAACTCAAAACGGTGTTGTCGACCGAAGTCAACAGGACGGGAAGCATGAGCACCGCGAGGGCAATCCATTGGCGGCCGCCCGCCTTCACGACTTCTTCTGCTGGGGTGGGGCACGGCATGGGGCGCCCGGCCGAATGCAGCGCAGAGTGATCGATGGTGGTCATGGTTTCTCCTCTCACGGTCAGCCCATTACTGTACCGTCTGGACGGTACAGTCCTCAAATCCGATCGACGTGATCTTCATCGCTACACTGACCGCATGACGGCCACCGAGCGCTCGACGCGCGACCGACTTCTCGACGCTTTCGAGACCCTCCTGGTGACCGCCGGCAGCCGGGCGGCAACACTCGACGCCGTCGCCGCCCAAGCCGAGACCTCCAAAGGCGGACTGCTCTATCACTTCCACAGCAAGGACGAACTCGTCGAGGGAATGCTCGACCGACTGCGCAGCCAAGGTGCGGCTGATGCGGCGCGGATGAAAACGGCGAAGCAAGGGCCTGTCGACTATTACCTGACGACGTCAGTCAACTCCGGCAGCGACTTCGATCGCGCCCTCATCGCCGCCGGCCGCATCGCGCAGGAAAGTGATTCACGGGCAACCGCAGCACTCGCCGACCTGCGCAACGGCTGGTTCACGGTTTTGCGCGAACACCTCGACGACGAGGCTCTAGCCCGCACGATCCAGCTCATCGGCGACGGCCTCTATTTCGACGACACCACCGGCCTCGCCGAGAAGTCGGCCGTCAAACACGTCCGTACGATTCTGCGCCGGCTTGACGTACTCCCTTGAGCAACGTCACGCTCCGGTGACTTACGCACCACGACTGTCGTTGGGCGGTGACTTACGCACCACGAAATCGCGTCGGGTGGTGCCTAACCCACCGCCAACGTGGGGCGGGTGAGGTGGAGGTCGCTTCAACTGATCGGCGTATGTTCACTCGCCCGGGGCCTGACAGCCACGTCGAGGACACCTCGCACCTCTGAACTCAGGGTCATGACCCTTTTACATCCGCAACTCCGCCGAGCCGCACTCTTCTTCGGCGTCGCCGCTATTGCCGTCGGCACCATGGCCACTCCGGCCGGCGCCACCTCCTCGACCGCCACCGGGACCAAGATGGCCGCCCGCGCCGACCGCGCGCAACCCATAACGGTCTTCGGCCATCGGGGCGCTTCCGGCTACCGACCCGAGCACACCCTCGCCTCATACTCGCTCGCCATCGACCTGGGTGCCGACTACATCGAGCCGGACCTCGTGAGCACCAAAGACGGCGTTCTCGTCGCCCGCCACGAGAACGACATCACCGCCACGACCGATGTCGCCGCCCACCCGGAGTTCGCCCAACGAAAAGCCACCAAAACGATCGACGCGCCCGCCGCAACCGGTTGGTTCACCGAGGACTTCACGCTGAAGGAACTCAAAACCCTGCGGGCAAAGGAGCGGCTCCCGGCCGTGCGACCGGGCAACACCCGCTATGACGGACTCTTCGAGGTCCCCACGTTCGAGGAGGTCCTGGCCCTCGCCAAGACGGAAGGCCGGAAGCACGGGCGTAGGATCGGCGTCGCGCCGGAGACGAAACACCCGAGCTATTTCCGGTCGATCGGCCTGCCACTTGAGGAACCGCTGCTGGTCTCGCTCCGCAAAGCCGGACTCAACTCGGCTCATTCGAAGATCATCATCCAGTCATTCGAAACGTCCAACCTGCGCCGACTCGCGAAACAAACCAAGGTGCCGCTCGAACAGTTGACCTCCGCCACCGGCTCGCCATACGACCACGTCGTTGCCGGCGACCCGCGCACCTACGCCGACATCATGACGCCTGCCGGCCTTCGCGACGTAGCCAGTTATGCAGACTGGCTCGGGCCCGAAAAGAACAGCGTGATCCCGCGCGATTCCCAAGGCTTCCTCACCGAGCCGGCAACACTTGTCGCGGATGCGCACAACGTCGGCCTCAAGGTGATCGCCTACACATTCCGCGACGAGAACCAATTCCTCCCGGCCGATTTCCGCACCGGCACCGATCCGAATGCCAAGGGCGACATCTTCGGCGAACTCAGGGCCTTCTTCGAAGCCGGACTCGACGGAGTGTTCGCCGACTACCCCGACAGTGCCGACGCCGCGCGGGATTGGTGGGAGTCGCGGCCCTGACATCCCAGGCCCGCTGATCTAGCCTGAACGCATGTGCCGCAACATACGAACGCTCCACAATTTCGAGCCGGCCGCGGCCGACGACGAGGTGTGGGCCGCCGCCTTGCAATATGTCCGCAAGGTGAGCGGCTCCACCAAGCCGTCGAAGGCCAATGAAGAAGTCTTCGCCCGCGCCGTCGAAGAGATCGCCCACATCACCGGGCATCTTCTCGAGGATCTGGTGACGACCGCTCCTCCCAAGGACCGCGAAGTCGAGGCGGCAAAAGCCAGGGCGCGTTCAGCTCAGCGCTTCGCCAACACCTAGCAGTCGACCCACTCGGTGCCGGTTTCGCGTATGCGGGCGGCACCGGCGGAGAGTTGGGCAAGCCGCTCTGCGAAGCTGCCGGCGTCGGTCACCGGAATGGAAATGGTGAACACCGCCTCATCGGCAAACGCCACGTTGTGGATGGTGGCAAAAGCCCGGAGCTGATTGTCGATACGACCGGCATCGGCGGCCGGCACTCGCGCTTCGACAATTTGCTGCAACTCTCGCTTCTGCACGCCGGCATCGTCGAGCGCGGCGGCGACGGCGTCGCCATAAGCGCGGACCAGTCCGCCGGCGCCAAGCAGGGTTCCACCGAAATAGCGGGTGACCACGGCGACCACATCGCTAAGACCCCTTCCATTGATGACCTCGAGCATGGGCGCGCCGGCCGTACCGGAGGGCTCACCATCATCGTTCGACCGCTGGATTGATCCACCGGGGCCGAGCACGAAAGCCGAACAGTGGTGCCGCGCATCGTGGTGGCGTTTGCGTGCTTCGATGATCACCGCGCGGGCCGAAGAATCGTCCTCGACTCTGACGACGAAGCCAAGGAAGCGCGAACGCTTGACCTCGATCTCACTCGAGGCACTCTCCGCGATCGTGCGGTAGGTGTTCAGGCCTTTTTGAGTTTCAGGAAGATGCTCGGTCCGAAGTTCTTGCGGGCGAGTAGCTTTTGGGTGGCCTTCTCGATCGCGAGCATGACCTTCTCGGGCAATACTTTCTTGAGCTTCTGGCTTCGCAGGTTGGACACGGACAGCTTTTCGTCGAGGACCAGCCCGGCTTCACGCAACTGGCCGAGAACCGTGTCGATGTTGTGGTTGACGAAGGCAATCGCGTCGGGTTCGTCGGGGTTGTCCGAACGGATGTTGACCGGCTCGATCGGCAACGGCTTCTTGGCACGCTTGTGCTTCATCCGGTTGACGAAATGACCGTAGTTGGCGACTTCGATGATCGCAACGCCGCCCTCGGCGAGGACCCGCGAAATCTCGGCGAACTCTTCGCTCGGCTCGGGTATGTGGTGCATGACGCGCACCATCGTGATGAGGTCGAGCGAACCGTCGTCGAACAACAAGCGGTCGGCCTGCATCTGGATCTGCTCGACGTCGGTGTCCTTGAGGACATTCTTGGCGGCTTCGAGTTGGCTGAGGGCCGGTTCGGCCAGCGTGACCTTGTCGGCATATTCAGAAAGAAGCAGGCAAAGGCGGCCGAACCCCCCGCCGATGTCGGCCGCGTGGCGGAAACGGCGAGTGCCGAGGAGCCGTCTGATGGCGATCTGCTCGGCCGCGTTCTCGTAATCACGGTCGTTCCAGTACTGCGTGTAGTCATAACCACGCTCGTACTGGTTGGCAATTTTCTTGGAAGGCTTCGGCTCTTCGGGCATTGCGGCGTCAGTCACGCTGAGCAGCCTAACAACTGGTCGTCAACGCAAAAACTTAAGCGAGCGAAATCGTTCTCGCGGGCCTCCGCCATGTTCTCCGATCACGGCATTTCGAGTCGCAGCGACCGTTCGTTTCGAAAGGCGCGATGCATGCATGCGGGGTAAATTCGAAGAGACCTCCACTGCTACTGATCTCGACCGGCAGTGGCTGCGAATTGATCACAACGGCGTTCCCGCAAGCGGTCCCATGAACGCCCGAATCACGAGGAGAGCGATCCATGCCACATCTGACAGTCGGTTCTGACAACAATCATTCGGTGGATCTTTACTATGAAGACCACGGTTCGGGACAGCCCGTCGTCCTCATCCACGGTTGGCCGCTTAGCAGCCGCTCCTGGGAACACCAGGTCCCCGCCCTGATCGATGCCGGTTATCGCGTCATCACCTATGACCGTCGCGGCTTCGGCAAATCCTCGCAGCCGTGGGACGGATACGACTACGACACGTTTGCCGGCGATCTCAATGCTTTGCTCACACACCTCAACGTGAACAACGCGACACTGGTCGGTTTTTCGATGGGCGGCGGCGAAGTAGTCCGCTACCTGAGCGCGTATGGCACCGAGCGCGTGTCCAAGGCCGTGTTGGCATCGGCTGTTCCGCCCTACTTGTTCAAGAGCGACGACAACCCCGACGGCGGTCTCGACGACGCGACCATCGCGGAGTTCGAAGGCGGCGTCAACGGTGACCGGCTGGCGTTCCTCGACAGTTTCACCACCAATTTCTTCTGTGCCGGCGACAAGACGGATCTGATCAGCGAACCCGAACGCCTCTACAACCGCGACATTGCGGCATTCGCCTCGCCCAAAGGGACGCTCGACTGCATCGCGGCATTCGGACGTACTGACTTCCGCGAAGACCTCAAGGCTGTCACCGTCCCGACGCTCATCATCCACGGCGACTCCGACGGCATCGTGCCTTTCGAAGTCAGTGGAAAACGCAGCCACGAGGCCATTGCCGACAGCACCCTCGTGCTGATCGAAGGCGGACCCCACGGCAATAACGCGACTCATCCCGAAGAGTTCAACAAGGCGTTGCTGGAGTTCCTCGGCTGAACCGCGACTGGATTCGAGTCTCATGCCGAACAGATCTCGCAGCCCTTGCCTGTTGATGTGGCGAGGGTTGCGAGATCTATCGAGCGATTCGCGCCTGAACCTGTTTTGACCAACCTGCAATCAGGTGAGAAGTATCGCGCTCAACTCGACGACGCAAAGCAGGCAGACCATGCCTGTAACCAGCGCCGGGGCCCGGCCGTCGATAAGCACGAACTTGAAGGCAGACTCGGCATTGGGACCGCGCTCGTATTTTGCGGTCCGCCTCGTCGAGGTGACGGCCCAGACTGCGGCGGCAACTCCCAGCGCCGCCGAGCTGATGACGGCTGTGCCCAGTGCGGGCAGCAGGAGACGTCCAACTATGAACGAAGCGGCGACAAGAGTCAGACCGGTTCGATGCCAGGCCAGAGCGGTGCGCTCCTGTTGGAGGCCGCTGTCGCGGCTCGAGTTCTCCACTGCCTAGCCGATGAGTGTGATCGCGATGATGGCGATGGCAACGAGGCCCACGCCGATGGCCAGCGGCAAATTTGTGGGGCTGCTGGGCAACGGAAGATTTTGGCGCATGGCCCGTTCCGTGCGGGCCCACCCGCGCCAAGCCTGGATAGCGCAGGCGAGGCTTACGAAGGCCAACAGGCCGGCGGTGGCGCGTTGTACGCTTTCGGGCATCGACAGGTCCAGAACGTTGACCGCGGCGGCCGCAGCCAGCATCGCGAGAGTCGTCCGGATCCACGCGAGGAAAGTGCGCTCGTTGGCCAACGAGAATCGAGGGTCAGGCTCGGTGCCGACACCATAAACACTGCGTGGCCACCGACGCGGCGCCGATGCTGGGTGCTCGCTGGTTGATTCCATGGTCGCCATTGTGCCCACTCGGCCCGCCAGACCTGCACCGCATGCGACCAATTCGTGGTCATCCATCTTCGGGTCGTAAGACGCAAAGCAACTCGGATCGGGCACCATACTTGCCTTGTGCGAGCGCTCATGGATGAATGGACTCGAACCCACCCCCACAGTCCGGAGTCCACGATGACAGCAACGTCCTTTGCGAGCGGCACCTCTCAGACGCCTCTTCTCGACGAGACGATCGACGCGAACCTGCGCCGTACGGTGTCTACCTGGCCGGACCGTGAAGCCGTCGTCGACGTCGCCGCCGGGGTGCGCCTGACCTATGCCGAACTCGACGCCCGCATCGATGACGTCGCCCGCGGTCTGATGGCACGGGACATCGCCAGGAATGACCGGGTCGGCATCTGGGCGCCGAACTGCCTCGAGTGGTTCCTCGTCCAATATGCGACGGCCCGCATCGGCGCGATCCTCGTCAACATCAACCCGTCCTACCGCACCCATGAACTGGCCTTCGTCCTCAATCACGGCGGCGTCAAGATGCTGATTTCGGCGGTCTCGTTCAAGTCGAGCGACTACCGCGGCATGATTGACGAGGTCCGCGACGGAGTGGACACTCTCAACGATGTCGTCTTCATCGGCGACCCCTCGTGGGACACGCTGATCGCCGGCGGTGCGGCCATCGACCCTTCGGCAGTCCTCGAATGCTCGGCCGTCCTGGCCGCAGGCGATGCGATCAATATCCAATACACGTCCGGCACGACAGGCTTCCCCAAGGGCGCCACGCTCAGCCACAGCAACATCCTCAATAACGGCTTCTTCGTCGGCGAGGTCTGCGGCTATTCCGAGCAGGACCGGATCTGCGTGCCGGTGCCGTTCTACCACTGTTTCGGCATGGTCATGGGCAATCTCGCCTCGACAAGCCACGGGGCCTGCGTCGTCATACCGGCCCCGGGTTTCGACCCCGTACTCACTCTTCAAGCCGTCCAGGCCGAGAAGTGCACCTCCTTGTATGGCGTCCCGACAATGTTCATCGCCGAACTTGGCGTCCCCGATTTCGCCTCGTACGACTTGTCGACGCTCCGGACCGGCATTATGGCCGGATCACCCTGCCCGGCCGAGGTGATGAAACGTGTCATCAGCGAGATGAACATGCCCGAGGTGACGATTTGTTATGGCATGACCGAGACGTCGCCTGTCTCGACACAGACCCGTGCCGACGACTCACTGGACCGGAGGGTCTCGACCGTCGGCACGGTCCATCCGCATGTCGACGTCAAGGTCGTCGATCCGCTGACCGATGAGCAGGTTGACACCGGAACTCCCGGCGAACTCTGCACTCGCGGCTACTCGGTAATGATCGGCTATTGGGACGAGCCCGAGAAGACTGTCGAAGTCCTGCGTGACGGGTGGATGCACACCGGCGATCTGGCCGAGATGGACGCCGAAGGCTATGTGAGCATCGTCGGCCGGATCAAGGACATGGTTATCCGCGGCGGTGAGAACATCTATCCGCGCGAGATCGAGGAGTTCCTCTACACCCATCCCGACATCGTCGACGCCCAAGTGATCGGTGTGCCCGATGACAAGTACGGCGAAGAGTTGATGGTCTGGGTCCAGCTCAAGGACGGCACGACACTGGACGTGCCCACATTGCGGGAGTTTTGCACCGGCAGACTCGCGCACTACAAGATCCCGCGTTACGTCCACGTCGTCGACGAGTTCCCCATGACCGTCACCGGCAAAATTCGCAAGGTCCAGATGCGCGAAGAGGCTCTCGCGCTGCTGAGATTGTGAGCATTCACGCCATGATCGGGCGAAGGCGGTGACATAGCGTCCACCCGCCCGTCACCGGTGGACGCTATGTCACCGCCGGGGATGTTTCTCGGGTGCGCGAGGGGGGATTCGAACCCCCACACCCTTTCGGACACTGGCACCTGAAGCCAGCGCGTCTACCATTCCGCCACTCGCGCGTTACCCAAGAGGATCCGAAAGGATACTCATCCGGGCTCGGCCGACGCACCAAGCGCCACGACCGAGGCACAACTCTAACAGGCCGGTTGACCGTGTATTTCGTCACTCCGGACGCCTCACATGCCGCTGGTTTGCGACACGCCCGATACGATCGACAGGTACTGCTGCGTCTATGGAAGGGGACAACTCATGGCGGGGGTGTTGCAACGCTTTGAACAGCGCCTCGAGGGCGCTGTCACCGGCGCATTCGCGCGCGCCTTTCGCAGTGCTGTCCAGCCTGTGGAAATTGCCGCAGCCCTCCAGCGCGAAATCGACAACTCCACACACATTCTGTCGCGCGAGCGGAGGCTCGTTCCCAACGACTTCAGTGTCGAATTGTCAACTTCGGACTATGAGCGCTTGGCCCCCTTCGGCGGAACACTCGCTTCGGAGTTGTCCACGCTCGTCCACGAGCACGTCAAGGAACAGCGCTACACCCTTTCTGGACCGGTCGAGATCGAGTTCAAACAGTCCGGCGAGTTGAGCACAGGCAGGTTCCGCGTGCGGAGTTCGACCCATGCCGCCGTCACCCCGGTTCACGGTCAAAGAATGACCGAGACAGCGCTGACCAGCTCAGATGTCATCCTCGAAGTCAACGGTATGAAGCACCCGCTGGCCGCCCCCGGGGTCGTCATCGGCCGAGGCGCTGAAGCCGACCTGCGCATCGACGACCCGGGCATCTCGCGCCGGCACGCTCGGATCAAGGTCCAGACGGTCGACGGCGAAGCCACCGTCACGGTCCTCGACCTCAACTCGACCAACGGCGTCATTCTCAACGGGCGCCGCGTGTCCGAAGCCACTGTCGGCAATGGTTCCGAAATCCGGCTTGGCAACACGACCTTGACTATCCGTATTTCGAAAAGCGCAGGCGAGTAAATGTCCGAACTCACCCTGACCCTCATCAAACTCGGCTTCCTCGCAGTACTCTGGCTGTTCGTGTTGTCGGCAGTCTCGGTCATCAGGTCCGACATTTTCGGCACCAAGGTCACCGCGCCGGCCCGACCGGCGAAGCAGAAGCCGGCCGCCAAGAGCAAGGCCAAGAGAAACAAACCGCTCCGCGGCACCCCCACCAAACTCCAGGTCGTGTCCGGCCCCAATGCGGGGCAGAGCGTCCCACTCGGCGACAAGCCGATCCTGCTTGGACGCGGCACCGATGCCGCCATCCGGCTCGACGACGACTACGTGTCCACTCGTCATGCGCGTTTCGCGACCAACGGCGAACAGTGGTTCGTCGAAGACCTCGGCTCGACCAACGGCACCTATCTGGGCAGCCAGCGCCTGACATCGCCCACACCGATCGGGATCGGCATTGCGGTCCGCCTGGGCAAGACCATCGTCGAACTCCGAAAGTAACCCATGACTGAGTTGACTTATCACTACGTCGCGCTGACTGACACAGGTCTGCGCCGCACAGACAACGAGGATTCCGGTTTTGCCAGTAAGAATCTCCTCGTCATCGCCGACGGTATGGGCGGTGCCGCGGCCGGTGAAGTTGCCTCCTCCGAAACAATGCACGTCATCCGCAAACTCGACCGCGAACTCGAGGGTGATGCAATCGAGGCTCTCGCCGGTGCCGTCAGCCGAGCTAACGACCGGCTAGGCGAACTGATCGAAGAAGACCCGGCCGTCGAAGGCATGGGCACGACTCTCGACGCCTTGTTGTGGGACGGCAAGAAGTTCGCGATGGCACACATTGGCGACTCGCGGGCATATCGACTCCGCGACGGCAAACTCACCCAGATCAGCGACGACCACACGTTCGTCCAGAGCCTCGTCGATGAAGGCCGGCTGACTCCAGAGGAGGCGCGCCATCACCCGCATCGCTCGCTGATCCTTCGCGCATTGCTCGGACGCGACGACAACGATCCCGACATCAGCACCGTCGAAGCCAAACTCGGCGACCGTTATCTCCTTTGCAGCGACGGCCTCTCCGACATGGTCGACGACAACGTGATCGAGGCGACCCTCGGTGTCGAGACAATCGACTTCGCCGCAACCGAACTGATCCGCCTTGCGCTCGAAGGCGGCGGCTATGACAATGTCACCGTCGTCATCGCCGAGATGGTTGCAGCCGAGACCCCCATCGACGAAACGCTGTCCAGTTCCAACGGTCAGCCGCAACTGGTCGGTGCCGCAGCAGGCCAGCACCGACCGCGAACCGGTCGGTCCGCTGACCCAGTTGCTCGAGCCAAGGGCGATGCGGCCAAGGACGACGTGCCCGCCAAGCCACTCGATCCCGAAGAAGTCCGTTACATGTCGCGGCCGCCGTCGAGTCGCCGCTGGGTGCGCTGGGCCGTCGGCCTGCTGGTCCTCGCGGCAATCCTCGGTGGAGCTGGCAAGATCGCCTACGACTGGAGCCAAAAGCAATACTTCGTGGCCACCGACAACGGGATGGTGACGATCTTCCGCGGCGTCCACGCAGAGATCCCCGGCGTCAAGCTCGAAAACGTCGACACTGTCACCAATATCGACGTCTCCACGCTCCCCGAGTTCCGCCGCAAGCAAGTGCGGTCCGGCATCGAGGCGTCCAGCCGCGCCGACGCACAGGACATCGTCGACAACCTCGGCCAGTTCGTGACACCCGCACCGGCTCCTGCCGCGACCCCTTCACCAACACCGACCCCAACGGCCAAGACGACACGTGCGGACATTCAAACCACTTCGCAGCGACTGGTGGAGGACTCATGAGCGCCGCTCAGGGCGCGGCGCCCGCCTGGGCTCCGCGCAAACGCCGGGGCGCCGAGTTCTTCCTGACTATCCTCGCGGTCCTGATCGGCGTTGGCGCCTATTGCGCCGTCGGTCTTGGCGTCGACGGCCGCATCCCCGCCGACGTCTACAAACTCGCTGCCGGCCTCATCATCCTTGCCGTCGCCACCCACATCATCGTCCGCAAGGTCGCGCCCTACGCCGACCCGGTCCTGCTGCCACTCGTGCTCGCACTCAACGGCATCGGGCTCGCCATGATTTACCGGATCGACCTCGCCCGCAGCGCCCGCGACCCCAATTGGCAACCGCTCGCCAATCAGCAACTGATCTGGACGCTGCTCGGCCTCCTCGCGTTCACGGCGATTCTCGTGCTCGTGCGCGACCATCGTCGCCTGCAGTCCATGACCTACACTTTTGGCCTGATCGCGATCGGCCTGTTGATCTTGCCGTTGCTGCCGGGAATTGGCCGGACGGTCAACGGTTCGCGCATCTGGATCCGCGTCGGTCCCGTCGGCTTCCAACCCGGTGAAGCCGCCAAGGTCTGCCTCGTGATCTTCTTTGCCGGCTACCTCGTCGTTAAGCGCGATGCCCTCGCCCTCGCCGGTCGCCGCTTCGCCGGCATCGACTTGCCGCGCGGTCGCGACCTCGGCCCGATTCTCCTAGGCTGGCTCATAAGCCTCGGCATTCTCATCTTCCAACGTGATCTCGGCTCCTCGCTGCTGTTCTTCGGCCTCTTCGTCGTTATCCTCTATATAGCCACCGAACGGCCCGGCTGGCTCCTCGTGGGTGGTGGCCTGTTCCTGGTCGGTGCCTATTTCAGTTATTTGTTCTTCGGTCACGTCCAGACTCGTGTCGATGCCTGGCTCGATCCTTTTGGCAACCAGGACCGCAATTACCAGCTCATCAACGGCCTGTACGGCCTCGCCCACGGAGGACTCCTCGGCCGGGGCTGGGGCCTTGGCAGTCCGGACCTGACACCGTTCGCCTACTCCGACTTCATAGCCGATTCACTCGGTGAGGAGATCGGTCTCGCCGGACTCATGGCGATCCTCGTGATCTACGGACTCATCGTCGAACGGGGCCTGCGCATCGCGCTCGTATGCCGCGATGCGTTCGGCAAACTCGTCGCCGTCGGGTTGGCGTTCTCGATCGCCTTGCAGGTGTTCGTGGTTGTCGGCGGCGTGACCCGGCTCATCCCGCTGACCGGCCTGACAACACCGTTCCTCTCTTACGGAGGTTCCTCGATCGTCATGAACTGGGCAATCATCGGCCTGCTGCTGCGCATCAGCGACCAGACACGCAGGCCGGCACCCGAGATCGCCACGTTCGACAGCGATGAACCGACCCAGGTGGTGAGGGCCGTATGAACAAACCGATCCGCGTCATCGCCATCTCCTGCCTCGTCCTGTTCATGGCCTTGCTGGTCAACATCAACGTCGTGCAGTTCGTCAACGCCGACAGCCTCAATGCCAAAAACGGCAACAAGCGGGTCATCAACGAGGAGTTCTCGCGTGATCGTGGCGCCATCCTCGTGGACGGCAACCCGATTGCCGAAAGCGTGCCCAGCAACGACGCCTACAAGTTCCAGCGCCGCTACACCGATGCGAGCCTGTATGCGCCGATCACCGGTTACTACTCCTACGTCTACGGCCGCCGCGGGCTCGAGAACTCGCAGAATGGCGTCCTCTCGGGGAGCGACAACCGGTTGTTCGTCAACCGCGTCGTCGACTTGTTGTCCAACAAGAAACCCGAAGGGGGAAGCGTCGAACTCACCATAGATGCCCTCGCACAGAAGACCGCCGCGAGTGGCCTTGCTTCGCTCGGTAAGAACGCCAAGGGGTCGGTGGTGGCTCTTGATCCCAGCACCGGGGCGATCCTCGCGATGGCCAACCAGCCGTCCTACAACCCGAACCGCCTGGCCAGCCACGATTTCAGTGCGGTCCAGAAAGCCTGGGAAGCCCTGATGGCCGACAAAGACCAGCCGATGCTGAACCGGGCCACCCAGCAGATCCTGCCCCCGGGTTCGACCTTCAAACTCGTGACTGCCGCTGCCGCATTGGAAGACCTCAAGATCGATCCCGACACCAAGGTCAGGGCCGGCAAGGAATACAAGGTAAACGGATTCACCCTTCCCAACGAAAACGGCAGTAACTGCGGTGGTAACGAGATCACCTTCGAGAAGGCGCTCAACGTCTCGTGCAACGTCGCCTTCGGTCGTCTGGCCGTGCAGATCGGCCAGGACAAACTTGCCGCGCAGGCCACGAAATTTGGCTTTGGAACCGATCCCCTCGACGGACTCGCCGCAAGCCCCAGCCGCTTCACCGACAACGGTAAAGCGATGAGCAATGACTTTCTGGCCCAGAGCGGCATCGGCCAGTACGAAGTTGCCACGACGCCGCTGCAAATGGCCATGGTCGCCGCCGGCATCGCCAACGACGGCGCCGTCATGAAGCCCTACGTCGTCAAGACCGTGCGCTCGCCCAACCTCAAGGTGCTCGATGAGGCCAGCCCCTCGCGGTTGAGCCAGGCGATGAGCGCCGCCAACGCCGCCAAGCTCAGCCAGATGATGGTGAGCACCGTCGAAAGCGGTACCGCCACATCGGCACGGATCAGCGGCGTCGATGTCGGCGGCAAGACCGGTACGGCTCAGTCCACACCCGAACGCCCCCCCTACGCCTGGTTCGTCTCTTTCGCCCCTGCCAAGAACCCCAAGGTCGCCGTTGCCGTGCTCGTCGAGTCCAGCAACACCGGACGCGACGAGATCGCCGGTGGCCGACTCGCCGGACCGATTGCCCGAGCCGTGATGGAAGCAGTGCTGAACAAGTGAGAGCGACGACACGACATTGCAGGCAAGTCGCTCGACGACGGCCTACACAAACTTCGATCAAGTATTGGGAGACGAAATCATGACCGAAACCCCCGACGAGCCCATCCGTCTGGGTGACCGCTATGAACTTGGCGGCCTGCTCGGGCGGGGCGGTATGGCGGACGTACGCGTGGGCCGCGATCTGCGTCTCGGTCGCACGGTCGCGGTCAAGCAATTGCGCTCCGACCTTGCGTCCGACCCGACGTTTCAGGAACGCTTCCGGCGCGAAGCCCAGTCTGCTGCATCGCTCAACCATCCCTCGATCGTCGCGGTTTATGACACCGGCGAATCGTTCGACAAAGATGGCCACGTCGCCCCATACATCGTCATGGAATACGTCGAAGGCCAGACGCTCCGCGATGTCATGCGTGACGGACGAAAATTGTTACCTGAACGCGCCCTCGACATCACCGCCGACATCCTGAGCGCCCTCGACTATTCACACCGTTCGGGCATCGTGCACCGCGACATCAAGCCCGCCAACGTCATGTTGACGCCTTCGGGCCAGGTCAAAGTGATGGATTTCGGCATCGCCCGTGCGATCGCCGATGCCTCCTCGGCGATGACCGCGACGGCCGCCGTCATCGGCACCGCACAATACTTGTCGCCCGAGCAGGCCCGCGGCGAAACCGTCGACGCCCGCAGCGACATCTATTCAACCGGTTGCCTGCTGTATGAACTCCTCACCGGTCGCCCGCCGTTCGTCGGCGACAGTCCGGTCTCGGTGGCATACCAACATGTCCGCGAGGAAGCGCGTCCTCCTTCGCAACTCAATCCCGATGTCGGCGCCAACATTGACGCCATCGTCGCCAAGTCGTTGGCCAAGCGAACCGATGACCGCTACCAAAGCGCCGCCGACATGCGCAAAGACATCGAGCGCCTCATCGCCGGTCACCCGATCGAAGCGCCCACGGCGGCAACGGCGGCCATCGCCGGCGCGACCTCGACGATGATCGCCCCCGTACTTCCGCCCCCGAGCACCGCGACGGGAAGCGGCGGCGATCATGTTGACAAGGATAAGAAGGGGGGCAACGGCAAATGGTGGGCGCTCGGTGCGCTCGTCCTGATCCTTCTTGCCGCGTTGACCTACGGAATCCTGCAGATGAACAAAGCGCCAGTCCCGGTCATGGTCGACGTGCCCAATGTCGTCACCAAGACCGAGGACGTGGCGGCGCGTGCCCTTGAGAACCGCAAGCTCGTCGTCGGAAACACCACGAACTCGGCCAGCGCCGACGTGCCCTCCGGTCAGGTCATCTCTTCCAACCCAGCGGCCGGCGAATCCGTCGAGGTGAATACGCCCGTTGACCTTGTGATCAGCACCGGACCCGCATCAGTCACGATGCCTGACGTGCGGGGACTCCAATACGCCGTCGCCAAGGGACAACTCGAAGGCTCCGAATACAAGTTCAAGGTCACGAAAAAGGAGCAGGACAATGCTGCCCCGGCGGGTGAAGTCATCAACTCAACGCCGCTCGCCGGTCAGAACGCCGCGGTCGGCGCCGACGTCACCTTGTTCGTCTCCAAGGGCCAGGTCACTATGCCGAACCTCGTGGGAATGACCATCGAAGACGCCAAGAGCACGCTCGACGATCTCAAGTTGAAATACACCGTCACGGAAGATCCCGCATCTCCTGCGGCCAAGGGCACCGTGACCGCTCAGTCGGTTGCCCAGGACCAGAAGGTAGCGCCGGGAACGTCGGTCGAGTTGACAGTGTCGATGCCACCCGCGGTGCCGACCACCCCGACCATCCCGACCCCTGCCGGCGTCGATGGCACCGGGGTCGATGGACTCGGGGACGGGGGCTGACAGTTCTGACTAATTCGCGGCGGTGGCGTACTTGAGGCCAATGGTGCCCGCATAGGGTTTGGCTGTGAGTTTGCCGCTTGCCTCGACTTTGAGGCCAAGGCCATACATGGTCGCATATTTGCCGTAGGTCGTGACTTCGGGCGACGACGACAAGGCGTCGTCGAGCGTCGCCGGATCGCCGACCGCCTCGATGACGTACGGCGGCGAATAGGGTACGCCGTCGAGCAGGACGGTGCTGCCGACGCATTTGATACCGGTCGTAGAGATCAGCCGTTCGCCCTGGAGAGTGATTGCCTGTGCGCCGCCGGACCACAACACATTGACGAAGGCCTGGATGTCCTGTTGGTGCACAACGAGGCTTCTGGGATCGAGGCCCGGCACTTCGAGCGTGCGCGGCGCATCGGTCAGGGTGACACGCATACCCGCGCCGACCACCTTGGACAGTCCTGTGTCATCGCGAAGTTTATCGGCGCGATCGAGCTGTTTCTTCAGACTTGCGTCGTTGACGGACTTGGACAGCGAGTCGATGTCTTCGCGCAGCTTGCGGGCGTCGACCCGCTGAACGTCGACCCGGTCGGAGCGATCCTTGAGCAACGAACCCACATCGTCACCGGCGGGTCGCAGATCGGATCCGCCGGCGCTCACCGCGCTCGCGACGAAAACGAAGCCCGACAACACGAAAATGGCCACGACCACATACGGCCATCGGCCCCGCGCATGAGTGCCGCGTCGCCTCTTCGCCATACCGAACTCCTTGATCCGCCCGTCGGCGACTAGGCTAACCGAGAGCACCAATTACTGTGCACCCAGTATCCGTGGCGTCAACGCCGCACTGACAACGAGGTTTCACCATGGCGAAAATCCCGCGTACACCGAAGGCCCCCAAGATCCAGGCCAAGAGGGTCGGCAATCGTTGGGCCGGTCCGGCCATGATGGCATCTGCCGGCATCGGCCTGTTGTGGATCGTCGTGTTCTACGTAACCAACAAGCCCGACACCAGCATCCCGCTGATCACCGATCTCGGCAGCTGGAACCTCGTCATCGGCATGGGCTTCATAGTGGCGGCCTTCGGCTTCGCGATGAAGTGGGAGTAAAGCGACTGCCTGAATCACACCAGTGTCATTATCCACACCAGGGGAAAACCTTGTGGATAATGACACCCATGTAACTCAACCCGCCTCAACCGCGAATGGCGCAGAAGGTGACCAAGGCGCGGGCGAAGCCCGCGAGCCGGGCAGCGGCGAAGCCGCGGATGAGCGCGAGGTACGAGCGCGGCCCGGGTATCAGGCGGTGAGCTGAATAGTCCGTATGGCGACTGCGGCGACGATGCCGACCCACAGAGCCGCAAACACCAGCAACTGAATCTGGGTCCTTTTGTCACGAGGCGCATAAGCGAAGGTCGCGCCGAGGACCAGTCCGGCAACGAATCCGCCGAGGTGGCCCTGCCAGCTGATGTTGCCGGTGAGGCTGATGACCGCGTTGATCGCCAGCAGGACGAGCAGGAACGTGACATCCTGGCCGGCCTTTCTGAGCAGGATGAGGGCCATCGCGAACAGGCCGAAAATGGCCCCTGAAGCGCCGATAGTCAGGGCCCGTGGCTCCGAAAGCACATACACAAAGACCGAAGCCACGATGGCCATCGTGAGGTAGGCGGCGATGAACCGGCGGACGCCGAGTGCCCGCTCGACGATCGGGCCGAAGAGATACAGCGCATACATGTTGAACAGGATGTGCAGCATGCCTTCGTGCAGGAACGCCGAGGTGAGAAGTCGCCAATAGCCCCCGTCGGCCACGCCTCTCAGCGTGGTTCCGGCCTGGTTGGCGGCATCGACCGACAGCATCGCGCCTTGCTGGAAGAAATTCGAGTTGTTCCCACCCGCGGCGATGGTCAGGACGAACGCCACGACGTTGATACCGATGAGCGACAGGCTGACGATGCCCTCGCGGGCTGAAACCCTGCCGCCAGCCAGCGTTCGGGCGACAGGCATCGTGCGGGCGGCCTCGGCCACACATTCGGGACAGTGAAAACCGACCGAGGCATCACGCATACAATCGGGGCAAATTTTGCGTCCGCAGCGCTGACAGGAGATGTAGGCTTCCCGATCGCTGTGGCGATAGCACCTGTTTTCGCTCGGGACGGGGTCGGTCATCTGCTGGTTGTTATCGGCGTTCGATCTGCAGGCTGTCGATGACGACCGGCTCGATCGGCTTGTCGCGGCCGTCCGTGGGGGTGGCGCCGATCGCGTCAACGACCTTGCGGCTTTCGTCGTTGAGGACTTCGCCGAAGATCGTGTGCTTGCGGTTGAGCCAGTCTGTCGGGATCAGCGTGATGAAGAACTGCGAGCCGTTGGTTCCCGGTCCAGCGTTGGCCATCGCGAGGAGATACGGGCGGTCAAACTGCAGGTCGGGATGGATCTCGTCCTCGAACGTGTATCCCGGGCCACCGGTACCGGTGCCGAGCGGGCAGCCGGCCTGCAACATGAAATTGGGGATGACCCGGTGGAAACCGAGTCCGTCATAAAAGGGTTCCGTCGAAGGCGCTCCGCCGCGCGGATTCTTCCATTCCTTGGTGCCTTCGGCCAGCCCGACAAAGTTTTCGACGGTCTTGGGGGCCTGGTTGGGGAAAAGTTCGATGGCGATGTC
>JACMOZ010000128.1 GCA_014377785.1 Aeromicrobium sp.
CGTAATTCGCTCCGCTGGGGGCGACAAACTGGAGGATGTAGGAACCTGCTGGCAACCCGACGATCGTGTAATTTCCGGCGTCGTCAGTCATTCCGGCCGAGAACCAAACGCCATCCGTCGACATGGCGTAGACGCTGGCGTTACTCAGATTGGTGTTAGTCGATCCTTGGCCTTGGACGTTGCCCCCGATGGAGGCACCCTGTTCGAGAAGGACGTTCTTTCCCGAGGACACCTGCCCGCTGATTACCGCGATCGCATCAGCGGTCTCTGGCGTGCTCTTGTTGCTCCAATACTGACGGACGAAATTCGAGCCGGGGCCTGGATTGAAAAAGAGGGTATATGACGCGGGCGCCAGCCCCCTGAGCGAGTAGTTACCGTCGGAATCGGTGACAGCGCTACCGCCCCAGGATCCATCGAGCATGCTCGCATAAACAAACACGTTGCTGACGTTCTCGTTAGGGACTCCGCGGCCCATCACCTTCCCCGTCACGGACCCCCCGAGCTTGAGCAGCGCATCCTTCCCCAGCACGGTCTGACCCGCGGTCACGATGATGTGATCTGGTTGTCCGCCGATGGACTTGCCATTCCAATACTGTGAGACGTAGTCGGTCGTACCCGACGACGAGAACTGCAGGGTGTAGTCCGCTGCACCAAGCCCAAGGATCGTGTAATTGCCCAGGGCGTCGGTGTTGTCCGAGCCATACCAGGAACCGTCGCTTGCAAACGCGGAGACCGAGACATTGGGCAAATTCAGGTTCGGAGAACCCTCACCCTTGACGTTCCCACTAATCGTTGCCCCAACGGCGAGAACTGCATCCTTGCCAATCACGGACTGCCCGGCGGTGAGCACGATCGCGTCCGATGCCGAGCTTGTCGACTTGCCGTTCCAGTATTCCGACGCGAAGTTGGATCGGTACGGCGCGGAGAACTGCAGCGTGTACGAGCCAGCAGGAAGCCCCACTATGTGGTAATCGCCGTTGGCGTCCGTGCTGTCATAGCCGTTGACGTTCTGATTCGCCGAGTAGACCCGGATCGATGCGTTTGCCAGGCCCACGTTAGGAGAGCCCTCACCCTTGAGATTCCCGCTGATCGTACCTCCCGCTTCGAGGAGTGCATTCTTGCCAAATACGGCCTCTCCGGCAGTGACCCCGATGTGGTCGCTCGCTGCAAGGCTCGGCTTACCGTTCCAGTATTGCGTGACGAAATTCGCACCTGGTGCGGGTGAGATCTGAACCCCATACGACCCCGCGGCAAGCCCGGTGATGCTGTAGTTCCCATCGGTGTTCGTCGTTGCGCTAGCGATGAATGATCCATTCGGGGCATACGCAGACACGGATGCCCCCGCGAGCGGGATATTGGTCAAGGCCTTGCCCTGAACGTTTCCGTTGATGGACGCCCCGACGAGCAGCACAACGTCCTTGCCGGCGACGGCCTGGCCCGTCGTCACTGTGATGCGGTCGGCTGATTCCTCAGTCGGCTTGTTGTTCCAGTATTGGGCGACGTAGTTCTGGTCAGAGGCGGCGGAATATCGGATCGTTACCGATGAAGCGGCGAGACCGACGAGAGAGTAATTCCCATTGCTGTCGGTGGTCGTGTAGGCGCTTGTCGATCTGTCGGTTGAGTAGGCAGAGACGTAGACACCGCTTAGATTGACGTTCGGTGACCCCTGGCCCTTGACATTGCCGCTGATCGACGCGCCAGAAACCAGTACGGCATCCTTGCCAGTTACCGTTTGGCCCGGTGAAACCGTGAAGTAGTCAGCAGTCTGTAGCGTTGCCCGATTGGCCCAGTACTGCGACACGAAGTTTGCACCATTGGCTGCCACGAACTGGAGCGTGAAGCTCCCTGCGGCAACTCCGCTGAGGCTGTAGTTTCCGGCAGCGTCCGTCGTGGCACCCCCAGCCCAGTTGCCATCGACGGTGTAAGCGTAAACGTTTGCGCCCGTTAGGGGTGCTCCCCCGCCGCTGACGTTGCCGCCGATCGACGCACCAACGGCAAGTAGCGCGTTTTTTCCCGACAGCGTCTCACCCGAGGCGACTGTGAAATAATCCGCAGACTGCTGAGTCAGCTTGTTGCCCCAATACTGCGACACAAAGTTCGCGCCATACGGCGCCCGGAACTGAAGTGTGTAGCTCCCAGCGTCGAGACCGCCGATGCTGTAGTTCCCCGACGCGTCCGTCGAGGAGCTCGCCACAAAACTGCCATTGGCCGCAATGGCCTCAACGCTCGCGCCCTCCAGACTGACGGGGGGCGAGCCGTCTCCTGTCACCGTTCCACTGATCGTCGCCGTCCCGGCAGCGCTCGCAGATATCGTCGCGCTTCCCCCGACGGTCAGGCCAGCGGTCACCGCGATGAGAACCGCCAGGAAGATACTCAGGCGGCGGCGCGCAGAATCGGGCTGACCCGGGGTAAACGGCAAGAGACTGCGGAAAGAGAAGATAATTGTCCCCCAAGGACTTAGTCGATGCCGCCGATTCCGGAGAACATGACTGATCTTATTGAGCAAGAGGCGCCGGTAGTCAGGCCTGTCACCCCCAAAGCGAGGGGGCCACAGATTTCTCTTTATCTGACCTGCAGAGTCAGTTTCTTTGAGTGCGCGGTCGCCGCTGCGGCCGCCGACAGATCACCGGTTCGCCCGTACAAGTACGCCAGCGCCTCCCACGGGGCAGGATCCTTTGGGCTCAACCGGGTCGCCTGAAGAAGTTCGGTCTCGGCTGACGGGTAGTTGCCCAGCAGCACATCCACGCCGCCGAGGCGGAGTACCACTCCACTGTCGAGCGGCACTTTCCGTTTCAAAGCGGCGAGAGTCGCGCGAGCGTCTGCAAGGTGCCCCGAATACTGCTGCCCGACTGCGAGCGCTTTCGCCGCCTGGACGGATCCCGGTGTGGCCATGAGCGACCTAGTCGCAAACACTGTCGCCGCATCCGCGGCGCCCGGCACCTGTTGTTCGGCCTGCTGAGCCATCAGCTGGCCTGCGATACTCGCCGCATCAGAATCCCACGGTCTCAATGCAAGCGCCGTGTCGAACTGGGAGCGAGCCTGGGTCACGTCGTGTGCGGCCGCGCTGTCTGCACCCCACTGTAATGGAATCTCCGCCGCCGCAGCGATAATCAGCAGAATAGCGATGCCCCCGAAAGCGATTGTGCGCACCATTCGGCCAAACTGCCTCCAGAGGGGGTCTCCCCTGCGGAGCAAGGCGCCCGCTGCCGCCCGTGGAGTAGCGGAGACCAGACTCCCGATCAGGAGCGCCGCGAACACCGTCGTGCCGGGTGAGGTGAAGTCGGTCATTAGGGCAACACCAAATCCCAAGATCGCCAAACCGGCGCCGGCAAGGTGGTCCGGCCGAGACCGATCCAAGTCGGATCCGACCCCGACTGCTCGCGTCCAACGAAGAATTCCCACCATGGCAACTCCCACAGCGAGCGCAAGAGCGAGCACTGCCAACGGGATGCCGCCGGCTACAAGCGCCTGCAGGATCCAGTTGTGTGGGGAATCCAAGGTGACATTCGGACCAACAGTGCCGTACCAGTTCGATCCGAGGAAAGAAGGGACCGCATCGACGAATCCGCTCGGCCCTACGCCGGTGAGCGGATGGCGCCACCCGACGTCGAGAGCGGCCCGATAGATCATCCCGCGATCGCTAATCGTCCGGCCGGATAAGGGCGTCAAGCCGAACAGTCGCAAAGTGATCAGCGGAAAGGCGAGAAGCACAAAGCCAATGCTCGCCAATGCGATTCCGCCCACCAGCCCTGCCCGGGTGCGCTTGTCGCGCGCCGTCGAGCGGCTGAGCTCGCGCAGACCATTATTCGTGAGAATCCTTCGCCGCACCAACTCCAGCGCGATCAACGCAACGATGATGAGCATGAGGCTCAGAAAGGCGGCACGTGAAGCAGAGATAACAACTGTGACCAGCGCCGATGCCGTTCCAGCCAAGGCGAGCCAGGGTCGGAGCCCTGGCAGTGGAGTGCCCTTGTTCCTAGCATCTTTCTTGCCAGAGCCACGAGCTTGTGGCGCGTCGGGAAACGCCCAGTGGCGAGCAACCGGCACCGCCAACACGGCAAAAAACATCACCCCAACGACACCTTGGTCTGTCGCATTGCCGAGCAGCGCCCCCGATCGGCTCGCTGTCGTTTGAATCGGCTCCAATCCAAATGCCTCAGCTATAGAGACGGCAGCGAGCACAATTGACGCGACCGAGACTGCCCTTCGGAAGATGAGTATGCGATCGGCCCCCGCGGTGGCTCCCAGCAGATGCGAGCCGAACCACAGTGCCATCACATAGACGGAGAGTGTGATTAAGCCCTCGTAGCGTGGCCACCGACCGACAAGTTGAGCAAGTGGTGCGTGAGACTGCACCGTTGCGCCGATGAGCAGAATCGCTCCCCCAGACACGCCGATCCAGAGCCAACGAGGAATCCTCGCCGCTGAAGGCAAGAGCGAGGCGAGCAGGGCTGCAACTGCGAAGATCGCTTCTTTAGGGAACACCCATCGGTTAAGCCCTCCCGGGAGGAACACGATTGTCGATACAACCCCGAGCCAAATCGCCCATCGGAAAACGGAGGCGCGCTTACTGCGTGACGCTGGAATGATGCCGCCCACTATTACAAACGGTTCGACTGCCGCGTGATTCGCAACAAGGGTGACGCCATCAGCGCGATCTTCCGACCGGCACGGTGCGTGCGACTCGAGATCACGGCGTCAGTGAGCGATCGCGCCGCCGTGAGTTCACTTCGAAGACCGGCAACTACCTGCGACTGCACAGTTGAGATTCGCTCTAGTTGCTTTATTGCCGAAAAGCGGATCTCGAGAGACGCTAGGTCGATGGGCTCGTCGAGTTGATCGAGCGCCATCCGCCACAGAGCCTCATTGTAGGGCGCAAGGCCCCTCACCGAACCGCGATGAAGCGCAGCGGCGTCATGCAAAACCGTGTCGGAAAGCGCTGAAGCAACTATCGAGGGAAGAAGACTGAATCGATCGAAGAAACGGACGGCTTTTCCGAGCCGCAGCTTGCGCACGACCTCCCGAGCAACCGAAGTATCGAATGCGACCACAGGAACTCCAAAATCCAGAGCATCCGCGATCGGTAGTCCGAATCCTTCATACGCCGAAGGAAAGACGACAAGCGCTGCATTTTCCAATACGCGATGTAGTTGAGTCTCGGAGAGTGTTCCGCTTGAGACGACAACGGTTGCGTCGGTCTCTTCGACGTCCGGCAAAGGTCCGAAGGCGAGAATGGGGACTCCTGCCGAGGCAAGGGAGCCGACCGCCATCGCCACCTGCTTATGAGGATAGAAATTCCCCATGACGACCACATAGCCGCCTCGGGTGATCAACCTCGCAATCGCCGGCCGGAGTTCCGTCTCGACCAGTCGGTCACCGTCGATCCCAGTCACTGCGTTCTGCGTCGAACCCAGCATCACTGCTTTCGTCTTCGATTCGAGATTTTTCGCCAGATGGGGAAAGAAGGCGGTCGCGTCGCGCAACGAGAAGTCGCTGAGGGAAATCACCCGGTCGGCGTGCTGCAGGCCGAGCTCCACCACAAGCGAGCGGAGGGGATCGGTCGCCAACAAGGCGAGCGAACGAGACGCGATCAGATCGAAATGGCTCACCACCCATCGCACGCAATGCTTGTTCATCTGGACAAGTTGGTCGAGGCTGTTGATCGGTGCTATCGCGATACCCACGTCAAAGACGCCGGTAAGCGTGGAGTAGGCAACTGTCCTAATGCCGTAGGACTCCAGCCCGAAGAATTCGATCGCACCGGGTTGGGCTGCAATGGTTAGTTCGAGGTCTCGGGAGAGAGATGTATTGGCAAGTGCACGAAGGAAAGAAAGCGCATATCTTGTACTCCCGTTATACACGAGCGAGAGGTGGTGCAAATCCACCAGAATGGTCCGACGGGTGGATCCGGTGGCGATGACCTCCGCGAACACATCCACCGCGGAGTAGCCGAAGGAGATAAACGACCTGACCGCCTCCGGATAAAACGGATAACGGGCCAGGAGCAGCTCATAGTTCTTGCGCTCAAGCTGAGACTTCAACTTCGAATCAAAGCTCGCGCTCCCCAGATGCCTGACGAATGCGTGGTTCGCAATGAGGGACGAGTAGCCCAGGGCATTGATGCGCAGGCAGAAGTCATTCTCCTCGTTATACCCGACCCCGAATACTGGGTCAAAGAGACCATGGTTGTCAATGAGAGAACGTTTGATGAGGTAGCAGAATCCGATGGAGACCGGACTCACGTAAAAGCGCGGCAAGAGAGGGGCGATTTCAGCAAAGATCTCCGCGCTTCGGTCGTGCGACCAGCCTTGAGCATGCGCACTTTCCCGCCGGAAGAAGGGAACGCTTGCGATCGTCGCATTGTCGCTTCGAGGGCAGACGACTCCGTGGTGCTCCGCGGAGTACAGAACAGTTGTCATCTCGTCCAGTGCTCCTGCGGTGAGCTCGGCATCGCTGTTGAGCAGAAGGATGTCGTTGCCGGAACCGTCGAGGTTTAAGACAGCCCTGTTGCAAGCTCCAACGAAGCCAAGATTCGACTCATTCCGGTAATACTCGATGCCCGCCCGGCCCGCTACCGCATGCAGGACGAGCGCCTCGATCGTGTCGGCATGCGGCCCGCAGTCATTGATAAGGATTACGCGGTGAACCGATAGATCGACATAAGCGAATATGGATTCCAGGCACCTCTCGAGGGAAGACCAGTGATCGTAGATCGGCACCACCACAGTGACCGCTCGCGCGCGAATCTCCTTGGCCATCCTCGCCTCTCCCAACGAATACTCACTAGACACTATCCTGAGTAGGTCACCGACTCAGCCCCCTGCGCCGGTACCGCCAAGCAGGAGGTTCCCCGATCGACGTCAGCACAGCCACCGCCGCTCGTCGGCAATTCAGTAAATCTGGCGACGGCCTAATCTACGTGGGGACTACCGCTCTCACCTACTCGGATGGCTCTGAAGCGCGGGTGCTCGAGATACTGCGGGCGTCATCAGACCTCAGCTCAACGAGTGCCGAGATGTGCGACCGTGCCGAGAACTGGGCCGAGAGGTACCACACCCACCCGTCTCGCGGAAACGTGATTCGCGCCTTCGACATCCCAGTTGGCTCGTCGATTCTCGAAATTGGAGCCGGTTGTGGCGGTGTTACGCGCTACCTCGGGGAGGTCGGGGCGATTGTCGACGCCCTGGAACCGATGCCCGCGCGCGCTCTCGCCGCCCGCGAACGGACCCGCGACCTTGCGGGCGTCGAAGTGCTTGTCGGAGAGCTGGGCGATCTGCCGCAGGAGGCCTCCTACGACCTCGTCGTCGTGGTCGGCGTGCTCGAATATGTGGGACTCGGCACCCAGGATCCCGCGCCCTATGTCTCATTTCTCGCTGAAATTCGCAAGCGACTCAACCCCGGCGGCTCCCTCGTGCTGGCGATCGAGAATCAGTTTGGCGTCAAGTATCTCGCCGGAGCGCCCGAAGATCACACCAGCCAGGTCTTTGATTCAATCGAGGGCTATCCGCGAGGCGAACGAGCGCGAACATTTTCGAGGTCCGCGCTGCTCGGGATGGCCATCGAAGCTGGCCTCACCGGTTCTATGCTGGCGGCGTTCCCCGACTACAAACTCACCGAAGCGGTCTTCGACCCCGACCGGTTCCCTCTCAACTCACGCCCCATGTTGACGACCCTTTCCACGTTTCCGAGTCCGGACTGGAGTGTGCCTCGACCCGCTCTCGCCAGCGAACGGTTGATCTGGGGGGAGTTGGTCAAGGCGGGACTTGCTTCCGAGACGCCGAATTCGTTTGTCATGGTCGCTACGGAGACACCGGACGCAGCGGCCGGTCTCTGGCCGGCGGGCCGGGCAGCTCGCAGCTGGTCGATCGATGTTCGGCCCGGCTTCGCGAGCCAGACCACCACCAGTGTCTCAATTCATGGCTCAACCGTTATTTCGCACAGCGCTGAGCTCACTCCCGCCTTGCCGCCCGAGAAGAATATCCACCGCGTGCTGATCACCGAACACTTCGTGGATGGCACGCCTCTCACCGAACGGATCGCAGCTGCCTCGATCCAAGGGCGAATCGAACTTCTCTCGCGCTGGCAATCATTATTGGCAGCAAATTCGACGGATGTCGGATTCCCCTTGCACGACTCGACGATCGTTTTGGCGGACGGCGAGCTTGTAACGCGAGCGCCGAACATCCGGATAGCGTCGATCAATTTTGAACAAGCACTCGCGCGCGGGGTATTGCAAATCGGAATCACAGCGGCCCAGCAATCCTCCCCCTCGTGCTGGCCGGGGGCAACTACGGTTCAGGATGTGGTTCTCCATCTTGCGTCGCTCATCACGCTCGACCGGGCAGACTGGCTCGAGACAACCCTCACAACCGAGGCTCAGATTCGTTCCGTCGTGTCCGCTCGATATCGCTCGTCAATTTCAGAGGCTGCGTGGCGGGATGAACTCACCGTCACTCTCGCGCGCAGGCTTGACTCGTTGGAACTCGGCACTCGAAGTTTTGCCGCAAAGCCCCATTTCGATGTGGACACCGAAGACCTTCGGACGTCACTTGCTGCATCTCAAAACCTTCTCGCCGAAGCACAGCGCGAGGTCGAACGTTTGCGCTCCACGCCGTCGGGAAGCCTGATTCTTCGGCGGCTCTTGCAATTGCTCCGTCGATGACGAACACCTCCACGCAAGTCGCGGAGCTGCACTCGCTAGCCCTTCGCGCTCTCGAGTCTGTTGTGCCGCGGGGAAGCGCCGTTGCCCTCGTGAACTTTCCCAACCACGGTAATCCCGGTGACTCTGCGATCTGGCTCGGCACGCATCGGCTCCTGGCCGAACTTCACGCAAGAATCGTTTACTCGGCCGCTTGGTGGAGCCTCGACACTGCTCGTTTGGCTTCGGTGCTGCCCGATGGTGGCTTTGTGCTCATCAACGGCGGTGGCAACTTTGGCGACGTGTATCTCGGCCAGCAGGCTCAGCGAGAACGGGTGCTCAGAGAGCTTCCCCAATATCGGCTCGTGCAGATGCCCCAGTCAATCTGGTTCGAGAAGCAAGAGAATCTCGACCGAATGCGCGATCTTATTCGCGCCCACGGCGCCTTTGACCTGCTGGTCAGAGACAAGAATTCTTTCCGGATCGCGAGCGAACAGCTCGGGCTAGCTCCTGTTCTGAGCCCGGACCACGCCTTCGGGCTCGGGTCGCGTTCACGATCCTCTCCAACGCGATCGGATATCTTGTGGAACTCGTGGGGCCCGGACGCCCCGGAATTTCGGGCACAGTCGGCCCCACCGACCGGCGCTGTGGGAGTAACCCACATTGACTGGATCGACGGAGCCGAATCGGCAAGGACCAGCGGAACGGGTCATGCCCGTCGTTCATTCGGTCTCAATGCTCATTATTTTGATCGTATAAGCGGTGGCCATGTGCTCACCGTTCACGATCAGCGGCGACTTTCCCGCACCTTCGAAATAATGGCACGCCAATGGACAGAGCGAGGATTTGCCATCCTCGGGTCCGCAAAAGTGATCGTCACCAACAAACTTCATGGCCACATTTTCAGCGTGATCTCTGGAGTTCCGCACGTAGTTCTCGACAATTCCTATGGAAAAGTGTTTCAAACGATCGAGACTTGGACAAGGGGTCTGCCCGGCGTTCATGTTGCAGAGTCCGCAGACGAAGCCTACGAAATCGCCTGCCGCCTGATGCAGGCGGTCGATAATGAGTAAAACACGACTCGTCGTTACTCTTCTCGTACGTGACGAGGCCGACGTGATAGCGGCGACACTCGAGTTCTACCTCGCGCAGTCGCCAGCGCGGATCATTGTCACAGATAACAGTTCGACCGACGGGACCGCCGACGTGCTCGCGCGATACGCCGAGTCCGGTCATATCGACTTGATCTTCGAGCCGAACCTGCACTACCGGCAGTCGGAGTGGGTCACCCGGATGGCCAGGTCGGCATTCGACGATCACCGTGCGGACTGGGTGATAAACGCCGATGCCGATGAATTCTGGACTCCCGTCGACCGTTCGCTGGGACTGCTCGAAGTATTCGCGGCGGTTCCCCCACAATTCAACATGATCCGGGCCGTGCGCGATGATTTGCGTGCACTGCGCTGCGGCTCCGAGTCACGTCCCTGGCCTCGCCGCCTGGTCTGGCGTGATACCAAGACGGTTGCCAGCAACGGAAATCCTCTCGGTCTCAAGGCGGCGCATCGTGCAAGCCCGGATGTCGTGGTGGCACAGGGTAATCACGATGTTTCTGGTCTGGCGCTCCGCGCAATTTTGCCCTTGCGTCCAATCGAAATTCTGCACGTTCCACTTCGGTCCTGGCAGCAGTTCGCTCGCAAGATCGAGAATGGCGGCTCGTCCTATGAGTCGAATCCTGATGCCAGCGCACAATCAGGCTGGCACTGGAGGGAGGACTTCCGGCTGCTGCAGGAGGGCCTTCTTCGACCAGAGGTGAAGAGGCGGCTGATTGGTCGCCGTGAACTGGCTATCGGCATGATGGCGGGTAGGTTCCGGCACGAACCCTGGCTTCGTCGGCACCTCATCTCGCTTCTTGAGCATGCCGCGCATCCGGACCTCCTGCAGGCGGTGCTTTCGGACGCGTTTGACAGTTCGCTGCAGATCGAACTGTGACACCCATTGGGACGCTCAGCGAACGACCCGTTTCTCAACCAATCAATCTTCGTCGATTCGGCCCGGACGCCGGCCGTCCGTAGGATGAAGTCATAATGCCTGCGAATCCGGTGGCGAAAGTCACAGCCTCGATCATCATCGTCGCGTGGCGACTCGTCGACGAGTTGCAGGAATGCCTCGACGCACTTGCCGCGTCGGTCGACGCTCCGAGCCACGAGGTCATCGTCGTCTTGAACGGCGCTTCTGCACAGACTGCCCGCATCGCCGAGCAGCACCCGACAGTAACGCGAGTAATCCGCCGGTCTGCCAACATCGGCTTTGGGGCTGGGTGCAATCTTGCAGCAACCGCCGCAACAGGCGAGCATCTCATTTTCCTCAACGACGACACCCGGGTTGACCGCAGATGGCTGGCATCGATTGTCGCCGCGTCGACCGCGCATGGTGGACGGTGCGCCATAGCGAGCCTCATGCTGAATTATGATGGCACCCTGCAGGAGGCGGGCTCACGACTGCTCTCTCACGGTGGCACCCTGCAGTGGGGTGCGGCCCTCTCTCGAGCCGAAGCAGAATCCGAAGGATTGCTTAGGCCGCGCGAGGTGGACTATGGTTCGGCCGCAGCGCTGCTGGTGAGGCGAGCTGACTTCGTGCGACTTGGTGGATTCGACCCGATCTTTGAGCCGGCGTATTTCGAAGACGTAGACCTGCAGCTGCGCCTGCGAGAAATTGGCGTCTCAGTTTGGTTCGAACCGCAAGCGATCGTGCTTCACCACTCTGGACGCTCGACCGCCAGCGATCACTGGTTTCGCCAATTTGCCGCGAATCGATCAGGCTATCGCTTCATCGAGCGGTGGGCGGAGGTGTTGTCGACAGCGCCGGCCATCGACGATCCCAGCCATGACACCACCTTCGTCGAACCTCGGGAACGCGAGGCGCCCCCAACCTCAAGCGGGTCAGTTCTCCACGATGACAGTCCAGTGAAGGCCTTAGAAATCGCCCGGGACTACGAGGAGTGGCTGTCTACGCAACTCGATCAATTGCACGAGTTCCATTTCGAAATCTCAGCCGACCCCAATGCACCGACACGTCGTGAGCTGATCGACAGGGTAAGCGAACTCACCGAGCGGCTCGTCGACGTTGAACACCGCAACCTGATCGGTCTGACGAAAATGCGCATCGGCGCGCTTCGCAACAAGTGGTTGCTTCGCAGGGATTCGAAACCGAAAGCGCTGACCTAAGCAGGCGCTTCACTGTGCGCTCCGGAGGCAGCCACGAGGCTCCCTGTCGCGATCGCACTCATCACCCCGACGTTGTTGGTCTCTTCGCTAACGGAGAAGGCCGCCGCTTGCGGGATACGAAAGAGCTCCCCATCGCTCAGGGTTCCATAGGAGGCATGCACAAAATACTGCCCTTGCCCGAGCGAGAGGGCGGCCAGCTCGAATCTGAAGACGCGTTTGCCGTTAATCCGGCTCGTCTGCACTTTGAGCCTCTCGGAATTCGTTCCGAA
>JACMOZ010000129.1 GCA_014377785.1 Aeromicrobium sp.
CGATCCCTGTGCTTGCCAAGGTATCCGCGAAGGCGCCACTTTGTCAGCCCCTGGAGCCGAAAATGTGGATAACGCGACGATCCGACCGATGTCGGTGAACAAGCGTCCATGCGAATCGCGGAGATGGACGCTAACTCACCGCTGAAGGGTCAGACGCCGTCGCGGAGGGGTCTTCCCTTGTCGTCGGTACCGCCGGAGACCAGCATGATGATGCCGTCGATGAACGGCCACAGCGCACCGATTCCGCACGTGACGATGGTGACTATAAGTTGGGCGATACCCAGGCCGACGTCGCCGATGTACATGCGCCCGATGCCGAGCGGCAGCAGCACCTGGAGCACACCGGCGATGATCCTCGACTTGTCCGAAAACGGAACACCGGTCATAGGGTGGTAGCCATACGGCGCGGCAGGGTTGGCGCCATAGGGCCCATACGGGTAGGAACCCGGCTGCGGACTCCACCCCGGCGGCGGCGGATAGCCACCAGGAGGCGGAGCCTGCCCGTATGGCGGCGGTCCCGGAGGCTGCTGGCCTTGAGGGGGCAACGGCCGGGTGGGTTCCTCATCGCCGGGCTCGCCCGGGTATGGCGTCGTCATGGCCCCACCCTATGCGGAGGCGAGGCTCCTTCCCGCCGCGAAAGGAGGTCACGGCGGGAAGAAGCTTCTATAGCGTGCCCGACTCCCGACCGGAGGCGGAGATGTTGGCATACGGATCGACGACTTTCTTGCTGCCGGAGTCGAGATTGACCGGCCAACGCTCTTCGAAGACAACGGCCAGTGCCGAAGCAGTGAAGATCGTCGAGAGGATGCCGATCGACAGGCCTATCAACAAGGCGAGGGCGAAATCGGTGAGCGAAGCGCCACCCAGCACCGCGAGTGCGGCGAGGATGAACATCGCGCCGAGACCGGTGTTGATCGTGCGGGGGATGGTCTGCAGGATCGCCTCATTGACGACCTCGCGCAGAGGTCTCTTTCTGTCCTCGGCACGGTGCTCGCGGATCCGGTCGAACACGACGATCGTGTCGTTCACAGCCAGACCGATGATCGACAAGATCGCCGCAAGGAACACGCCGTCGATCGGTTTGCCCCACCAGGCGAAGATGCCCACGACGGTCAGTACCACCGAAGACATCGACAACACGGCGGCGGCGGCGTAAGTCCAGCGGAAGCGCCACGCGAGATACATCATCTGCGCGGCGACGGCGATCGCGAAGGCAATGATCGCCTTGTCCCGCAACTCCTTGCCGAGGCTCGGGCCGATGAGTTCGTCACGTTCCTTCTCCACCGAGTCTGCTGCGCCGACCGAGGCCGACAACGCATCCTGGATCTCGACGGCTTCGTCGTTCGTGATCTGGTCGAGACGGACGGTGATGTTTTCAGCGCCGTCGGAGCCTGATGACGCCTGGACGACGGCGGTGGGGAATCCCGCATCGCTGACAACCTCGCGCGCGTCTGCGACATCGAGGGACTGAGAGGTCGAGAATTCGAGCAGCCGTCCACCGGTGAATTCGACACCGAGGTTGAGCCCGCGGAGGACGACACCACCGACCGAGACGACTCCCACGACCGCTGTGATTGCGATCCACAGTCCGCTGCGTCGCATGAGATTCGGTCCGTTCTCGCTGAGCCAGCGCCGGATGCGTCCGGTGCCGGCAAGACCGGTAAGGCCGGGCCGGTTGCGGGCGAACGACTGGCGAACCAGCCATTCGGTGAGGACGCGGGCAACGATGAGTGCCGACACCATCGAGGCGATGACGCCGATCGACAGCGTGACGCCGAAGCCCTTGACCGGTCCCGAAGCGAGGAAGAACAGCAGAACGGCCGCCAACAGAGTCGTCACGTTGGAGTCGATGATCGCTGACCAAGCCTTGTTGAAGCCGGTGTTGAGCGCCGGTGCGAGCCCGGCCTCCGGTCTGTCCGCGTACTCCTCGCGGGCGCGCTCAAACACAAGGACGTTGGCGTCGATCGCCAGGCCGATGGCTAGCACGAAACCGGCCAGTCCGGGCAGCGTCAGCGTGGCGCCCAGCCATACCAGTAGTCCGTAGGCGATGAGGGCGTATGAGCCGAGGGCGATGGTCGCCATGAAGCCGACCATGCGATAGACGAACACTATGAACAGGCCGGTCAGGATGATGCCGATGATGGCGGCTTCGATCGAGGCATCGATAGCGGCCTCGCCAAGCGTTGGGCCGACGGTGCGCTGCTCGATGATGTCGACCGGCACAGGGAGCGCGCCACCCTTGATGAGGACCGAGAGGTCAGTCGCGGTCGCCTGTGTGAAACTGCCGGTGATGCTGGTCTGATTTCCGCCACCCTGCTGGCAGAGCTGGGGGACGATGCCCGGAGACGAAATCACGCCATCGTCGAGGACAATCGCGACGCGGTTGTCGGCGGCGGGGTTGGCGCACGCCGTAGTGACGAGCTCCTTCCAGCCTGCGGAGCCTTTGCCGTTGAAGTCCACATTGACGGCCCATTCGCCGAGACCGCCTTCAGGCATTGCCGCGATGGCGTTCTTGACCCCGGTCCCGTCGAGCAGCGTGGGGCCGAGGGCGAGTTTGCTGCCCGTCTCATCGGCGAGGATCAATTGTTCGTCGGTGCTCTTCTCATCGGCGGCCGCGACACGTTGAACTTCGTGGAAGGACAGTTGGGCGGTCTGGCCGATAACGTCGGCCGCTTCGCGCGGATCCTGGACGCCGGGCAATTCGACGATGATTCGTTTGTCGCCCGAGCGAGCCAGTGTGGGTTCGGAGACACCGAGAGCATCGACGCGCCCGCGCAGGACCTCGAGGGCAAGGTCGGTCGATTCGGCGTTGGCTTTGACGCGTTCACTGTCCTTCGTCTCCAGGACGATCTGGGTGCCGCCCTTGAGGTCGAGGCCGAGCTTGGCGGACGAAGTTAGTGCGAGGAACAGGCAGATTGCGATCGCGGCAAACGCGGCGATCGCGCGCCACATGGGTGCGCGGTTGGGCATGGATGGACTTTCACGACAGGGGCCGGCCGGTTAAGGCGCAGCGGTTTGGACAGGCGAGGGCTCAAAGAGCCGGCGGCGCCCGTTCCGATGTCGTGAAAACTGTGTGCGAGTTGTGAGCCGCAGGAGTTTCGCCGGCCGAGTCGATGCCGAAAGCAGGGGAATTGTCAGTGCCTGCGGGACCGGTAGCGGCGAGGTGGAGCGGTGCCGGTGCCGGTGCCAGATTCTTGACGCCATCGTGGGCGACTGTGGCCGCGCGTACGACAGCCTTGCATGTCACAGTATGGGCGGCGACAGCCGACTTGCCATGATTATTGGCCGCTTGCGCCGTCGAGGCACCGCTGCTCATGAAAACGACCGCAAACAGCGCGCCGACCACAAGAGTCAAGACGCGGCGAAGCGTGGTCGTCTGAGGCATTGGTGAAGTCTAACGTGGCCCCTATAGGTTTGACGCATGACTCAGGTGACGCAGCGGAGCATCGGTAAAAGCGACATCGCGGTTTCGGTCGTAGGTTTGGGCTGCAACGCCTTCGGTTCGCGCATCGATGCCACTCAGACCCAATCGGTTGTCGACGCTGCCATCGACCACGGCATCACGTTTTTCGACACGGCCGACTCCTACGGGACCGGTGCCAGTGAAGAACTCCTCGGCGCAGCCCTCAGTTCACGCCGTACGGATGTGGTGATCGCGACAAAGTTCGGGATGGCGATGGACGGCACCAACGGTCCCGAAGACGCGCGTGCCTCTAAGGCCTACATGCGCAAGGCCGTCGAGTCGAGCCTGCGAAGGCTCGGGACCGACTACATCGACTTGTACCAACTGCACACGCCCGATCGGGTCACGCCGATCGCGGACACCCTCGGTGCGATGGGTGAACTCATCGACGAGGGGCTGGTCCGTTACGTGGGCTGCTCGAACCTCACGGCGTGGGAACTCGTTGAGGCTGACTGGACCGCCCGCACCTGGGGCTTCCAGAGTTTCGTGTCGGCGCAAAACGAGTATTCGCTCTATAACCGCGCCGCCGAGGTCGAGCTTGCGCCAGCTTGCCAGCACCTCGGCGTCGGCATCTTGCCTTATTTTCCGTTGGCGTATGGATTGCTGACCGGGAAATACCATCGCGGAGAATCGGCGCCCGAAGGGAGCCGTCTCGCCAACGACAACCAGCGTTCCCGTCTTAAGCATGCCGACTGGGACCGAGTCGAAGCACTGGAAGCCTTCGCTGCGGAGCGGGGACTGTCGATCCTGCAGGTCGCCATGGGAGGGCTGGCTGCCCAACCGGCCGTTGCCAGCGTCATCGCCGGGGCAACCAAACCCGAACAGATCGCCGCCAATGTGGAAGCGGCCTCATGGCAGCCGTCCGCTGACGACCTCGAGGCACTGGCTGGGATCGGCCGTCCGAAACAGTCGTACACGACGTTTGCTCCGCGAAGGTGACTCGTCACGCCGAGTGAGTGACTCGTCGGCGTTAAGTATGCGTCGGGCTGGGAAGCGCCTCACGGCGCGTGGCCGCTCGAAGCGGCTAATTTTGGGACCCGGGGCTACCGCAGCCCGACGTTCGCCAAGCCTAACCCAGTCAGTGTAATTTTCCAGCGCGTTCGAGTTCCGCGGCGCGATGGAGCGCTTTGGCCATGTCGACGAGACGCGCGGCACTCTTTGCATCCTCGATCTCCAGGTGCGCCCGGCCGACGCCGATGATGTTGGCGAACGCGGCCGCTCGGTCGAGAGTGATGTCGAAGTCGCCGGTCAGGATTCCTCGTACGACGGTGTCGACAAGGGCGATGACCTCTTCGGGTCCGGGAGGATCGGTGACGCCGGCGAGAACTTCGGAGACCGGGGCGAATTGCTTTCCGGCTGCGAATTCGCGTGCGGCCTGATCGGGTTGGCGATAGACCCACGTACGGAGGGCATAGAGACGCCACAACGCGCCGGCAACACTGTCCGAACCTGCCGGTGCCCACAGCTCGGCGATGACGGCGAGGCCTTCTTCGTCGGCCAAGTGCAGGACGCGATCGACCATGTCCTGGTCGTCGACATTGCGCGGACCGCGCACGAGCAGGTTGGCGATACGGTGTCCTGCGGCAGTCCGCTCGGCGGGATCACCGCCACCTGGCTGGGCTTCGAAAAGTTCCTGACCCGGAAGCGAGGGCTTCTTGAAATCACTCATTCAAGGGCCTCGTAGATCGCGGCGATATAGGCATCGGAGCGCGAGTCGCCAACCGGCCGGGTGAGGCGCGTGCCCGGCGCATACTCGAAGATCATCTTGTTCATCACGTAGGCGATTGTCAGGTTGTTCTCGAGGTCGTTGAGCACGAACGACCCACCGAGGCCACCCCAGAAACAACGGCGTCCGTGGGGGACCGAAGGCACCGTCTTCGGTTCGGGCAAGGCATAACCGATGCCGAAACGCAGCAAGACATCCAGAACAACGTCTTTGCCATGGGCTTGTTCGTTGAATATGAGTTCCAGCGTCTTGGGGGACAGGAGGCGAACGCCGTCGATCTCGCCGCCGTGCGAGACGAGCGATTGGACGCGGGCGACCGAACGGGCGTTGCCGTGACCGTTTGCGGCCGGAATTTCGGCGGTCTTCCAGCGGTCGGTGCGGGTCTCGCTGACGTTGACGAACGGGCCGGTGAACGTGTGGACGGGTATGCCGTCGGGGTCGATGGTGCTGAGATCGAGGTCGAGCGGACGCGGCGGCGTAACGGGGGAGACGCGGTCAAAATCGGCGGGCTCCATACCGATGTGGAAATCGGCGCCGAGGGGGCCGGCGATCTCCTTGGCGAAGAACTGCCCGAGCGACAAGCCGGTGATTCGGCGGATGACTTCGCCGACAAGGTGGCCCTGATTGAGCAGGTGATAGCCCGAAGCGGAGCCTGGTTCCCACCACGGTTCCTGCGCGGCGAGCATCGCCGTTGACTTGTCCCAGTCATAGAGGTCGTCAACCGTGACCGGTTGTGCCCAACCCGAGACGCCAGACGTATGACCGAGTAAGTGCCGCACCAGGACATCGGCTTTGCCGTTGGCGCCGAATTCGGGCCAATAATGGGCGACGCGTTCATTGACGTCGAGTTGATCCCGATCGACGAGGACCAGGGCAGCAAGATTTGTCATGGTCTTGGTGATCGACCAGACCGGTGTCAGGGTGTCCTGCTGCCACGGAAGCGTCTTGTCGCGGTCGAACCAGCCGTCCCAGATGTCCACGACGACGTCACCGTTGTGGACGACGCACAGGGAGACCCCGAGTTCGGTGCCGTCCTCGACATTCGCGCGGAGCAGGTCTGGGAGAGCGGTGAATCGTTCATCGAGCGTTCCTGGTGCGTCAGTCATAGAAGCGACATTAAACCCTGCTGCCTAAGAACATGAGGACCTGGCTACGAAGTGGTGTTGGGTCGATCGGAGTCGGACTTGTCAGTCTCAGGCACAGCAGGCGGGGCGTCGAGGGCGACGGCGAGTTCGGCCGCAACGAGGTCGATCTGCCACTGGCGGGCGCCGGCGGCGGCGAGTGCGTCAGCGACCGCTTCGGGTGTATGGGCCGCCGGCGGCTCCCAGGCAAGAGCACGGACTGAACCGGGCGCAATGAGGTTTTCAGTCGGCAAATTATGAGTCTCGGCGATACGCGCCACCACTTCTCGGCACGCAGCGAGACGGGCGGCGGCTTCAGGGTTTTTGTCGGCCCAGGACCTCGGCGGGGGCGGACCGTCGAAACGCTGACCGATGGTCGGGAGGTCTTTTTCGTCCAGGCCCATGGCGTGCTCGACAGCGTCGTGCCATTGACTCAGGAAACGGCGCGGACCGCGATTACGCATCGCCCGCATCCCCTTGAGCGTCTGCAGATCCTGAGGCGCTGCCTGGGCGATTTCAAGGATGGACGAGTCCGGCAGGATGCGGCCGGGAGTGATGTCGCGATCGGCGGCGATGGCGTCGCGGGCCTCCCACAACGCGCGTACGACGGCGAGAGCGCGACGACCGCGGGCCTTGTGGATGCCTGACGTGCGGCGCCAAGGCTCTTTGCGGGTTGGCGGACCGGTGAACGACAGCAACGCCTCGAACTCCTGCGCCGCCCATTCGCGTTTGCCGGCTTCGACAAGCTGAGCGTCGAGGAGATCACGCAGTTCGACGAGGACTTCGACGTCCAGAGCCGCGTAATGCAACCACGGATCAGGCAACGGCCGGGTGGACCAGTCTGCTGCCGAGTGTTCCTTGGCGAGGCTCCGGTCGAGTTGGCTTTCGACGAGCGCGGCCAAACCGACACGTGGCAAGTTGAGAAGGCGACCGGCGAGTTCGGTGTCGAACAATGCTTTGGGTCGCATCTTGATCTCGGCGAGACACACCAGGTCCTGAGACGCGGCATGAAGGATCCATTCGGCGTCCCCAATGGCCGAATCGAGCTGACTCAGGTCATCGAAGGCGATCGGATCGATCAGGGCCGAGCCGGAGCCTTGACGGCGTACCTGAACAAGATAAGCCCGCTGGGAGTAGCGATAACCCGAAGCGCGCTCGGCATCAAGGGCCACCGGTCCGGTGCCCGCCTCGATGGCCGCGCAAACGTCGTCGAGCGCGTCCTGCGTCTCGATGACCGCCGTGAGGGGCTCGCGAAGTTCGAGTCGGGGCGAAACCGGCTTGACCGGTTCTTCAGCAACTGACTCGGTGCCGCCCAACTCGGTCGCACCGGATTGATCGGGCTCGAGGTTGTCGGAAGAGTCTGGATTGTCGGAAGAGTCTGCGGGATTCACCGTTGGCCACGACTGTTGGGGAGTGGAATGACCCCTGCGACCAGCGGGGGAAGGCCCGCCAGTGTGCAGAGCAAATCGGACCATGCCGCGACATGGGGGCCTTTGGCTGATATCGGCGTCCAGGAAGCACGGACTTCGAGCTGGGCGTCGCCGCCGTCTTCCTCCATCGTGCCGAAGGCTTCGGAGCGCACAACGGTGACGCTGCCGCTGGCTGCAATGTGTTCGGCGCCCAGGGTCTCGAGGGCTTCGATGAGCCAGCTCCAGCCGACGGCGGGCAAAACCGGATCGGAGGCCATCTCGGGGTCGACATCGGCGCGCGCAAACGTCACACAGCGAAACGTGCCTTGCCAGGCGTCGTTGCCCGCGGGGTCGTGCAGAAGTATAAACCGGCCGGTGCCCAGGTCGTCATCGCCGACGACCACATCGCCGGTCATGGCATAGGAATGAGGTGCGATTCGCTGAGGCGCAGGCATTTCGTCGGCCACGACTTCGGACCGCAACTGGGCATGGCGAATTTGCTCCACCGCCGCGGCGAACTCCGCGGGAGTGCCGTCTTGTTGTTTGCGTACGCCCACAAACCGATCGTAAGCGCACGGAGGAGCAACCTCAGGCTGTGACACTCCGGATGACCTGCGAGACTTCTCCCGTGACTACGACAGCGACTCCATCATCGAACGACAGCGACTTTTTGCGGGCTTGCCGGGGCGAATCGGTCTCCCATGTGCCCGTCTGGTTTATGCGACAGGCAGGGCGGTCATTGCCCGAATACCGCAAACTCCGCGAAGGAGTGCCGATGCTTGAGTCGTGCTTCCGCCCCGACATGGTCATCGAGTTCACGATGCAACCGGTTCGCCGTCATGGCGTCGACGCGGCGATCCTTTTCTCCGACATCGTTGTTCCGCTCAAGGCCATCGGCGTTGATCTCGACATTGTCGCGGGCACGGGGCCGGTCGTCGCCGAACCCATCCGTTCGGCCCATCAGCTGGCGCAGTTGCGCGACATCGAACCGGACGACGTCATACCGATCGTCGAATCGGTCAAGGCAGTCGTCGACGAGCTTGGCACGACTCCGCTTATCGGTTTTGCGGGTGCGCCCTTCACCCTTGCGTCGTATCTCATCGAGGGCGGTCCCTCAAAGGACCAC
>JACMOZ010000130.1 GCA_014377785.1 Aeromicrobium sp.
CAGGCATGGCAACCGGGGCCTTCTTGGCAGCCGGCTTGGCAGCCGGCTTGACAACCGGGGCCTTCTTGGCAGCGGGCTTGGTGGCAGCCGGCTTGACAACCGGGGCCTTCTTGGCAGCGGGCTTGGTGGCGGCCGGCTTAGCAACGGGAGCCTTCTTCGTCGCCTTGTTGACGGTGGCCCTGGCGTCAGCGACGAACGCTTCAGCCTTCTTCTGAGCGCCTCCGGCAAGACCTTCAGTCTTGGCAGTGACGTCTTCAGCGACTTCTTCAGCCTTGTCCTTCAGGCCTCCGACGGTCTTCTTGATGTCGTCGACCTTGAAGCCTTTGGCCTTCGCGACGATTTCTTCACCTTTTTTGGTCAGGTCGGCGTAGACGCCGGTGGCCTGACCGAGAGCAGTCTGGGCGAAGCCCTGAGCCTGCGCGCGCAGGTCAGCGACGTCGACTTTCCTGAATGATTCGGGGAGAGCCTTCACGTCTTCGACGAGCGACTTCACCTGGGCATTGATGGTGTCAGTGATGGTCATTTTTCCTCCATAGTCGTTGTGGTTGATGCAGCTTCGAAGAGCTCGGTTGCGGGACTTTCAGTGGCGGCGTCGTCAGTTTTGGCACTTTTGGCGCCGACAAAGGAGCGATAGATGTCGAGCAGCGCACTTTTCTGTCGTTCTGTCAGCAGTGGGTCGAGACCGATCGCATCCTCGACCATCCGGGTCCTCGACTCATCGAGATCCAGAATCCCTGCGCGTACGTAGAGCGACTCAGCGGAAATCCGAAGAGCCTTTGCGATCTGTTGCAAGACCTCCGCTGACGGGCGACGCAAGCCGCGTTCAATCTGACTGAGATAGGGATTGGAAACTTCCGCCAACTCAGACAGCTGCCGTAGCGTCATTTGCGCCTGGCGACGCTGCTCACGAAGGTATTCGCCGAGGCCTTCGACGGTCCTGTTTATGCTCAACTTCGCCATGACTCAAGTGTGCTTGCAAAAGTTAGCAAATGCAAGCCGGTCAGCAGCGACCTCCATCACATCACGATTGGGCGGCCTTAGAACACTGCCCGTATGCAGCCGACGGGCCTGCCTCCGCCGAGGATCACCGGCACTTCGTCGAGCATCGGATGCGTGTGACCGGCGAGCAACATTGCCTTGGCCATGACGACCGCCCGGGCCCGGTCTGCGCCGTCGTCGATCTTGAGCGCAAAGGCGCTCCCATCAGGCATTCCAACGACATAAACACTCTCGGCGCCGGACTTGGCGATCGCACCGGGGAAGGCTTTCATCAACTGCATTTCGTCGCGCGTGGTGCCGCTGAGATATTCGGGGAATGCCACCATCGCGTCGGCCAATCGACGCTCGATCGAACCCGCGGGCGACCGCGCGATGGTCCCTATCGCACGCGCCAGGCACGCAAGCGATGTTGCAAGCAAGGGCGCGCCGCAACCGTCGGTTCCCACCGTTGCGGGCGTTCCGCCGGTCAAGTCGGCGAACGTCTCGCCGATCGCCAGCTGGAGTGGATGGTCCACGCAGAGATACGTGTCGATGGGCCACCCGTTCGTCACACACGTCAGCAACATGGCGGCGTGTTTGCCCGAACAGTCCATACAGATGGGGGCCGGGATCCCGCCGGCGCGGAGGTAGTCGGCATGGACGTGTGGATCTAGCGGATAACTCGGCGGCGTCTGCAATGCCGACTCATCGAGGCTGGCCAGAGCGAGGATTTCGCGTACCGCATCGAGGTGAAACTGCTCGCCGGAGTGGCTTGCCGTCGCCATGGCGAGAAGGCGCCCGTCCAGCGGCAGCCCGGCGCGCAGCATCCCCAGCGACTGAAGGGGTTTGTTGGCCGATCGCGGAAAGACAACGGTGTCGGGATCGCCGATCGACCACACGACATCTCCGCCGGGGTCAACCCGAAGCACGACGCCGCGATGACGCCCTTCGACAAATCCAGAGCGCACGATTTCGGCGAGAACTTCCACGCGCTCACCCTACGTGCAGTTCCCAGTTTCCTCTACAAGACCGGCTACCGGTGGCCAACCTCAATGCACTGGTCAGCCCCCTCGGGTGCGCCTTCCCCCACCGGCGGTGCGGAGGCCCGCTACATCTTCTATCGCCCGGCAATGTTCAGCCAAATCGGCGGAGGCTTCCTCTCCGCCGGTGACGGTCGCCATGCGACCTGGGCGCACATGCGCACTAAAGAATCGAAACGTGACTTCTTGTATGTCGACCTGCACCTTAAAAACGGTTACGGCGGCGACGACAAACGTGCCGCCGAGATGCGGGTGTTGCTCTCACGAATGGCACAACTCAACGACAGCGGATTGCCGATCATCTACGCCGGAGACTTCAATTCGGGCATACATCGCAGCACGGACTCCCACGGCGTCATGATGCGCGGCAACGGCATGGTCGACAGCGTCGGTGCCACCACGTCCGACCCAGTGAACGCCGACATCAACTCGGGGCACATATTTTCGACCAACCTGCTCAGGTCGGGCGATTACGCCGATCACATCTTCGCCTCCTCCGACATCGACGTGCTCAATTGGGAACAACTCGTTCGGATCAGCGGCGGCCGCTACGTCACACCGATAGTTTCGGACCACAAAGCACTCAAGACGGTCGTCTCGCTCGAGGCGCCGGTCGGCAAAGTCGGCACGGCCACCCTCACAACGGCCATCCCCAGTGACGGG
>JACMOZ010000131.1 GCA_014377785.1 Aeromicrobium sp.
GATTCTCGATTCGATCGTCTGCCCCGGGTGCGGTCGCGGTTTCATGGTCGAGCGCACCAGCAAGCGCGGCAAGTTCCTCGGCTGCGGGAGGTTTCCCCAGTGCAAGACCACGCAGTCCATAGGAAATTCGAGAATCTGACCACCTAACCATGGCCGACAGAATTCGGTCGTTTAGAGAGCCATATCAAGGCAGCGCTAGACACCCGTCGGCACGGGCTGAACCGGAACCAACGAATGTCGCCACACCGCTCAGGAGAACTGACCCTGAGCTTTCCCGTCGTATACCAGGAGCAGATAGGAAGCCACACTCCGGCGTTGAGTAACTACTTGTCATAAGGGCAGTTATCGCCGCCCAAGTGAACTGTCGGCGCAGGGCAACTTCAGAGATGAGGTGCGGCTATGCCAGCGTCTCGGTTTCGATGAAGCTGATTGTGGCCGTGCCATGGTTCGCAATGGAATGTTCGATTCCGGCGGGGCGAGCATAGCTCTGGCCGATCCGCAGCTCGACAGTCAGCTCGGAGCCGTCGGCGGTTGTGGCGTGCATCGTGTCGTCGACGAGTGGAACGACCACGTACGGATACTCATGGACGTGCATCGGGAGCACCTCCCCCGGTGGGATAGTCCACTTGGTCACTCGAAAAATACCATTGTCGATTTGTGTTTCACCGGTGGGCATAGAGCGAGTGTATTTCTTTATTCGGCTGCGGTCGCAGGGACGGGTGTGTTCCTAATGCGGGGATGTTTCGCTCGAACGGCGTGGGCGCTGCGCATAAGCCGGTGGGGTGATCTGTGTAACACCTGCATCATCCCTGAGCCCGGGCGTTCATCGGACGGCATCGATTCCGCCCGGGTGTCCCAGCGCGCGCCGGCGTCCCAGTACCGCGTTCTGCAGGCACAGGTAAAGGTTCGTCACGAATGCCGCGGATGTTACCGGCTCGCCACACTGCACCTCGATCTTCGCGAGACGATAGCGAATGGTGTTGGCGTGGACATACATGGCGTGTGCGGTGGCCAGAATATTTTGATCGAGCGCTAAGTAGGTCACCAGAGTTTCCTTCAACGTTTCGCTCGTGAGAACCGGGTCAAGAACAGAACGAATTCGCGCCAGCGTCTGTCGCCCATCTACCTGCGAGAGCAGCCAGGTCGCCAGGTCGACATCGTCGAGGCGCACGATTTCGGTAGCAATCCCCGACCCGGCATTGGCCCCGAAGGAGCACGCCCGCGACCGGGCGATCTCGAGTGCCGTTTCGGCCTCTCGAAACGCCGCCGGTGTGTCTGCCAACGCTGCAAAGGGTACTGAAGTACCTACCGACAATGTCTGAGCGGCGAGAGTCAACCACTCATCCGCCCGTCCAGCAGCGGGGACCACCGCGCTGATGGTGGCGGGGGTGTCCCGATCAACTTGTCGAATCGCAATGAGCAGCGGGACACCACAGCTCTTTGCCGACACGATTAGTCGTTCGACATCTTCGTTGGTTGCCGATTCGCCCCGGGGAGCCGCCACTTCCAGCGCGCGAAGCGAAACATAGGCCGGGAACTTGTACCTCGATAACTGTCCCCAATGCCGGTGCTCGCGCGACGGAAGTATGCCGTCCTGGAGAATCGCCAGCAGATGCTCGTTCTCACGGCGATCACGCAGGCTCGCTCCATGCTGAATGCCGTTCACCGCTCCCAGCATCCGTTCTGCGGTGTCGAGTAAGACATCCCCTAGCTGCGTCAGTACCTCTTCGCTTCGAGTGCCAATGGCGAGCACATGCACGCCGTCGTGCAGGGCTACGGTGCGGGCCCGCACGTGCCATCGGCCGATTGAAAACGTCTGTTCATGCGCATGCGTCGAAGAAACTTCGTTCCAGATCAAATGAGTGGGCGCCTCGCCGACACTCTCAACGATCACGCCGTCAAAGTCGTACACCACCGCGCCGCCGTGGCAGAGGTTCGCCAAGCGCCCAACCAGGGCCTTCACCGGTTGGTCCATCGACACCGCGTCGAGTAGAAGGTGTGTGATCTTGAGGATGAGGGCGAGATGAGCAGCCTGCTCGACAGGCGCAGGATTCGCTGTCATTTTCTCGTCCAAGATTTTCCTTTGCATCGGAAGGTGCTGATCAAGACGAGATCATCTGAGAACATTCAGAACCAGCGCATCGTCTTCTGGGGGGTTTTGGAGATTCTACAGAAACACAACATTTGAGGCTTCGCAATTTCTAATGACGAACTCGACCCGTGCAGGCACAGTAGTCAGCAATCTACTTTTCTCACCCCCTTCAGGAGGAACACCGATGACACAACTTCGCGTTGCCGTTGACGTTGGCGGGACCTTTACCGACGTGTGCATCTTCGACGAAGACACCAAGACCATGCGGGTCACCAAAGTCCCCTCCACACCGCATGACCCCATGATCGCGGTAATGAACGGAGTTGATCGAGGACAGATCAACCTCGCCGAGGTCAGCCTGTTCTCGCACGGCACAACCGTGGCAACGAACGCCCTGATCACACGAAGCTTCCCGGCTGCCGCCCTGGTGACGACAAAAGGATTTCGCGACGTAATCGAAATTCGTGATGGCACCAAAGACGATCTGTGGGATGCGTACAACGACGTCTCCGGGCCCTACATTCGCCGACGCGACCGCTTCGAAGTGAGCGAGCGAGTCGACTTTTCGGGGCGCACTATCACCCCGCTCGACGAAGAAGAAGCCCGACGGTTGGCTGTCCTTTTGAAAAAACGGGGCGCGACGACGATCGCGGTCTGTTTTCTCAATTCCTACGCGAACCCGGCCCACGAGACGCGCATGCGAGAAATTTTAGAAGAAGAAATACCGGAGGCCGCCGTGTCTACCTCGGCCGAGATCCTGCCCGAAATTTTTGAATATGACCGGTTCAACACGGCGGTAGCCAACGCCGTACTCGCTCCGCTCGTCTCGGGCTATGTGAACCGCCTCGCGGCACAGCTCAAAGACGGCGGCTACGCCGGTGATCTGCTATTGCTGCACTCCGGTGGTGGGTCGATGACTCCGCGCATGGTCGAGAAATACCCGGTGCGATTGGCGGCTTCCGGCATCGCCGCTGGCGCGATCTCCGCGAAACACATTGCCCAGCAGTGCGGTTATGAAAACGCCGTCAGCCTCGATATGGGCGGGACCTCAACTGACATCGCCCTGATTGCAGACGGCGAGTTGCGAATCACCAAACAGTGGCAGGTCGAGTACGGTCACCCGATCATTTTTCCTTCAATCGAGGTATTGACCATCGGCGCGGGTGGCGGCTCCCTCGCGCATATCGACATCGCCGGATCGCTACGAAACGGTCCCCAGTCAGCAGGCGCCGACCCCGGCCCGGCCTGTTACGACATGGGCGGCGACAAACCGACAAACACCGACGCCAACGTGGTGCTGGGGCGATTGGGTACATCGCTCGCCGGCGGTGCGATGAATTTGAACAAGGAGCTCGCCGAAGAGGCCATCACTCGGGTCATCGCGCAGCCGCTCAATCTCGGCCTGGCCGAAGCAGCGCACGCGGTCGTCGCTGTGGCGAACGCCAACATGGCAGATGCGGTTCGTCTCATCTCGATTCGTCGAGGTTACGATCCGCGTGACTTCGCGCTTCTCGCATTCGGTGGCGCTGGCGCGCTGCACGGCGCAGACGTAGCGCGCGAGTTGAATATTCCGGTCGTTATCGTGCCCCCGAATCCCGGTGTGACCTCGGCGATGGGATGTTTGCTCGTTGACATTCGTCACGATCTTTCCCAGATGTACACCGGTCTTGCCTCGAATGCCGACGCTGACGATCTCGAGGCGAGTTTCACCAACCTCGAATCTGAGGCATCTGCCCGCCTTCGTCACGAGGGAGTCGCCGACGAGAACGCCCTCCTGCAACGACAAATCTCGATGCGGTATTTCGGCCAGTGGCGTTCGCTCTCAGTGTCGATGGGGTCCGGGCCAGGGGCGCTCAAACAGGCCATCACAACTTTTCACGAACAATATGAAAGGGAATTTGCCTTTCGTCGGGATGGTGCGCCGGTAGAGATCTACCAGTTGCACCTGGTCGCAATCGGCAAGACCCCCAAGCCATCGTTTCGGCCGCACCCCTGCCTAACCACCCACCCTGGTGCGCCGATTGACACGCATCCTGTTTACTTCGGCGCCGACGGCTGGCTCGTTACCCCCGTTTACGACCGCGACAGCATCCCCGCCGGAGCTAAGTTCTCGGGCCCGGCCATCGTCAATCAGCTAGACGCAACCACGGTGGTACCCCCGCATACCCACGCGGAGATCGATGAATGGCTCAACATCCGTATTCACCTCGAGGAGGCCCACAATGACTAACGCGGCAACTGCAACGGCCCCGGTGACAACGCTCGACCCGGTCACCTTCGAGGTGCTCAAAAATGCATTCGTTACGAGCGTTGACCTCATGAGCGAGCAAATCCTGCGCACCTGCTACTCGTTCGTCATCTACTCGCGCGACTTCTCCTCGGCGTTGTGTGATGCCGATGGCAACACCGTGATGCAAGGCTCAGGAGACATCGCGGTACACGTGGGAACCCTGCACTTCCAGTGCAAGGCGGTGATCGAGGAATTCGGAACCGACATTCACCCCGGAGACGTATTCGCGATCAACGACCCATATCGGGGAGGAACCCACTTCAACGATGTGTCGTTCATCCGCCCGGTTTTCTCGGACGGCAAAGTTATTGCCTACGCGCAAAACAAGGGACATTGGGCCGACATCGGCGGCAATGTTCCGGGTTCCTTCGACGTGAACGCAAAAGAGCACTTCGGAGAGGGTTTACGCATCACTCCCGTGCGCGTGTGGTCGAAGGGGGTGTTCCTGCACGACGTCGCCCAATTGCTTGTGTCCAACACCCGTGCACCTGACCAAGCGATGGGGGATCTGCATGCGCAGTCCGAGGCAACCGCCGTGTGCGAACGCGAAATGCAGCGCCTTATCCGTCGGTACGGCACTGACACGGTCAAGACCGCGCTCAAGGAAACTCAGGACTACGTCGAACGAACAGTCCGCCGCCGCCTGGAATCACTGCCACGCGGCACCTGGGAAACAGTCGACTACATCGACGTTGACCCCGGCAAGGGTGAAGGACTCGTGCCCATCAAGATCAAGCTCACGCTTGACGGAGAGGGCATCCACTATGACCTTGCCGGTTCGGCACCTGTCGTTGCGACTTTTCTTAATTCTGGATACGGCACCACTTTCTCGGCAATCTATGCCGGCACTAAGACATTTTTCCCTGACGTACCACTGAACTCTGGGTTTTATGCCGCCGTCACTGCCGACATCGGACCAGAAGGCACGGTAGTGAACGCCGGGTGGCCATACGCTGTGACCGGTTTCTGCTCCGGCCCGTATGAAAAGCTCATGAACGGAATATTCGAAATATGGTCGCAAATCATGCCCGAACGGGCCATGGCGTGTGCATTCAATCTCGAATACCTGTTGGTGGGTGGGCGCGATGCTCGCAGCGAGTCAAAGCCCTATTTCATGTGGTATGACTGGATGGCCGGCGGCTGGGGTGGCCGCGCCACCAAAGATGGCACGTCGGCCACCGCACCGGTTTTCGGGCCCGGCCTCGCCGTACAGCCGGTCGAAGGCCAGGAGCGACTTTCTCCGGTACTCACCTCGGTACACCAGATCGCAATGGACTCCGGCGGCCCGGGTCGCTTCCGTGGCGGCTGCGGCATAGAAAAGGGTGGGACGCTGACCGATGCGGAGTCCACAGTAATGAGCTATTGCTGCGATCGTGCCCGCTCGATCACCTGGGGTATTGAGGGCGGGTTGCCCTCCATCCCTCATGGCGTCTGGCTCAATCGAGGATCCGAGAAAGAAGTATTCCTCGGATCAAACTTCTCCTCAGTGCCAGTCCAGGCGGGAGACTCGTTCATTCGACCCTCCGCCGGCGGCGGCGGATTCGGTGACCCGCTGGAACGCAGTGTCGAAGAAGTGCTCGAAGACGTTATCGATGGTTATGTCTCGATGCATCGTGCAGCCGAAGACTATGGCGTAGTCATCACTGCGATAGACCCGGAGCTCGATGACTTCCGGATCGATTTTGCCTCCACTGCGGCCAAGCGGAAGTCAATCTCTGCTGAACGTCAGGGCTGGCTCGAAATCGACCCGACAGTGATTGCCGAAGGGTACCGGTCGGGGAAGATCGACATGCTCGACGTGATCCGTCGACACGGGGTCATCCTCGATTGGGGTACCGGTGAGCTCTTCCAGATCACCACCAATCAGTATCGTGCGCTGATGGAGCGTCGTTCGGCACGACATTGGAAATAACACGCCCGGCGCAAGTCACAGATTCTGTTACCGCAGACGCTGCACGATCGAAGGGCGGCGATTACTCTCGACTCCCCATTGCAGCACTGTTCACTCGCACAAAAAATTACAAATGTATGGGACATCTGTCTACTTGTTTGAACCTGAAGGACTCATGAGGATTGCAGAAACTGCAAACCTCGCGACGCCCGCCGTCACCATAAATGACGCGGGCTCCGCGCCGCTCGAACCTCAGCAACACCGGCACTCAGCGGCCCAGCCTTGAGCGCACCACCACCACATCGCAGTCGCACGTAAACGCCAAACAATGAAGTCCCGCCCGCGTGCGCTACAACTATCGGAGGTAACCCGTGAAATTGAACTTGACCGGCAGCAACAACACCGTTGAGGCTACGGATGCGCTCTACCGAGAGGGTAACGACGAAGACCAGATGACGCGTGGCTCGCTTTCGATGGCGTGGTACGGCGTTGCAAGCGCCATGTTCTTCGTATACATCGGCGCCGCACTTGCTGTGGCATACGGCACGGTGAACGCCGGGATTGGGCTCGCGCTGACCATTCTGGTCTACGGCGTGATAAATCGAGTGCTCTCCAAATACGCAATAAACAACCGCACCACGGTCGCGTTGTTCTCGCGCACGATTCTTGGAACAGCCGGATCGGCGATCGCCACAATCATCTTTGCGCTTGTGGCGATCTATTACGCCGTATTCGAGGGTTCCATTGTCGGATACGCCTTTCAGACCGCCTTCGGCGGCCCGATCTGGATGTGGTACCTAATCGTTGTTGTGTATTCCACACCGCTCATCCTCGGTGGCGCTAGAAAGTTCATCGATAAGCTCAACGGTTGGCTTATGCCGATCTACTTCTTCGGACTCGTTGCGGCGGTTGTCTGGGCGGGCGTGAAGTACGGGTTCACCGATAAATGGCTCACTCAACACGCTTCTCTGTCGATTCCATTGGCGGTCGGCGGTCCCGGCTGGCTCGCTACTTTTGCCGCTTACATGGGTGTTTGGATCATGATGATGTTCACGATGGACTTTGCGGCCCTCGGCAAGCGCAAAGACATTAAGTTCCACCAGCGCTGGACCTTCGGCTGGATGTTCTACGTTGTCGCCTATGGATTCAGTGCGTTCGTCGGGATTTTTCTCACTTTCACCATTCCGGGTCTAACTGCCTCGGAGACGGGCGTCGCGGGGGGCATCGTCTCGCTGATGGGCATCCTCGGACTGATTGTGGTCGTCGTCTCCCAGACCCGCATCAACACAGCCAACTACTATCTCGGTGCGGCGAATCTCAAGTCCTTCGGCGAGCGGGTATTTCGCGCAAAACTACCCAACCTGGCATGGGTGCTCATCTCCTCGGTGATTATCTTCCTGCTCATGTTGCTGCCAATCGTCAAGTACATCCTGCTTGCGCTCGCCTGGCAGGGCGTACTGGTCACGGCATGGGTGGCGATCGCACTTACTCACATCGCCCTGAGCCGAGGCAAAAAAGATGAGCATGGAATGCTGGAAGACACGCACTATCGCTCCTTCAACAACTCCGGACTCGTCGCGTGGATCGCTGCAACCGTTGTCGGAATCGTCATCTTGCAACTTGGAACAGTAAACCCGGGCTTTGCCGGGGTTGCCGGCACCTGGGGTCCCATCCTCACCGCAATTGTCGGTGCGGCAACATACGCGATCCTATGGACGACCACGTCCGCAAAGACCGCGCTCGGGGTGCGGGTGTAAGCGCTGAGAACGCGTTTGCGGGGTATCCCGACAAAGCGTGCTCATTGATGGGGTGTCCTTCGGGGCACCCCATCAATGCGTTAGCTGTCAAGCTAGAAGGTCTCGAGTTCGTCGAGGCGCATCGCGAACACGCACGTTGCCTGTCCATCGACGGTGGCAAGATCTACGCGGAGCAAATTCTCGATCTGACGCAGCCGATAGTTGAGGGTATTGCGGTGAATGAACAGTTCGGCACAGGTTCGCGACTGATGAGCGTCATTGCGAAGATAACTGCGCAGCGTTTCGACGAGTTGGCTCGTGCGTCGCATATCGTGTGCGGCGAGCGGCGCAAGAAAACGTTTCGCTGCCTCACGCGCCCCACGCCCCGCTGTTGCAGCGATGACAGCACTGAGCCCTAGTTCGGGCGCAAGTTGTGGAGTTTCAACATGTCGCACCAGGTGCAGCGAATGAACGACAGAGAGTCGCAACTCGAAGAGGCTCGTGGTGGGCGATTTGAGAATGAGCGGCTGCCGCGTATCAATGTGCAGGAGCCGCTCGGCGATGGTGTCAAAGTCGTCTCGGGCTAACTGGGCGAACGCGAATAAGCAGCCGTCGAACTCGGTGACGCGCACCGTGTGGAACGCATCGTGCAGTGCGACCCGGAGCTGCCACGAGTTCGATGCGAATTCGCCACTCATATCGGCAACGATCAAGGTCGTCTCCGAATGTCGGTCTAAGCCCAGCGCCTGAAACGACTTCGTAACGTCGTTGTGAGTCGCTTCCTCCCACGCCTCACACAACGTAACGAGGAGTTTGATTTCTTGATGCCGACTTGCGTCGACGACGACCGAACGGTTGAGTTGAAGCGCGATGATCGACGCGACTGGCCCGAGGAGCGACTCCAGGGGAATATCGATGTCATGATGCCGCACCGCTAAATGGCACGGGTGGTTGAGGCCCATAGGAAGCGGGATGCTGAGTACCCCTGCGGTCGGTTTTTTGTGGATTCCGGCCGCCCAGGACACGACCTCCGGGTACTGGGCAATAACCGTGCCGTAGGAGTCGTACACCGCTAACGGAGTTGCAACCGTGTCGAAGACCGCGGCAAGCAGAGTCACAATCTCCGCGCCTTGATTCGCTAACCGTGCGCACTCGTCTGCGAGGGTCCAGCCACGGTTGATGACGGCAAGGCGTTCTGCCTGCATCACGCTCTCAATGTGGCGGTTGACCTGGAGAAGCGGCACCGCTGACGGAACCTCAAGGAGCGGCACCTCGTGCGCAGCGCATGCAGTAGCCAAGCCGGGCGGGAGCACCCGGTGAACCATTCCTGTCGCGAAGGCGATCGCTGATACCGGCACGGCGGCGAGACGCTCCACGAAGGCATCCCATGTTCGTTTCTCGCTGAAATTCATCCCGATTCCGCTTGTGAGGAGAAGTGCGTTGGGGTCGAGAAACGGGGTCGGATCCAAAAGTTCGGTGGGGGAGCATCCACTCACTTCCCACTCAAGCCGAGCCTGCGTCGAGGGCGTTTGAAGGCGAAGTTGAAGTGAATGCTCGAGGAGAAGGTCAACCACACGCACTCAGAACTCCCATTGCTTTGTAGTTTTGCACAAAATCTAATTCAAGGTTAGGGCATTTGACTACTGGGAGAGTTTCGCAGGGCGGCGTAGCGTGTAGGGATGATAGCTGCACACCGTCGTTCAGGAATCCTGGTCAACTCAGATATGGGTGAGGCGTTTGGCCTTCATAGCTTCGACAACGACCAGAAGCTCATGCCGCTTATCGATGTGGCCAACGTCGCTTGCGGCTTCCACTCCGGAGATCCCGACACAATGGACACCACTGTCGCTCTTGCTAAAGACAATGGTGTTCGCGTCGGCGCGCACCCCGGCCTGCCCGACCTCGTTGGTTTTGGTCGCCGCGAAATGAAGCTCACCCCTGCAGAGGTTGAGTCAATAATCCGTTATCAAGTCGGTGCTCTCACCGGATTTCTCGACAAGTACGACATGCCGCTCAACCACATCAAGCCCCATGGCTCGCTCTACGGAATGCTCGCACGTGACGAGGATCTCATGCAGGGGGCCGTCAACGTGGCCAAAACCTATGGGGTACCCGTGTTCGGCATTGCCGGTAGCGCGCACCAACGCGTCGCCGATCGCGAGGGGGCCGAATTTGTCGGCGAGTTGTATGTTGACCTCAACTACAACTCTGAAGGTGGCCTCATCATCCTGCGGCGACCTGAGCGCACCGACCCCGCTGCCGCCGCAGAACGTGTTCGTCGCGTGCTCGAGGACGGCACGGTCGAGGCGATCGACGGCACTCAGCTCACGATCGCCTTCGACAGTATTTGTGTACATTCGGACACCCCGAACTCGCCCGAGGTTGCCAACGCAGTCCGATCCGCCCTCCTCGTCAGCTGAGTGACCCAACCCCAGTTGAGTTCCCACCTTGAGAAACCGAACCGGGCGTGCGCCAACCTGACCCCCCAAATGAAAGAGAACACATGAGCGAAAACATCATCTCCCCGCTGCCCGGCATCTTTTATCGCAAGCCGGGCCCGGACAAAGAGCCCTTCGTAAACGAAGGCGACGCTGTCGAGGCAGGTCAAACCATCGGGCTCATCGAGATCATGAAACAGTTCAGCGAAGTACGTACCGAAACTGCAGGCATCCTCACCAGCTTCGAAATTGAGGACTACGGCATGGTGAACGCAGGGGACGTGATCGCCGTCATGAATTGAGTGGAATCGCGCTCACCGTCCGTGCCTCTAACCAAAGACCGTGCGCTCTCCCAGTTCGCCACGAGCGCTGCACCGCCAGATGTGCGCTACCTAATTACAGGAATACTGCATGAAGAAACTGCTCGTAGCCAACCGCGGTGAAATCGCGGTCCGAATCACCCGTACCGCCCACGAGATGGGTATCTCCGTCGTTGCGGTCGTCAGCGAATCGGACAAGGAGTCATACGCCGCTGAACTCGCCGATGAAGTCATCGTTATTGGCCCTGCGCCAGCCGGTCTCAGCTACCTAAACCACGACGCCGTCTTGAAAGCCGCCGCTGACAGTGGCGCCGACGCAGTGCATCCCGGATACGGATTCCTGTCGGAAAACGCCGAATTCGCCCGCAAAGTCATCGACAAGGGCCTCATCTGGGTCGGTCCGTCTCCAGAATCTATCGAACTAATGGGGAACAAGGCGCGGGCACGCGCAGCGGCGATCGACGCGCGCGTCCCGACGCTTCGCGGAACCGAAGGGGCACTCCGTGACGGCGACGACATCGAAGCGATAGCCGCTGAAATCGGGTACCCCCTGGTCGTCAAAGCGTCCGCGGGCGGTGGAGGCCGGGGGATTCGTCTCGTCGCCCACCCCGCTGATCTCGTGTCCACCGTTGCGATCGCCCAGGCGGAAGCGCTCGCGGCCTTCAATTCTTCGGATGTCTATTTCGAATTATTCGTCACGAAAGCTCGACACGTTGAAGTGCAAGTATTTGGTGATGGTGAAACCTATGTGCACATGGGGGACCGCGACTGCTCGATGCAGCGCCGCCAACAAAAAGTTCTGGAAGAGGCTCCGGCCCCGGGCCTGCCGGACCACGTTCGTCAGCGGATGAGGGACTCGGCTGTTGAGCTTGCCCGCCAGACGGCCTATGTGGGGGCCGGCACCGTCGAATTCCTTTACAACCCCGAGACCGAAGAGGTGTCGTTCATTGAGATGAATACTCGGCTTCAGGTTGAGCATCCCATCACCGAGGCGATTACAGGAATTGACCTTGTGCGCGAGCAGCTGCGAATCGCCTCAGGCGAGCGGCTCGGCTACACACAGAAGGACATCACGTTCACCGGGCATGCGCTTGAGTTCCGAATCAATGCTGAAGACCCAAGCAATAACTTCATGCCCAGCCCGGGAGTCATCTCTTCCCTGCGTCTACCAGGCGGTCCCGGGGTGCGAGCTGATTTCGGTTTCATCGCTGGCAATGTCGTGGCCCCTTTCTATGACTCGCTCCTCGGCAAGATAATCGTCTGGGCTCCCACGCGCGAACATGCAATCTTGCGCGCCGAACGCGTCCTTGACGAGGTCCGAATCGAAGGTATTAAGACCACTGCTGGGCTCCTGCGCACCCTCGTATCACTCGCTGATTTTAGACATGTCACCCACCACACCACATACATCGAGTCCGTCCCTCACCTGCTGGAGGTATCCGTATGACACTCTCCGAGGCACGATACACATGGGGCGGTGACGAATTCTTGTTTATCGAGATCGCAGAAGGTATGACTCTCGAAGCGAACTTCCTCTCCAACAGCATCGCAAACGCACTCGACGCCACAGCATTAGATGGAATCATTGACATTTGCCCCGCAAATGCATCCCTCCTCATTCGATTCAATCCGGATGAACTTGCACCTGCCGAACTCGAACGCGTGGTGCGCTCGCTCGAGGCGCAGGTTCGCAGATCCACCAGCCGAGTGCTTGAAACGCGAATCGTAGAAATTCCTGTTTGGTATAACGATCCGTACACGAACGAAACGGGTGCACGCTTTCGTGCTGGCTACCACCAACGGCCTGAAGGCAACGATCTCGAGTACGCCGCCGAGGTAAACAATCTCGCCGACGCCGCTGAGTTCATACGGCGACACCATGAATCACCCTGGCTGGTCTCCATGGTCGGATTCGTTGCAGGACTCCCGTTCCTGTATCAGCTCGTAGACCGCGAGCATCAGCTTGAGGTGCCAAAATATGTGAGCCCCCGCACTGACACGCCCGCACTCACGATCGGACACGGTGGCTGTTTCAGCTGCATCTACTCCGTGCGCGGCGCCGGTGGGTACCAAATGTTTGGTGTCGCCGCAGCCCCAATTTACGATCCCACTCAGAAACTTGAAGACTTCAGAGACTTCATGGTGTTCTTCAAGCCCGGCGATATCGTCAAATTCAAACCGGTGGACGAGGCTGAATACCGCCGCATCCAGACCGAAGTCGAAGCAGGGTCGTTCGCTTACAGGCAGGCGCCCGTTTCGTTCGATCTGGGTGCCGCACTCGCTGACCCCGAAGGATATAACTCAACGCTTCTGGAGGTGCTCAATGGCATTTGAAATACGAGAGCCAGGTTTATCCACCACCGTCCAGGACAGGGGCAGGATCGGATATTACCGATACGGGATTCCGCAAGGTGGGGCAATGGACCAGTATTCGGCCACTCTTGGTAATCGCCTGGTCGGTAACACCGCCGCAGAGGCGGTGCTCGAGTGCACCTACATCGGTCCAAAAATCGTTACGACAACGAAGTCGGTGGTTGCTGTCACGGGAGCGCCGGTCGATGTGTTCATCAACGACTTGCCTGTCCCGCAGTACACGCGGATTGAACTTTCTGCGGGCGACGAACTGCGGTTCGGCGTGATCAAAGGCGGCACGAAGTACTTCATCGCTGTTCAGGGCGGGATCGAC
>JACMOZ010000132.1 GCA_014377785.1 Aeromicrobium sp.
CGAAAGGACGCCTCGTGGCTAGTCTCACGAAGCCGGGCCCCATCCTCCAGATGGTTGCCGACGGCATGATCGCATTCCGCCGACAGCGCGAGGAGACCCTGCGGGTCGACGTCTGGACGAAGGGTGCGCAGCTCGACCACAACGATCCGGCGCCTCACTCGACCACCAAAGAGGGTTGGCCGTTCATTCCGAGCAGCAACAACAGCCGCGAATTTGACGACCTCGCCTCCCGGGCGCCCGCGCCATGGGGCAAGCTCATCGTCTCCAGCCTCGCGCAAACCATCTACATGGAATCGGCTCGCATCAAGGGCTCGCCCGAAGATGCGACCATGGAATCGTTCGGGATCCTGCAGGAGAACAACTGGGCTGCCCGCCAGATCCCCCTCACCCGGGCCACGATCGGTCACGGCGTTGCCTACGTCAAGGCGCTGCCTGCAGTGTCCCCCATCGACGGCGCAGACTCGGCGCTCGTGCGCCCCGTCTCCGCGCTGCGCATGGCCGCGTTCTACGACGACCTCGACGACGAATGGCCGTCATACGCCATCGAAGTCGATGACTACCAGATCGACATCGACAACAAGAAGATGACGTTCGTCCGCTTCTACGACGAGACAGCCGTTCATGCCCTCTGGTTCGAGGGCACCGGCGAGTCGGTCAGCGACTATGTCTACGCCGGCGTCATCATGGAACATCAGCTCGGGATCTGCCCGATCGTGCGGTTCGCGAACCTCATGGATCTTGAGGGTCGCTCCATGGGCGAGATCGCTCCCATCCTGCCGCTGCTGCGTCGCATCGACCAGGACACCTTCGACAGGCTCGTCGTCCAGCGTTTCGGCGCCTGGAAGATCCGCTACATCGCCGGCATCGCCGAACCCGACACAGACGAGGCCAAGCGCGCGCAGGCCATGGTGCTGCGCATGCAGGACCTCCTCATCGCCGGCGACCCTGACACCAAGTTCGGCACCCTCGACGAGACCGCAGTCTCCGGCTTCATTGAGGCAACCGACGCCGACCTGCGAGTCCTCGCCGCTGTCACCCAGACACCCCCGCACCACCTCCTGGGCCTCAGCTCCAACCTGCAGGCCGAAGCACTCGCCGCGGCCGAGGCAGGCCTGCAGCGCAAGTCGCTCGATTTCCAGATCTACAACTCCGGCTCCTACCAGCAGCTGCTGCGACTCATCGCCATGATCCGCAAGAACACCGAAGAGGCCAGCAGCAAGCAGATCGACATCCGCTACCGCGACACCGAGTCCCGCTCCCTTGTGCAGGCAGCGCAGGCTCTCGGCACCCTCGCGACACAGCTGAAGATGCCCGTCGAAATGCTGTGGGGTCGCGTGCCGGGCTGGTCGGATGAGGACAGCGAACGCGCGAAGCGTCTCATCGAAGAGGGCGGCGTTGACCAACTCCTCGACGCCATGACGCAGGCCCTTGGGGTTGACCCCACGCAGGGTGACGCCGCACAGTCGCCGGCGCAAGGATCGGACCAGAGTGGCCAGTCCACAGTCTGACGCCCTCGCGCGCTCATACCGTGCGTCCCAGATCGCCATGGCCGACAGGGCCGCGGCGATCATTGCCGCATTCTGGCGTACCCAGATGGGCGGAGTTGTCGACAGGTCGGCGGCCGACAGGTGGCTGGACCTATCCGTCCCCGTGCTCGCGCGCGCGCGTAGACAGTCCGCCATGCTCGGCCAGGGTTACTACAAAGCCGACCGCCGCCTCAACAATCCCGGCTCGGCCACGATTTCGCTGCCCCCCGTCCCCGCCCTCGACCCAAAAATCCTCACCACCTCGCTCTGGGTCACCGGAGCCCAGCCGTACGTCGACGCCGAACGCAGCGTCGACGACATCCTCTCCCCCGAACGCATCAACCAGATCACCGGCGCCGTTGCGCGTCAGACAATGAGCGGAGGTCGCGAAGCCGTCGACACGGCACGCCAGGTCGACCCCATCGCATTCGGCTACTACCGTGAAACCGACGGCGACCCCTGCTACTTCTGCGCGGTCCTCGCATCACGAGGCGTCGTCTACAAGGACGACTCGTTCGACGAATCCGACCCGCGGTTCGAAGGCGAAGGCAAGGCGAAAGTCCACGACGAGTGCGCCTGCTTCAATCGTCCCGCGTACGACCGCAGCAACAGATTCCCCGGCGCCACCCAGGACTACAACGACAAATGGCTGGAGCTCACCGGCGTCGACTCCAAAGGCCGCCCGATCGACCCCATCAAAGAATTTCGCCAACGCTTCGAGAACCGATACTGACGTAGGGTAGAATCGGACCACGCCTGACCAAGGGGTCAAGCGACAGATGCTCCAAGGAGGGCACACCGTGACAAATCTTCCCAAGCTCGAGGACTGGAACGCTCCATGGGAGCACGAAGGTGAAGAGATCGACCCGACCAAGGCCAAGAGTTTCGCATACAGCCTCAAGTCCAAGATCCAGGAACTTGAGGGACGCGTCACCGAACGCGACAGCGCCCTCAGCACCTACAAGGAGGCCGAGGCGGCCGCCGCACAGGCCAAGCTCAGCGACACCGAGCGCCTCGAGACCCAGCTCGCCGAGCTCCGAGCCAAGGGTGAGGCCGGCGACACACAACTCGCTCGAGCCAACGACCTACTGCAGGTCCGCCTCGACAAGGGCCTCACCGAGGCCGAGGTGAAGCGCATCTCTGGCGACACCCTCGAAGAGCTGCTCGCCGACGCCGACGAATTCCTCAAGCTCGTTCCCCGCAAGGAAGGGGTCGAGGAAGAGGTCGAGGACGAGCCGAATCCGGCCCGCCGCGCACCGCAGGCCAAGTTCAGAACCCCCGGCGATCCGCGAAGCGCCGAGGGCGCCGACACCAGCGTCGACGCATACCTCGCCAAGCGCGCCGGACAGTCCTCCTGGCTCGGCTAGCCGACCAGCACACCAGAAGAGAAATCCTCGCCATACGTGGCGAGGATTTCTTTTGCCCAAGCGACCTTGTCAACTACTCGCTGCCCGCTGGGCTGGCTGCGTGTCCAAAGCTCTAGGTTGGCAATTTGATTGTCGTCTTTGACGCCATTCTTGTGATGCACGTTTTCCATGGGAAGCAACGGTCTTCCAAGAAAGTCGCTCATCACCAGTCTGTGTTCGAATATGTATCCGTTCACATTGCTTCGAGGATCATTGCGGGCAGCTATGTAGACATAGCCATCATCGTCATGCCAGCGATATCCTTCAGGGCGTCGTCGCATGCGAAGGGCGGTTAGGTTTTTGCCCTTGATTCGCTGTTGATTGTGTCCCGCGCACAGGAGAAAGGATACGTTTGACACTGGTTTTTCGCATGCTTGGAAACTGCATGATCGGCCATATCTACGGTCACGATCTATTTCGTAGTGTGCTTTGCACATCCCTGAAGCACTTGCTGTCATTGTGCAGAATTCAGATTGGCAGATTCCGCTGCGCTTACCATGAGGCCTCAATGGAGCAAGCTGCTTGCCTATCTTGTGCTGATGATAATGGGAGCTGCAAAGTCCATGCTTTCGGTTAAACTCTGACTTTTCGCATCCTGAAAACGAGCAGGTAGGATTCATGTCGTAACATTAGCACATGCCTGTTTGTATTTATAACTGCTATCAGTTTTAGTACATTCTCGCACCTGCCCACTTGACAGCAGTGTAGGATCTGGGGTACAACCCAACCCTAAATATCGGTGTGCGGCCCGATCGCCACCAAGAAGGAGCCACCGTGGCCGTGCTGCGAGCAAAACCGCAAAAGATCGTCGAGTTCTATCTCGGCCTGCTCAACCAGTCCCTCGTCGCCCCCCTGGTCATCACCCGGGCAAACGGTGAGGACTTCAAGGGCTCGCTGAACGACACGGTGACTCTGCGCATCGGCGGCCTCCGCGCCACCGCCCGGGACTACGAGTTCCGCACGCGCACCGCGCCGATCCAGTTCGATGACATCCAGGGTGGCGAGGGAATCGACATCAAGCTCGACACCCACATCACCTCGGGCACCATCCTGACCGACGAGCACTACACGCTCGACGACATCGACTTCGTGCGCGAGGTCATCGAGCCCCAGATGGCGTCCGTCGCCGGCCGCATCGAGGCCAAGGTTGTCGCCGGCCTGCGCGCCGCGAACGTCGCCGACACACTCACCTTCGGTGACAACGTCGACCCGTTCCTCGTTGCCCTTGAGGCCAAGCGCCTCATGGACGCCCACAAGGTCGCACCCACCGCGGGACGCACGTTCCTGGTCGGCTCCAACGTCGCGGCGCAGTTCCTGGCCAGCGACCGTCTGAGCCGCTATGACAGCGTCGGCGTTTCGGGCACCCCCGCCCTGCGCGACGCCATCATCGGTCAGCTGGCCGGCTCGCCCGTCGTCGAGGTCTCCGCACTGGACCCCAACGAGGCGTTCTACCTGCACAAGACGGCCGCAGTCGTCGGCAACGTCGCCCCCGACGTTCCTCGCGGCGTGGTTGCCGGTACGCGTCTGTCGCGTGACGGCTGGGCCGCCCGCTGGATCGCCGATTACGACGGCAACTACGTCCGCGATAGGTCGATCGTGAGCACGTTCCTCGGCGTCAACGACGTCCGCGACGAGCGCCAGGCAAACGGCGACCTCGTCGTCGACACCACGCCCGGCGTCACCCGCAGAAACGTCCGCCTCGTGAAGCTCGACTTCACCGGCACCGCGTCGGTCCTGACACAGGCCCCCGTGGTCTGAGGCTCATCGCCTGACGTAGCATAAGCAAAGGCCCCCTCGCGAATGCTAGGGGGCCTTCGCTATGCCCGGCCTTCCTGGTACCCTGATCACATGGCCTCAATCATCACGCTCGCAACCCTCGAGACAGCCGCACGCAAGCCCGCCGGCTCACTCGTCGGCAACGCCTACGCTGCCTACGTCGTCGAGGAGGCCTCGGCCATCGTCTGCGACATCGCCCTGCATCCCGAGTGGGAGACCACCGTAGTGGCGCCCCGCACAGCCCGACGCATCGCCATGAGCATCGGCGTCAGAGCCCTCCTCAACCCCGAGCTCGAGACCGCCTACAACTTGGGCCCCATCGGCGCCCGCAACCGTGACGAGTGGGCGTATGGCTTCGAGCCGACCCCGTACGAGCGAGAGCAGCTCGAGCGGCTGCAGGGCGCGCAGGCCGGCGCCACGAAGGGCTTGTGGATCCAGCCCCTCGTCGGCGACGAGCAGACGCTGATGAGGGTCTACATGGACGACCCGTGGGCACCCCTGAGCACCCCGATCCTGTACCAGAACGTCGGCGACGTCGGCACAGACTTCCCGCCGGTGGTCTGACATGCCATCTGGATCCGAAACGATCATCGTTATCGAGGACCGCGCGGTCTCTCAAGAGGACTGGGAGGGCGACCCCATCGTGGGCGCCACAGCCCCCATCGAGCGCAGTGTCACCGGCTGTGTGCTGATCCCCCGCATGAGCCCCGACGACCCCACCCTGGTCATCGACGGCTACACCGTCCTGCTGCTCGACACGTCGCAGACGCCACCCAGCGCCGAGGACTCCATCAAGATCCGCGGCACGTCGCAGGTCTGGGCCATCGACGGCAACGTCGGCGACTTCACCAAGCCGTCCGGCGAAGTCAAGCTTCTCCAGTTCAACATCGCGAGGCCCCGATGACCCTCGAGACGCGCAAAGGCTTCCAGCCCAATCACAAGGAGTTCGGTCTCCATATCCGATCTCCCATCGCCCGCCGGCCGGCCATCCTCGTGGCCATCAAGATCGCCAGACGCGCCAACGCCACGGCTGCCGTCCAGGATCCCATTCTGCGAAAGCAGAAGACACGTCGACGGAAGATCCTCAAGGGCTCGTACAAGGTCGTGCTACCCAAGACGCCCCTGCGTGTCGGCCAAAACTCGCGCGCCTACGCCATCGTCGAATCCACCACGCTCGAGGCCTCCACCCAGGAGTTCGGAACCAAAACTCAGCGGCCCCGTCGCCCACTTCTGCGCGCGGCGATCGCCGTATCCATCGAAGAGTTCGGCAGCTTCGATGGCCGC
>JACMOZ010000010.1 GCA_014377785.1 Aeromicrobium sp.
GGGCTTACGCTCGACGGGTCTGCCCAGAGTTTGGTTGACAGAGTGTCAACCAAACTGGGGGCAGACCCTGCACTCGGATCGCGGATCGCAGTTCCGATCGAAGGCCTTCGTCCGAATCATCGCCAACAACCAGCTGAACGGCTCCATGGGCAGGCTCGGCGCATGTGGCGACAACGCCGCCATGGAATCGTTCTTCGCCCTGTTGCAGAAGAACGTCTTGGACCAGCAACGGTGGACGACCCGTGAAGAACTGCGGCTCGCGATCGTCACCTGGATCGAGAAAAGCTACCACCGCAAACGTCGCCAACGCAGACTCGGCCGGCTCACCCCGATCGAGTTTGAGACAATAGAAATGGTCGCTCACGCGGCCTGAAAACCATCGACCCAAATGGTCAACCAAACCGTCAGCAGTCCCGAGCGGTCCAAGAAGGATTACAAACTTCTCGTAATCCAACAACCAATCAATCATGAGAACAACCCAGGGATCTTGGAGCCGGCCCAATCGCCCGCTTTTCCACCCGCGAACGCGCCGCCGATCCCGCCGACAAGTCCGCCAACGCCGCCGCCCGCCGTCCCGAAACCTGGACCACCAATGAAGGTTTCAATTGTTGACTTTCGGCCAAAAAGGGTCTCTTCGGCCAGTTCATGACCGTTTGGGGCGCTTCTTTCGACGGTTCCGCAGGAACACAATCATCGTCGTCGCGACCGCATCGATCACAAACACAGACGCGAATGCAAGTCCGACGAACGCCAGCCAACGCTCCGAAGTCAGCAACATCAATGGCGTGACGACCAAGAAAACGACGGCTCCAGCGGCAAAGGTGACCCAAGTCATGTACCACGGATATAAAAAGGAGCCGCGCGGCCGGCCCCACGGCACAGGCTCCACACCCTTCAACATCCCAAAACCCTCATAGAGCCTGCTCGATGGAATCTTCATCCGCCCGCCTTCCCGAACATTTGGTCCGCAAACCGCGTGCCCACCTTTTGGCCGACAACCCCTGCCCCGGCAGTCGCGAAGACCGTGACACCGGTACCGACACCCTGCATGCCGCGTCCGAGACCCGCGCCCGCCAGGGTCCATGCTGCACTTTCACCGGTGGCCGCAAAGCCGTGGCCGATAGAACCCTCTATCGAAGAACCATCGCTTCTTGCCTTTCGGTATCCATTTACTCCGTCAATCCCAACGAGAAGGGCAGCTCCGCCTGCACAGATCGCCGAGGCAGGGCTAGCAAGACACACTCCCATTTCGTTTCAACTAGTCCCGCGACTGCAATTTCACTTCTTTGGCCGCAAAGACCGCCTCGACAAATCTGGCGGCGTGATTGGCGAGGGCCGGGTTCCACTTTTGCCCTATGTACCACCCGTTGATCGCAGACACAGGTATTCGCCTGCCGTCGTTCAATTTGAAGGTCACCAGCGGTGCCCGTTCGACCGTTCCATTGATATCTTCTAGCGCAATTCGATGAGTTCGAAGCCGATTCATGACCTGAAGTTCTGATGAGGTCAAGACGGCCTTCGGCAACCAAAGTTGAAACCAAGCCCAGGTGAGACCCACTATCACGAACACGACACCCGACACGAACAACTCGAATGCACCTTGGAGCATCAGATACACCCCAAGTCCAGTCCATCCGCCAACCACGATCAGCGTGAGCATCCACAGTCTCCACTTGAGCATGCGCCACACCTGGTTCTCCGGCGCGGGGAGCTCGTGCCCCCCGCTAGAAACCCAACGGTCCAAAATCACGGTTCACCTTCAATGCGTCAACATGTACTGACCACCCGTTGCGACTGCAGATAACTATAGATTCAACGCGTGGAACGTGAGGGACGGCGGTGCCCCGGCAAGGCCTCCAACTCTGATGAAGTCGTCACCGTATTGCGCGGCGTACATCCCTCGAAGCCCTCGGCCCAGCCCGTAACCGACCAGAGTCGCTCCGCCGCTTATTAGACCTTCTCTAGCAGCCCCTTGAAGGAAAGACTTGCCGTCCTTACGGGCATTGATTCCACCTTGTATCGCGTCCGCTCCGATCACAGCAACGGCCGCTATCGTACAGGCCGCACTGAGTGGTGATGCAACGCATATTGCGAAACCAATAGTCGCACGATTGTCCCAGGCGAACTTGCCGCCCGACATGAGCGCATCGCCCGTCGTGTTGAGCACATCGCCTGTCTTGTTCTGGACGGTATCCATTATCTTGCCGAAGCGGCTCTTCGATTCCGCATTCGCATTCGCAGCGTGCTCCTGCGAGTTGAACACCTTGGCGCGACTCGCGAAAGCTCGCTGGGCGCCCGTAAGCCCCTTCTTCGTCTTTGCCCCTGGTTCGGAGTAGGAGCGATTGCCAGGCACTCTGTTGTTGGAGGTTCCGTTGTACCGTCAGGAACCGGCCTGACCTGCAGTTTCGTCCATTTCCAACTAAACCAAATCGTCGTCCTCAGGCTCTCCGGAGGCGGTTCTCCTACAGGGCGGTCTCCGCAGCGAGCGAGAATCGCTTCAACGTTCTCGCCCTGGTGAGCCCCCACGTGATCCCGAGTTGAATCGAGGTCACTGTCTGTCGACGGACGGGCCGAGGGGTAGTCGGGACGGCTGCGCGTCGGTCCTATTGGTGGCCCAGCAGTCCGCAAACAGTCCGCAAGAATCTCAGTAGAGCCCCGATTCGGCCAACGACAGCCAACGACACCGACGGAGCATTTGCACAGGTCAGAGGCCCTTTTCATCGGATTCCATCGACAACCACCGACAGCCAAGAACCCGATTCTTAGTTCGAGCTCTACTACGACATCTAAGGATCCCGTAACAACGACAAAGCCCCTGGCCAAATAGGTCGGGGGCTTTCTCGTCTCAATGTAGTCAAAATGGGCAGCGGGGGCGCCGGCACAGGATGGATAGGTGTCGACTGCTGGACTCAAAGCCGCGTTCGGCGGAGTCCAAGTGGACGGGCTGACCGGGGTGTCAGGCTTTGTTCCAGTTTGTGGTGGCGAGCCAAGTGGCCGTGTCCATGACCTCCGGGTCGAGGGCACGGGTTGCCTCGCGGTCGGCCTGATAGGCGACGGGCTCGGTAAACCATTCGAACATAATCTTCATATCGGAGTTGCCATCGAGGGCAGCGATCGGCAAAGCCTCGTAGCGGCCAGGCAGGCCAGCTTGACGACCGAACACCTCGGCGATCTGTGTTCCCGTCAATTCGTCACCGGCGATCTCGACGCTGCCTTCGACGCTGGAAGAGTCGAGAAGAACGGCCGCTGCGACTTTACCAATGTCGTCGACGGCGACCATCTGCAGCGGAATTCCGTCGGGGAATGGCAGGCGGACGACGACCTCGTCACCCTCCACGCCGGATCCAAGAAGGTTCTCCATGAAGAACACCGGACGGATGAAAGTCGCGCTGATGGCGAGGCCGTCGAGATATTCCTCGACTCGACGTTTGCTCTCGAAGTGTGGAACACCGGTACTGCGCTCAGCGCCGCCGACCGAACTGTAGACCACCTCAGAGACGCCAGCAGCCACGGCGGCGTCCGCAATCGCGCGACCGTTTTCAACCTCGCCGTCGACACCCGCATCGCCGGTCATCGTGGTCATTGCGAAGACACGTGAGGCACCGGCGAAGGCTGCGGTAACGCTGCTGAGGTCATCCAGATCGGCTGTGACCATCTCGGCACCGGCCGCTGTCAGAGCCTTGGCTGCGTCGGAGTCGACGTTCCTGGTCAGGCCACGAACGATCGCTCCGGAGGCTAACAAGGCACGCGCCGTCGCGCCTCCCTGCTGACCGGTCGCGCCGACAACGGCGATCGTCTGTGCCGCGTCGTGACTCGGGGTGGGAGTCTCTGATGTCATGGTTGAACCTCTCTTGCTGACGAGGCCGACCGTCAGCCTCGTCCTGTACGCTAAGTACAACGTTAGCCGGCTACATATATTCCGGAAAGGTCATTGTGAACCCAACTCGTCGTGATGACGACCTGGACTCCGCTGATATGGGTGGGCCGATCAGCTCATTGATCCCCGTCCTAGCGCGCGAGCACCGCGCCCTGGCCGGCTCGCTATTGCGTGGTTTCGGCCTCTACCCCGGACAGGAACTAGTGCTGATGCTCCTCTGGGCAAAGGAGCCACGCCTCCAGAGCGACCTAGGCAAACTGCTCGACATCGCAGCCCCGACCACGTCGAAGGCCGTGCAACGCCTAGCGGCGGCGGGGCTGCTCGTACGTGAAAAATCACCCGAAGACGCCCGGCAGGTAATCGTGTGGCTGACACAGGCCGGTCGAGACCTTCAAGAATCGATCA
>JACMOZ010000133.1 GCA_014377785.1 Aeromicrobium sp.
GGCATAACAATGAGATTGAAACGCCGTTCGATCCCTTAACTCACGGCGAACCGCACGGTAAAAGAGCGCCAAAGGTAGAGTTCGAATCACTAACCCTCCGCACAGAAAATGCTGGTCAGCAGACTATTTTCCCGACAGGACCAGTTTTTTGCCCACATTTGCCCGCATTTGACTTCAATGCGGTCACGAGGATCATCGTGAGGTCGCGTCCAGATGCTCGACCAAAGAACTCGCCTCCGCCATATGACTAAGGGGCCCGCTGTCGGTTTGATTGACACTGACGTGCCCTTCCGCCTGGCTACCCGAGGTGGTCCGAGTATCAGACGGCGATGGATGTTTGGTTCGAGCGCAGTTTGTGCTCGATCGGTGTCGAATATCCAGGCTGTGAGCGGCGGCGTTGACGATTGCAGAGGATCTCGATAAGGCCGAATATCGCATTCGCCATTTCGACGCTCATGCGCCATATCTTCCGGTTCAGCGGCTCGATCTGCCTGGATGACCAGAAGGATTCTTGTCAATTGAGTTGTCAGAGCAGTCGCCGATCGTTCCGAACTACGGCATCGCCCAGAGGCTCGGATCTTGCTGGTGAAAGCCCAAGAGGTGAACTGATCTACGTGCACGATGCCACAAGCGGCTGGTTGGCGGTTCTTGAGCGCCATAGCAAGCGCGTTAACGGCGACATTCGAGCAGTTCGCGGTGTCGATTGATCAGCCGGTGATCTTCCGGGAGAAGGCCTCCATCACCGCGCAACAGAATACCCCTGCTGTTCAGGCGTGACCTCTGCTAACGAAACGGCACCCTTGCCCATTCGTCGTCCGCCTTAGCCCGATCTTCACGGTTGGAGTAACCACGTTGACGGGCAATTGACACCGAACATATCGAATCCGAAAACAGTCCAGGTCCCGCCGGCGACTCTCTGTTAAGCGCCGGGTCACGGGTTGCAGTAGTCGCACCAAGTGGGGTCGGCACGTGTTTGCCTTCGCGGGATTCGCGCTCGGTGGGGGCAAGTGCCGCATCCGTGGAGGTCGGCGGCGATGACCTGGGTTGCTGCGCCGCAGTGCGAGCAGGGGAGACCGTGTTCGACGTCGACTTTTCCGAACCCGGGAGTGCGGCAGTGGGGGCATTCGGTCGCGAGGCGTTTGGCCATGTGATTGCAGAGGGTGCGGATGGTGTCCGCTCGGGAGGGCGAGCGGTGAGCCCGGTAATCGGGCAGTACCGTCACGGTCGATCCGTTCGCAAGCAGTGCCTCGGCGGTTCGCTGGAGCTCGTCAAGGTGGGTGAAGTTTTTATGGGCGGTGATCTGCCCGTCTTGCGCGCTCTGCAGGATGACCCCTTGGGCGGGGAAGCCAAGTGCGTGGGCAAAGTCGCTCGCTCGGAGGGGAGTGGTGATGGTGCGTCCCCCCGGGAGAGGCGAAGTGGTGAGGGTTCCTTCGATGAGTTCCAGCCCGAGGTCGTCGTCGATGAACAGCAAAATCTCCATCTGTTCGACCAGTGGGGTCAAGCGTGCGCTGAAGCTTCCTTCGGAAGCCAGCCCGTATGGCGTGTTGGCGATCTGCATGCCGAGGCGGGCTTTTGCCCGGGCAGCATCTCGCGGGGTGAGGACGCGAGGGATGTCGCCGGCGAAGGTGCCGAACTGGTCCGTGTCGAGGTCCGGTGGGGCGGTGACGGTTGCGCCGAGAATGTGCCGGAATGCTTCGCGGGCAAGGTGTTCTTTGCCGTGCATGGTGGCGAAGGTGATGTGACTGCCCGTGTAGTGGGTCACGGGTGGGGTCATTGGAAATATTCAGGCCGTGAGACGTAGGTGTCGGCGACGAACATCACTCCGCTCGAGGTGCTGAGAAGTTCGCGGATGGCGTCGATGAGCTCGCTGGCTTTGTCGGGGGGCAGGACGGTGATGATCATGGTGAGGGTGTCGTATTCGTTGAACAGCAGCGCGCCGGAGTGCTGGCCGTGATGGCCGATGCCAGACACTCCCGAGACGGACGTGTAGCCGGTGGCGCCGGAAGTGGTGATCAGTTCGCGGATGTCGGGTGCGTCCCGAGCGGGGACGACCACTTCCAGTCGGGTCATCAGGGTCATGTTGTTCATGTTGATTGTCCTTTCATCGGTGCACTGGTCGATTCCCACCCATAGGAGGTGTAGCGATACCAGGAGGCATGGGTATGAGCGCGAGCGGTGAGGGCGATCCAGTCGTTATCGAGCAGGTGTCTGAGTACTTGGTTGCGGGAGATGATGTCGCCGACCCGGTCAAGGGGGGCCTGGATGATCACCGTCAATCGCATCGGTTCATGGAAGAGCTTCGTACCGAGACCGACAGACTGCCACGGCAGTCCGCGGCGGAGGTCTCCGGCTTGGCCGGCGAGCACTCCGATGGTGCCGACGGCGTTGTGGATCGTTTTTGTTCCAGCACCGAGGGTGTCGGGGTTGAGTGCCGAAAAGTAGTACTGGTGGTTGATCCACTGCGCGACCACGAGGGGGGCGGTCATGATCGTCTCCAGCGCGGTCCCATCGAGGTCGAGGGCCGTGTCGTAGGAATGCAGGAAGACGCGTCGGCTGAGGTCGACACCGCGTGTGAGGGTGCGGGGACCGATGATCATGGCGGCGTTTCCGGCGAGGCCGAGCTCGGGGTACACCTCCGCCCAGTCATCCGCCCTGGCTCTCAGGCGCGACACGGACTGCCGTTTTGTCGCTCCCGGGAGATCTGCCGAGCGCTCGTGTAGCAGTTTCTTCCCGGCAGCGCGCTGCAATCCCTCGAAGTCGGCAATCAGGCTGCGATGGCTGTCGGGGATGAGGTGCCGGTCGAGCACGGTGATGGTGTCGCGGGTGGTGTTGTGGTCGGCTGCGACAAACACCGTCCCGTCCGGGATGTCGATCCCGCGGAGGAGAAGCATCGCCCGCACCGCGCTGTCGTTGAAGATCGCCGTCGCAGCACGGGCGTTTGCGGTTCCGGGGTTTCCTCCGCACGCCCCACAGTCCAGAGCGGACTGATAGAGGTTGTTGACGGATTCTGAGAAGTGCCCTGCCAGTACCACCAGCGGTGCGAAGTCAGAAAGGCCCATCATCCTCACCGCGGTCTCGGCGATCCCAGCCCGTTCTTCGAGCGTGAACGCCTCCGCCATCGTCACCGAACCGTGCAGCGGATCAGGGCGGGCGAGGGCGCGGCGCAAGCGCTGGTACAGCGTGGGGGTGAAGGTGCGCAGGAAGCTGGTGGCGCCGTAGAACCAGCCAGTGGTCTCCGCGAACGCGAACGGGGTCCCGGTGCTGGTATCCGCAATATGGGCCGCCTGACGCACCGCATCTCGGGCGCGACCGCGCGCGAGATGCTCCTCGGCCTGGAGGGGGAGAGCGGGCCGTTCTGTGAGGCTGTGGCGTGGCGTGAGCAGAGCCGGGAGAGAGTCGATGCTTCCCCGGGCGCCATAGCGGGCGAAGCGAACCGGTACTCCGAAGAACCCGGCGAAACCGAACGTCTCCACCGCTTCCGAGGCTTCCAGGTGGCGTCGCATTCCCTCTGAACGGGGGTCGATGCACATCACCACCTGAAGCTGTGGCCGCGCTTTCATCGGCGGTGTTGTGGAACTCAGTGACGGAAGGAGGGAGCTGCGGTAGTTCAGTTCGTACGCCTTTTGCCAGGTGAACCGGTGCTCTTCTGGCCGGTGGTGGGCCAGCACGCGGGCAACGGCCGCGACGTCCTGACGAGCGGGATGTTCGCTAAGACGAGCTGTGAGGTGTTCGGCGCGCTGCCACAGCAGCGCCCTCTCATCGGCCAGAGGAGGGATCGGCGACGGTGTCAGGGGGATGGTGAGCAGCGCGCGAAGCACGAAACGGATGGCCAGGTAGGAGGTCAAGTCGATGTCGCCGTATTTCTCTGCACGCCACTTGATGTAGCCGACCCAGCCCGGTAGGTGCTCGAGTTCTTGGGCGAGAGTGCTGCGGATCAGTTCGGGCGTAACAGCCAGTCGCTCCAGGGCCCAGGCCAGCGCGGCATCTGCCGACACCGACACATCGCGAAGGGCGCGCCGTACCGCCCGTGGCAAGGACGGGTCCTGGTTTGCCAGCCATCGCCATGCTCCAAACAGCCCCTCCTGTTTGTGCGGCATCGGCCAGAGCGGATCGAGGGTCACGTATGAAGGGAGCCATGCGGCCAGATACTCATCAAGCCACAGCATCGAGGGGGAAGCCGGTACGGGCGCAGCCGTCCTGGTCGGGCTTCCCTGCACGGAGGTCATGTCGAGCACTGCGATCCGGACGGCTGCCACTTCCTGGCCGGTCACGCTGATCGTGGCGCGAGCGAGTTCCGGTATTCGTTCGCTGATCGCCTGCTCTAGGTCAGCTTCGGTGATGCGCCCCTCCCGCAGATCCGCCAGATACGCGCGATGTTCACGGGTGAGTGCAACGTTTCGCACACTGACGCTGTGGAAGGAGATGGGCTCATGTCCCGCCAGGGGGTTCACCGCGATGAACGACTGGATCGGCCACCCCGGCACGATGTTGTGTGCGGCGGAGGCGATGTGCGCGCGAAGAATCAAACTCATGACAAAACTCCTGGGGCAGTCGGCGGACGAGGCACGGTCGCGGTCAACGATCGGACATAGAGCAGATCGCGGACGCCGGTGAGCCACCGCGTGCTGGCGAGCAATTGCAGTCCCAGCAGGCCGAGCGCGGGCAGCAGCAGCAGCCAGGCAGGGGCAGCGGAGATCGGGAACGCGGGTTGAAGAGCTTCGGTGAACCTGTGCAGGAACACCACATAACCGGCCGCGAGAAGCACGGTCGCGCCGATGCCGGCCGCGAAGGTTCGCACGGTGAAGTTCGTGATCAGCGCGAAGGCCAGCGCGACGGAGGCCGTGAGGGAAACGAATCCGAGCAACCCGAGCGCCGCCGCTGAGGTGGTGGGGAAGAGAATCAGGTTTACGGCCAGCAGCGTTGCGGTCGGCACCACGACCCCCACCACGACCGATACACCGGTAGATGCACGTGTGTGCGGTTTGACGGGTGGGAGGTCCCGGTCGATGGCGTGCTCGTTCACGCCCATCCCGGCTCCCAAAAATAGTGCGGACTTGAAGAGGGAGTGGGCGATCAGGTGGAAGATCGCCGCGGCGAACAAGCCGAGGCCGCAAGCCATGATCATGAATCCCATCTGCCCCATGGTCGAAAAAACCAGTCGGCCCTTCACATCCGCCCGCACCAACCGGACTGCCGCGGCGTAGGTGAGTGTCGCGGCTCCCGCCAGAAAGACCGCCGTCATGACTGAGGCGTGCATCGCAATGACGGGAGCGAATCGAAACAGCAGGATCGCTCCCGCGTTGACGACACCGGCGTGCATCAGCGCGGATACGGGTGTGGGTGCGGCCAAGGTAAAAGGCAGCCAGCCCTGGAACGGAACCTGGCTGGAGCGCGCCAACGCGCCCGTCACGAGCAATGCCGCCACGATCAACTCACCCGGTAGGGGCAGGGCCGCAAACACCGCGGCCAGCTGCGCCCAGGACACGTCCCCCCCGGATGCCGCAAGCAGCAAGATCACAGCCAGCACAAACGCGCTGTCGGCGATGATGAACCTCAGCGCGGTGGACCGCACCCCTCGCCGAGCCTGAGCCAACGGCCGATACGTCGCCAGGAGCAACAGCAAAGCGCCCCCGGCGCCGATCCACCCGACCGCGAACACCGCCACCGAGCCTGCGCACACCATCAGCAGGGTGAATCCTGTCAGGAGGGTGGAAGAGGCCACAAACCATAGCTGGCGAGTGTCGCCGCGAAGGTAGCGGATCGCGAAAGCCTGGATCAAGGTAGTGAGCCCCAGCACCAGGGCCGACAGCACCACCGCGAGACCATCCAGCTGAAGAGTCGTCTGACCTACCCCCACCGACACAATGGTCGACGCGAAGACAAGAGGAATTGCAGCGACAGCGACCACGAATCCGACACCAATCATCGTCGCCACGAGGCGGGCGACAACCTCGGCCGAACCGCCCGATCGACTGTTGAACATACCGGCCTTTCATAACATGTTAATCAAAACACGAAAAACATAGCACGTATTGAGAATCGGGAATCAAGAACGCGAAGAACCTGGTTCGGTGGAGGAGAATGGACGGATGGCGCACTGGACGTTTCTGACGAATCACGCCCACGTGCTGCTGTGCGTAGCGGACAATCCGAATGCCCGAATGCGGGACGTGGCTGAACAGGTCGGCATCACCGAGCGGGCGGCGCAACGCATCGTCACCGAGTTGGAA
>JACMOZ010000134.1 GCA_014377785.1 Aeromicrobium sp.
CCGATGAAGAATCCGCACTCCTGCAAATGGCATATGAGGCTGTCAACGCACGAAAGCGGAGCGGCTGATGCAGCTTCACACGTTGACATTTCAGGCGATCGGTCCATTCGACGGCGTCCATACCATCGACTTCTCCCGCCTCGGAGCCTCCGGGCTCTTCCTTCTCGAAGGACCAACAGGTGCCGGCAAGTCGACCATCATCGATGCCATAGTGTTCGCCCTCTATGGTGGGCTGGCCGGTGATGAAGCGAGCAAACAACGGCTCCACTCGCACCACGCGGACGCTGGAGTTGAACCCTTCGTCGATCTGACCTTTTCGACTCAGGCCGGCAGCTACCGCATTCGACGTTCCCCCGCCCACGACCGGCCGAAACGCACCGGCACCGGCACGACGGTTCAGAACGAGACTGCCAAACTCTCCAGACTGGCTTCGCTTGATGCTCCGGATATGGGTCAGGAGATCTCGACCCGGGCCCAAGAGATCGGCCCCGAGATCAAACGACTCATCGGCCTCGACAAACGACAGTTCCTGCAAACCGTTGTCCTCCCGCAGGGTGAGTTCGCCAAATTTCTGCGCTCCACCGGTGAAGAGCGCAAAGGCCTCTTGCAGACCATTTTCCGCACCGACGTGTATGAGGAAGTGACCGAGCAACTCAAAGGCATGAGGATTGCCGCCAAGGGGTCGATCGACAGGGCGCGGATCCGCGTCGGTGAGGCCTTCGCCGGCTTTCGGGCCGCAGCCGACTTCGACGACTCCCTCGACGACCAAGACTTCGGCCTCGTACAAAGCGCCTCCGTGAAAGCTGTCGGCATCCTCTCAGCGAGCGCGGCCGAAGCACGTCAAGGCAGCGACGCAGCGCAGAACGTCGTGACGACAGCACGAAAACACCACGATCAACAGGTCAGACTCAGGACGTTGCTCGCCGCCCGCGCCGAACTCCTGACCCGCGCAAAGGATCTCGTGTCAGCCGTCGCTCAGATCGACGAAATAAGGGTTCGGCTCGAAGCCGCCCAGCGAGCCACCTCGGTCGCCATCGCGATCTCCGGGCTGCGGAAGGCGTCTCAGGAGTTCGAACGGTCCGTGACAGCGCTCGACCGTGCCCATGAGGACTACGGTCATGAAGCCGCAACACTGACAAAAACCGACCTCGTACGTCAGCGCGACGAAATCTCCGCCGAAATCACCGAGCTCACGCGTCTTCTGGCCATCGAGTCGAATTTGTCGGCGCGTCTGAATTCACTGGCGACGCTCCGGGCCACGATCGGCGCGACCCAGACCCGCATCGATGCCCTTGTCGAGCAGGTGGCAGCTGCGCCTGAACTCGTGGCCGAGGGCGAATCCGAGCTGAAACGGCTCATGGTCACCGCCGGCTCTCTCGACGAACTGAAAGCGAAGGTTGAACGCGCCCGCAAGTCGGTGGCCGCGTTGACTTCTCTCGAGACCATTACGGCACGCATTGCCGTGGAGTCGTTCAAACGTGATGACCTCGTTGCTCGTGGCACCGCCGCCAACGACGCGGTGCGTGCCCTTCGGCAGCGCCAACTCGATGACTACGCCGGCGTTCTGTCATCGAATCTTGTCGCCGGCCGGCCCTGCGCCGTATGCGGTTCCCGCGAGCATCCGGCTCCGGCCGAGTTGCAGCACGACCATCCCAGCGTTGCCGACATCGAAGCGGCCGAACGCAAACTCGGCGAACTCACCGCCGCGGCGGGTCTCGCCGCCGAACAGGTCAACGCCCAACAGCAGGAATTCGCCCGCAAACATGAGCAAGCCGAGGGCCTCGACAAAGACTCGGCCACCTTGTTGCTCGACCAGGCCGAGCAACAACTGGCCCTCGGGGTGGCAGCGCAAAATGATCTGATTGAGGCCGAATTGGTTCTTGTGGCGCGCAAAAAGAAACTCGCTGATGATCAGGCCCAACTGACCCAGACGCGGATCGAGGTCACCGGCCAGGAGGCCGATCTGGGCAACCTCGATGACGCCGTCATGACTGATGAAACGCAAATCGAGGGCGCGCTCGCCGGCCGCGCCGCGACCCTCGACCAACTGCTAGGCACTTTGCGCAGCCGTCGCGAACTCATCGATCGGCTGACCGGTGCCCGGGATGTCCACACGGCCGCGACGGGCGTGCTTGCCGGACGGCGGCGCGAAGTCGACGAAACGCTGACAACTCATCACTTTGACACCATCGAAGACGCGCAGGCGGCAGTGCTCGATGAATCAGTGCGCGCCTCATTCACGACACAAGTCAAAGTTCACGATCTGGAGTCGACGCGTGTCGGCGACGGGCTCTCCCAGCTTGATATCGTCGCACTTACAGGCGAGGAAACAACCGATGTTCCAGCGGCAGTTGAGGCGCTTCAGGCGAGCCAGGGTGCGGCACGAGGGGCCCAAACCCTCGCCGACGTGCTGGAGTCACGACGGAAGTCCGCGGCCCGCGCTCTGGTCGAACTCGACGGGGCCCTAGCGCTGCACGAAACGGCCGTTCAAGAGTCGGGTGCCATCGTGCGACTGGCGGGCATCTCCGAAGGCAGTCATCCCGCTAATACCAAGAAGGTCAGCCTCGGCACCTACGTGTTGATGCGCCGATTCGATGACGTCGTCAACGCCGCCAATGTGCGTTATGGCCCGATGTCCAACGGCCGTTATCAACTCGCCCGCATCGAAGAAAATGAAGGCAAAGGTGGCGGGCGTCGCACCGGCCTCGCCCTCGCAATCCAAGACGGCGAAACGGGCACTCAGCGTGAGCCTCGGAGCTTGTCCGGGGGAGAAACGTTTGTCGCCTCGCTGTGCCTGGCGCTCGGTCTCGCCGATGTCGTCACGGGCGAAGCCGGTGGCATCGAGCTCGGCACCCTATTCGTCGACGAGGGTTTCGGCACGCTTGACGCGGAGTCTCTCGATTTGGTCATGGCCGCGCTCGGCAAGATTTCGAAGGGCGGTCGGACAATTGGCGTTGTCAGCCACGTCGACGAACTCAAGCAGCGCATTGCCGACCGCATCGAAGTCCGTCACAAACGCGGAGGAGCCTCGACGTTGAGAGTCAGGGCCGAAGGCGAAGACCGTGTCTAACCCATTGACTTGACGAGGGCTTCGATTGCCTGATCGATTTCATCCCTGGTGATGACCAGCGGGGGAGCGAAACGCAGTGTCCGCTCATGGGTTTCTTTGCACAACACGCCGTTGTCGCGCAGTCCCATTGAGACCTCGCGTCCGGACTTGCCTGCCGGGTCGAGGTCGACACCGGCCCACAACCCCCGACCCCGCACTTCGGCAACACCGTGGCCGACGAGTTCGTTGAGCCGTTCGTGCAGGTAGCTGCCGAGTTCAGTTGAGCGCTGCTGGAACTCGCCTGTTTCCAGTAGTTCGACCACTTTGCGGCCCACGGCGCACGCAACCGGATAACCACCGAAGGTCGAACCGTGTTGGCCCGGCTTGAGGACACCGAGAACGCTCTCCCTGCCGATGACCGCGGACACCGGAATGATGCCGCCGCCGAGTGCCTTGCCGAGGGTGTAAAGGTCGGCGCGCACGCCTTCGTGATCCAGCGCGAACAGCTTGCCGGTACGGGCGAGTCCGGACTGGATCTCGTCGGCGATGAGCAAGACGTTGTTGTCATCACAAGCGGCGCGGGCTGCGGCCCAAAAACCGGCGGGTGGAACGATGACGCCGGCTTCACCCTGAATGGGCTCCATCAAGACGGCGGCCGTGTTGGAGGTGATGGCATCGCGTAGGGCATCGGCGTCCCCAAAGGGAACGGTGATGAACCCGGGGGTGTAGGGGCCGTAGTTGTCGTGGGCGACCGCGTCGTCTGAGAAAGAGATGATGGTGGTGGTGCGACCGTGAAAATTGCCAGCGGCGACGATGATTTCAGCCCGATCGGCGGGCACGCCTTTGACCTCATAGGCCCATTTGCGGGCAACCTTGATGGCCGACTCGACGGCTTCGGCGCCGGTGTTCATGGTGAGCACCATCTCGGTGCCGGTGAGCTGAGCGAGTTCGCGGCAGAAAAGCCCGAACTGGTCGTTGTGGAAGGCCCTGGACGTCAATGTCAACCGGTCCAGTTGCTCGTGTGCTGCCCGGATGAGAGCGGGATGGCGATGCCCGAAGTTGAGCGCCGAATAGCCGGACAGAAAATCGAGGTAGCGATTCCCCTCGACGTCAGTCACCGAGGCCCCGTCGGCTTCGGAAATGACGACGGGGAGCGGGTGATAATTGTGGGCACCCCACTCCTCGTCGAGCTTGATGAATGCACTTGCAGAGGTCGTCATGGCCTCAGGTTATCCTCATGTGGTGGCAAGGACGAATGAGGTCGATGCGCTGTCAGCGCGCAGCTGGCCGGTCCGCATTCTGCGATCGTTTGCCACTTCGCTCATGGGAATGGCCCTCATAGGGCTCGTCGCACTGTCGGCCTGCCTCGTCCTGGGGGCGACGCCGGCTTCCGCGCATGCCGCCTTGGTCAGCACTGATCCCGGCGATGGCGTGCGTCTCAAGACCGCTCCGACCAAGGTGACTCTCGAATTCAACGAAGATCTCGCCTCGCCTGCTTATGTCGTGATCACTGCCCCTGACGGTTCACGCGTCAAGACCGGCACGGTAAACGCCCTCGGCAAAACGGTGACCGCAACGGTGGAGCCGGCCGACCTCAAGGGCACCTACTCGATGTCGTATCGGGTCGTTTCCGATGACGGGCATCCGGTCGCAGGGGGCACGACATTTGACGTCACGTCCGGACGAACGGTCTCACCGGTCGCGCCGGCCGAGCAGGAGTCGTTCACTCAGCGGCACCAAGGCCTTCTGTTGGGGGGATTCGCCGCCGCGGTCGTTGTCGTTGGTCTGTTGTTGTGGCCATTAAGGCGTCGGCATGAGTAGCTCAACTCGTTGGGCCGCCGTGAGTTTTCTTGGCGCATTGACAATCCTCGTCGTCGCCCTCGAATTCGGCGGTGGCGCTCCGTATGCTGTCCCTGTCGGGATCCCCGATCCCGGTTTCGTTACCGGCTGGGGTCTTCCGATCGTCAAACTCGTGACGGACTTCGCGGCAGTCACGACCATCGGTTTCCTCGTTGCCGCCGTCTTCTTGTTACCGTCACCGGCACCCGGCGTGCAAGGGCTCTCCGCCAACGCCGTCCGCATCGCAGCGCGGTCCGCTCTCGTATGGTCCGGCGCGACCGGAGTGCTCTATTTCCTGACGGTATCCAATACCTTCGCCGTTCCGCTGAGTCAGAGTTTTTCGTGGGCATTTGTTTCTGGGCTGGCCACAGACGATTCTGGCCGGGGCATCCTCGGCCAAGCGGCAGTCGCCCTCGTCGTTGCCCTTGCCGCCCGATGGACGATAGGCGTCAAACCGCTGGCGATTGTCCTTGGAATAGCACTTGCCGGTTTGGCGCCGATCTCCCTCACCGGACATTCGACCTCCTCGGGTTCTCACGATTTGGCCACGACAAGCCTGCTTTTGCACGTCGTCGGCGCTTCCCTCTGGGTTGGTGGCCTTGCAGCCCTGGGCTGGGTCGCGGTCCGCGGCAGCAAACGACTCACCCCGGCGATTGAGCGCTATTCGACGCTCGCCGCCTGGTGCCTTGCCCTGGTCGCGATCTCTGGCATCGCCAACGCCGCCGTTCGGCTCGGTTCGTTCGGTAAACTCTTCGGCAGCGACTACGGGGTGCTGGTGATCGGAAAGGTTGTCGCCATTGTTGTGCTGGCTCTTTTCGGTCTGAGCCAACGCCGACGCATCGTGGCCAAGGGCACCGGATTCATCCGGCTCGCGACCTCTGAACTTCTGATCATGGCGATGACGATCGGCCTTGCCGTCGCATTGTCGCGCACCCCGACGCCAGTACCCGACGACTTGCTGAAGACACCGGTCGAGGACCTGCTCGGCGGCGCGCTGCCGGCGGCACCCACGGCCATGCGGTTGTTGTGGGGTTGGAGTCCGAATGGTGTCGGTCTCGTCGTCGTCGGACTCGGCTCGGCTCTTTACCTCAGTGGCGTGTTGACGATGCATCGCCGTGGCGACGTGTGGCCGGTCGGGCGAACGATCTCGTGGTTCATGGGGCTGACCATCGTGGCTTGGGCGACATTTGGCGGTCTTGGTGTCTATACACATGTGTTGTTCAGTGCGCACATGGTTTCGCACATGATGCTCTCGATGGTCGCGCCGATCTTCCTGATTCTGGGCGCACCAGTGACGCTGGCTTTGCGCACGCTGCCTGGTCCACGACAGCCCGGTGAAATCGCGCCGCGGCAATTGCTCATGGCCTTCCTTCAGTCACGCTTCTCACGATTCGTGACGCATCCGCTCGTGGGGCCGGCACTGTTCATCGGCAGTCTCTATGGGCTCTATTTCAGCCCGATCTTCAACGGGCTTATGTACAGCCACCTTGGGCACTCGGCAATGGAAATCCATTTCCTTGCCGTCGGTTTGCTTTATTACTACGTACTGGTGGGCATCGATCCGTCGCCGCGAAAACTCCAGCCCCTGCTTCGTTTCGGCATGCTGATGGTAACCATCCCGTTCCACGCCTTTTTCTCGATCTCGGTCATGTCCAGCCATACGATTTTTGCCGGCGAATACTGGAAGTTCCTCAATCGTCCCTACCGGACCGATCTGTTGGCCGATCAATTTCTTGGCGGCGGTATCGCGTGGGCGATGGGTGAAGTCCCGCTGATCCTCGTCATGGGGGCGATCTTCGTGCAGTGGTTCAAATCCGATCGTCGCGAGTCGCGCCGTTACGACCGTGCCGAGTCCAAAAACGAGGATCAGGAGCTCGTGGCGTACAACGCCTATCTCGCATCCTTGCAGGCACACGGAAAACGACGCGACACCCAAAAAATGTGAGTGCCGCGCCGTTCGGTCTTTCCCGTTAATTAATTGGTACCACTGCAGGATCGGGCTCGTGCGGGATCAGAAGATAATCTGAGCCTGCGTACTTGCCGCGGTGAAACGTTTCTGCGCGTCGGCCCAATTGGCGATGTTCCAGAATGCCTTGACATAGTCGGCCTTGACGTTCTTGTAGTCCAGGTAGAAGGCGTGCTCCCACATGTCGAGCTGCAGGATCGGTACGAGGCTGATTGGCACGTTGTTCTGCTGGTCGTAAAGCTGCGTGATCAGCAGACGCTTGCCGAGCGAGTCCCAGGCGAGGATCGCCCAACCGGAGCCCTGGAGACCGAGAGCGGCGGCGTCGAACTGCGCACGGAAGGCGTCGAAGGAACCGAAATGTTCATCGATGGCCGAACCCAGGTCGCCGTCGGGCTTGTCGCCGCCGTCGGGAGAGAGGTTCTTCCAGAACACCGAGTGATTGATGTGTCCACCGAGGTGGAACGCGAGGTTCTTTTCGAGCAGGCCGATGGTGCCGAAACTCTGATTGTCACGAGCTTCGGCCAGCTGTGCGAGGGCCTGGTTGGCGCCCGCGACATACGCCGCGTGGTGCTTGGAGTGATGAAGCTCCATGATCTCGGCCGAAATGTGCGGCGCAAGCGCCGAATAGTCGTAAGGCAAGTCGGGAAGTGTGTAGTCAGCCACGTATCCTCCAAAAGTTAGGGGCACCGCGTGCCCGTCGAATGTTGTTCCGTACGTTTCATTACCCATCTTGGCACCTTTGCCACAAGACCCAAGGGGCTGCCCCAGCGTGTCCCACGCTCCGGGAACCTTTCGCTTGGGCGCATCACGTTAGTCTGTGCCATGAACATTAGGGCTCAGCGACAAGAAGGGATTGACGTGTCACAAGATCGCATTGTCACGATCCCCAATGCCCTGAGCGCCGTACGGCTCGTGCTGGTTCCACTGTTTTTGTGGCTCGTACTCGGTCCACATGCAGACGAATGGGCGCTCGCCGTGCTCATGGTGTCGGGCATTACCGATTACCTCGACGGTTATCTTGCCCGCCATCTGAATCAGACCTCCAAGATCGGCGCGATTCTCGATCCGGTTGCCGACCGTCTCTTCATCCTGGCCGTGGTCATCGGTCTGAGTGTGCGCGACATCATTCCGTGGTGGCTCGCCGTCATCCTCCCGTTGCGAGACGTTTTCCTCTTCGGTCTCGTGCCGTTCCTGCGCACCCGTGGCTACAGTTCGCTGCCGGTTCATTTCCTCGGCAAGGCCGCGACGGCAAGCCTGTTGTATGCCTTTCCGCTGCTTTTGCTCGGAGACGCGCAAGGCACCGTCGCCGACTTGGCCAACGTTTTTGGCTGGGCTTTCACGATCTGGGGAGTGGGCCTCTATTGGTGGGGCGGGATCCTCTACGCCTTTCAGGTCCGCCGACTGCTTGTGTCCACTCCACGCGTCGCGCGACACTAGGACGTCACGGTGTCACCTGAACTGCCGCCCCATACGTCCAGTGGTCTGCTTGAAGGCATCGCTGAAAATGCTCTCGACGACGACTATTATGAAGTCCGTCCACCCCGCTCCTCGAATCCGCGCGGGGTCGGCACTGTGGTGGCCGGCGTCGGTATCGCATTCTTTGCCTTGCTGGTGACGATCGGCTCTGTCCAGAACCGCAACGAGGCCCCCACCAATCGGGTCGAACGCAACACGCTGGTCTCCGATATCCAGAGCCGCAAGTCCACTCTCGACAAGGGCGAGGCCCAGACTGAGAAACTTCGCTCCGACGTCACCAAACTGCAAGCGCTCTCCAATGACACCAACCCCGACTACGAAAATCTGAGAGTCACGACGGGGGACAGTGCGGCCTCGGGTTCGGGCATCGTGATCGTCGCCGACAACAGTACCGGGAGAAACACCGACGGGCGCGTCACCGACGTCGATCTCCAGATCCTCGTGAACGGACTGTGGTATGCCGGAGCCGAAGCGATCTCGATCAACGGCAACCGGCTGGGAACGCTCTCATCCATCCGCAGTGTCGATGGGGCGATGACTGTGAATTTCAGGTCGATCGGTTCGCCATACCGGCTTGTCGTCCTGGGCGACAGTCAGTCGCTCAACGACCGGCTGGACGAAAACGCCGGTGGTCGGTACTGGGCGGAGCGCGTGCGCCAGGCTGGATTACGGTTTGATCTGCAACGCGAAGGACGGTTGAACGTGCCGGCCGTTCCCGCTCAACGTGTCACCATTACACATGCCACCGCTGTCAAAGGAGACTCATGATTCCGATTTTAGGTCTCGTGGTGGGCGTTGTCGCGGGTCTCTTCCTGCAGCCCACCGTCCCCTCGGAGTTGCAGCCTTATCTCCCGATCGCTATCGTCGCGGCGCTGGATGCCGTTGTCGGTGCGCTGCGTGCTCTGGGCGAGCACCGGTTCGACGACCGTGTCTTCGTCGTCTCCTTCATCTCCAACGTGGTGATCGCGTCTCTGATGGTCTTCGTCGGTGATCAACTCGGCGTCGGTTCGCAATTGTCGACCGGCGTAGTCGTGGTGCTCGGCATCCGCATTTTTGCCAACGCCGCGGCCATCCGGAGGCGCATCTTCCATGCCTGACAAGAGTTGGCGGTCCCTGCTGCGCCCGGCGTCCTCACAACTCGTGGTGGCGCTCTTGCTGGCCGGACTTGCTTTCGCCATGACGACTCAGTTCCAACACAAGGACGCGGCCGACTATTCGGGCGTACGCGGAACCGAGCTCGTCCAGCTCCTACGCTCGCTTGATGCGGCCAACGAGCGCATTTCAACCCAAGTCGACGAGCTCACAGTCACTCGCAACGATTTGCTGAGCAGCACCCAGAAGTCCGCAGAGGCCGAACGCCAGGCCCGCAAGCGAGCCGACGATCTCAGCACCCTCGCTGGCTCGGCAGCTGCGAGTGGCCCCGGCGTCACCCTCACCATCGACGACCCGGACTCCAGGATCGACGCTGCAGCCCTCCGCAACGCGGTTGAGGAATTGCGTGGCGCCGGTGCCGAAGTGGTAGCCATCAACGGGTCGGCACGGGTCGTTGCCCAGACCTATTTCCTTGACGACGGCAATTCAGTTCGGGTCGGCAGCCGCGAACTCAAACGTCCATTCGTGATCGAAGTGATCGGAGATCCGTCGACGATGGCCGAAGCCATGCGTTTTCGCGGCGGACTAGTCGATAAGTTTCAGAACCGGGGCGCAACCCTGAACGTCTCGACAAGCGACGACATCACGATTACGGCGCTGGCCGACGTCAAGCGCCCGGAGTACGCTCAACCATCATCATAAAGTACCGAGGAGCCTGACGTGATCCCTGAAGATTTGTATTACAGCCAAGAGCACGAATGGGTGCGCATCGACGACGACATTGCCACCATCGGCATCACCGACTTCGCCCAGGATGCCCTCGGCGACATCGTCTATGTCGACTTGCCGGCTGTCGGCGACACGATCGACGCGGGATCGGTGATCGGTGAACTCGAATCAACCAAGTCCGTGAGCGAAATCTTCGCTCCCATCGCCGGTGAAATCGTGGCCCGCAACGATGCGCTGGATGCCGGTCCCGAGGTCGTCAATTCAGATCCCTACGGCGAAGGCTGGCTCATCAAGGTGCGACCCAGCGATGAAAACCCGGTCGAAGGATTGCTCGAATCCGAGGCCTACGCCGCCATGATCTCGACCTGATCGAATTTGGTCCTTGTGAGGCTGAGCGGGGTGCTAGGTTTGTCATCAACGAAGTCTGAACCTCAACGTCAGACCAAGACTCGAATCCGGAGGTACGTCGATGTCATCCTCGAATGACAGGAACAATGAGCCTGTCGAGCCCGTGGACGCCACATCGACCATCTCAATCCCGGCACTGTATGTCGACGCCGAGGAACTGACCGCCGATCAGGTGTCGGCGACCGACGGTTTGCCCGCGGGCAGTGCCCTCCTGCTGGTGCAGCGCGGACCGAGTGCCGGTGCCCGGTTCCTGCTCGACACGGACTCGGTGACAGTCGGTCGCCATCCCGACAGCGACATCTTTCTCGACGACATCACAGTTTCGCGTCGTCATGCCACCTTCACCCGCACCGCGAACGGCCACATCGTCGCCGACCTGGGCAGCCTCAACGGCACGTATGTCAATCGCGACCGCATTGAGGGAGACATCACCCTCGCGGGCGGCGACGAAGTCCAGATCGGCAAATATCGTCTGATGTACATCACCGGTCCGGTGGGAGCCAAGACGTGACGGAACCCATTGCTGAACTTTCGCGGCTCGGCATCGGCAAGGTCATCGAAGAATTGTGTTCGGAGTTTCCTGAACTTTCCATCACCAAGATCCGTTATCTCGAGTCCGAAGGTCTCATCGTTCCCGAGCGCACTCCTTCGGGTTATCGCAAGTTTTCCTACCGCGACGTCGAACGGCTCCGATTCATCCTGCGCCAGCAACGTGACAGGTTTTGGCCGCTGGGTCACATCCGCCAGGTGCTCGAGGACATGGACAGGGGAGTGGTGCCGCCCGACGATGTCAAAGGCGCTGTCGCCATCCCCACAATGACTCTCGGTGAGGATGGATTACCAACGTCGGCCACGTTCAGTGAGGGCCGCAGTCAGATCCGGCTGTCGCGTGCCGAACTTATCGATTCGGCAGGAATCACCGAGGAGTTGCTCGACGCAATCGAGCAATTCGGCTTGATTTCGAGGCGTAAGTCGCAGACTTACTATGACGGCCACGCCCTGACTGTTGCTGCCGTCGTCGCCGACTTCGCCAGTCTCGGCCTCGAGCCCCGGCACCTGAAGATCTTTAAGACCGCCGCGGACCGCGAAGTCGGCCTTTTCGATCAGATCATCGCGCCGGTCGCCAAAGCCCATGACAAGGCAAAGACTGCCGAGCTCCTGGCAACGATCGCGGCACTGTCGGTGCGGCTCCATACGGTACTGGTCAAAGACGGACTGAGCGGCTAGCGTCATGCGCGAGGTCGAGGTCGTCGGCGTACGGGTTGAAATGCCGACCAACCAACCGCTGGTGTTGTTGCGCGAAGCCGAGGGCAATCGCTATCTGCCCATCTGGATCGGTGCTGTGGAAGCCTCGGCGATCGCCTTCGCTCAGCAAGGCACCCAGGCGCCGCGGCCGCTAACCCACGAGTTGATGCGCACCATGATCGAAGCGCTTGGCGACGAGCTCACCGAAGTCCGCATCGTCGATGTCAAAGACAACGTGTTTTATGCGCAATTGATCTTCGCTTCTGGAGCCGAAGTCGAAGCGCGTCCTTCGGACTCGATCGCTCTCGCCCTGCGCACCGGGACGCGCATTCTGTGTGCCGAAGATGTTCTCGACGAGGCCGGAATTGTGGCCGCCCGTGAAGAGGATGAGGAGATCGAGAAGTTCCGCGAATTTCTCGATGACGTCAAGCCCGAAGATTTTGAACCCTGAGTCTCAACTGAAGAGTTAGAGTTTGCGACACGCCCGGACTCATGCGGGGTCGTTGACCTAGCAAACTCTCACGTTTACCTTGAGAGAACTGCCGAAAGTACGCGGATGAAATTCCGTAGCGGTAGTCTTCCCTGTATCCCCATTTCCGGAAGGCCTACGGATGAACAAGCCATTGGACGACGCCGATCAGGAAATCGCCGCCGAAGCCGTCGCGCACGCCGGCGATCAAGGTCTGCTGTTTACCGATGATGTCGAGCCCATGCCGTTGGACACCGGTTTCCGTGGACCCACTGCTTGCAGCGCCGCCGGGATCACCTACCGCCAGCTCGACTACTGGGCTCGCACCGGTCTGGTCGAACCCACTGTCCGCTCAGCGGGAGGATCTGGCACCCAACGCCTCTATTCGTTCAAAGACATCCTGCTGCTCAAGATCATCAAACGCCTCCTCGACGCGGGTGTTTCACTTCAGCAGATTCGAATCGCCATCGAACACCTCCGTCGGCGTGGCACCGAAGACCTCACTGGAATCACCCTCATGAGCGACGGCGCAAGCGTGTACGAATGCCGCTCCGCGGATGAAATCATTGACCTTCTGCAGGGTGGTCAGGGCGTGTTCGGCATCGCAATCGGTGGCGTGTGGCGCGAAATCGAAGGATCTCTTGCCGCCCTCCCGAGCGAACGTGCAGTGCCAGAGGATGACCACAGCGACGAACTCGCCGCGCGTCGTCGGGCTCGCCTCAGCAGCTGACACGAAAGACACCCAGGGCAAGCCACAATCGGTTGTCATGGCAACGCTGGTAGATTTATCCTGCTTTCGAAAACATGTGGGAGAGACTGCTCTCCGCAGCGCCGAAGGGGCAAATCCTCCCCGGAACCTCTCAGGCACAAGGGACCACGTGGTTGAGGCGACTCTGAAGCGGTAACGCGACAGTTGGGGAGGCTTCAAGCCTCAACCCATGGAGCACAATGTCTCAAAAAAACACAATGTCCCAACAGAATGCAGTGTCTGTGCAAAGAAATGCGTCTGAACAACAAGAACTCTTTGAATCCCGCCACATCGGCCCCAACGTTTCAGAGCAAGCAGAAATGCTCAAGGTCGTCGGTTATGACTCCCTTGACACCCTGATGGCCGCGGCAGTCCCGCACGGCATTCGCAGTACGACTCAGATGGCCCTGCCGGCGCCGCTCAGTGAGACCGAGGCGCTGTCGACCCTCCGCGAGCTCGCCGATCGCAACAGTCCGGGCATCTCGATGATCGGGCTGGGTTATTACCCGACCATCACGCCCGCCGTCATTCGACGCAACGTGCTCGAAGACCCGGCTTGGTACACCGCCTATACGCCCTACCAGCCTGAGATCTCGCAGGGCCGGCTTGAAGCGATGCTGAACTTCCAGACCATGGTTTCGGATCTGACCGGACTGCCGACCGCCAATTCGTCTCTACTCGACGAGGGGACTGCGGCGGCCGAGGCGATGACGCTGATCCGTCGTGTGTCGCGGGGGAGCGACGCCAAGCCGATCGTTGTCGACAGTGGTTGTCTCCCGCAGACGCTCGCAGTGATCCATACTCGCGCCAATGCCCAGGGCGTCGACATTGTCGAAGCCGACCTCATCGACGGTCTCCCCGAGGGCGACCTGGCCGGAGCGGTCATCGCTTATCCGCGTGCGGACGGTCAACTTGGCGACCCGGCCGCACTAATCGCCGCGGTTCAAGAGCGCGGCGGGCTCGCCGTCGTGGTGACCGACTTGCTCGCTTTGTGCCTGGTGAAGTCGCCGGGTTCGCTGGGCGCCGACGTCGTCGTCGGCTCAAGCCAGCGTTTCGGCGTGCCGATGTTTTATGGCGGCCCGCATGCCGGCTTCATGTCTGTGCGTGCCGGGCTCGAACGTCACCTCCCGGGACGACTCGTAGGGGTCTCGGTCGACAAGGCGGGGCGACCGGCATACCGACTTGCGCTGCAGACACGGGAGCAGCACATTCGCCGCGAGAAGGCCACGTCCAACATTTGCACAGCTCAGGTCCTCCTGGCTGTGGCCGCTTCGATGTACGCCGTTTATCACGGCGCCGACGGACTACGCAGGATCGCACGCCGGGTCAACGGCTTCGCGGCGTTGCTCGCCGCCGGTTTGAGGACCGGGGGAGTCGACACGGACAAGGATGGCTTTTTCGACACCGTCGTAGCCGAGGTCCCGGGCAGAGCCGCCGGGATCGTCGCTGCGGCCCGTACAGCCGGCATTCATCTTCGCCTCGTCGACGAGGACCATGTCGGGATCTCGACTTCCGAACACACGACCCGCGCCCATGTCGAAGCGGTGTGGACCGCTTTCGAGGTGGAGGGCGTCGACACCGGTGATGAGTCGCTTCCCGTCGAACTGGTGCGCGAAGATGAGTTCCTGACGCATCCGGTGTTCAACGAGCATCACAGTGAGACCCAGATGTTGCGCTATCTGCGCAAACTGAGCGACCGGGACTATGCGCTCGACCGGGGCATGATTCCGCTGGGTTCGTGCACGATGAAGCTCAACGCCACCGCGGAGATGGAACCCATGAGCTGGCCGGGCTTCGCCGATTTGCATCCCTTCATGCCGGCCGAGGATGCGGCCGGAATGATCGAACTCATCGAGACTCTCGAATCGTGGCTTGCGACTGTCACCGGTTATGCGGCCGTCTCAATCCAGCCCAATGCCGGTTCGCAGGGCGAGTTCTCCGGATTGCTGGCCATCCGCGCCTACCATCGCAGTCGCGGCGATGAGGCCCGCGACGTGTGCCTCATTCCGAGTTCGGCTCATGGCACGAATGCCGCGTCCTCGGTCATGGCCGGCATGCGGGTTGTCGTTGTGAAGGCCACCGCGGGTGGAGAGGTCGACCTCGACGACTTGCGCAGGCAGTGCGAACTGCATTCGTCCGACCTGGCAGCGATCATGGTCACCTATCCCTCCACCCACGGCGTCTACGAGCATGGCATCAGTGAATTGTGTGAAATCGTTCACAGTCATGGCGGCCAGGTTTATGTCGATGGCGCCAATCTCAACGCGCTGCTCGGCCACTCATTGCCAGGTGAGTTCGGTGGCGATGTCTCGCACCTGAATCTCCACAAGACATTCTGTATCCCTCATGGCGGCGGCGGGCCTGGCGTCGGTCCGGTGGCTGTCGCCGAACACCTCGCCCCGTTCCTTCCGTCGCACCCGTTGCACCCGGTGGAGTCCAAACGCGAAGGCATCGGTGCGATCAGCGCGGCTCCCTACGGTTCGGCCGGAATTCTGCCGATTCCCTTCGCCTATATCGCCATGATGGGTGCCGGCGGTCTCACCGATGCGACGTCCGTGGCGGTGTTGTCGGCCAACTACATCGCCAAGCGGCTCGGCGATGCCTTCCCGGTGTTATTCGCCGGCGAACACGGACTGGTCGCGCACGAGTGCATCCTCGATGTGCGTGGCTTGTCCAAGGAGTCGGGAATCAGCATTGACGATGTGGCAAAACGGCTCATCGACTACGGCTTTCACGCCCCGACTATGAGCTTCCCGGTCTCAGGAACGCTGATGGTCGAGCCGACAGAGTCTGAAGACCTCGCCGAACTCGATCGCTTCTGCGACGCGATGCTCGCCATCCGGGCGGAGATCGATGCCGTGACGACGGGCTCGTACGACGCCGCCGACAATCCGCTCGCGGGAGCGCCGCATACGATGCACGAAATCAGCGAGGGGTGGGGTCATCCCTATTCGATCGCGGAGGGCGCCTTCCCGAGCGGGACAACTGAGGACAAATACTGGCCCCCGGTCGGGCGCATCGACCAGGCATACGGCGACCGTCATCTCTTCTGCTCCTGCCCGCCGCTCGAAGCCTTCGCCGAGTAATCCCCCCCTGCCCCAGAGAACCGCGAGTGGTACCCGGGCCGCGCTCGTGCCTCACGCTCATCCGCAGCTTCGCCGCTGCCCGGCTCGCGGGCTTCGCCTGTGCCTTGGTCACCTTTTGCGCAATTCGGCGACAAATCTGCGCCACTCGGGTCAGACCGGCATGGAAGCGATCGCCGGTGATGTCGGCGAATCCGATCCGCCTTCGGGTTCGATCGTGACGGCGACGCTGTCGGCGCCGATGGTGTCCTTCAACAATTTCACACTCGACGCCGCGTCGAGGACGCCCTGCGACTGTGCCTTGTCGCCCATGACGATCCACAACTGGTAGGTCTTACCCGGAATACCCGGAAGTTGCGAAGCGATGATCACAGCACCGCCGGCAGAGCGGGACTTGATCATACGGAAGCTGCCACCGGCCTTGAGTTCGGTCAAACTTCTTTCCGAGTCCGAAGCGGTCAAGACCCGAGTCATGGCGGCCTGCTGGGCTTCGAGATTGGTGTTGCGCTGATGTTCGGCAGCCAAGGCGCCGGAGCTGCCCAAGGCAACAACGGTTGCGGCAGCCACGGCGAGGCGGGGGAGGGTGCGACGAAGTCGGCTTCGACTCGCGAGAGCTGTCACGATGGGACGCTCTTGCGGAGTGTGGGTGACAGCCGCCATGAGGCGTTGCTTGAATTCGGGCGGAGGGGTGAGCGCGGGAACGTCACCGAGACGCGTCGCGGTCGCGAGGAATCCGGCGAGTTCGGCGCGGCATTCTTCGCACAGTTCGAGGTGAGCCTCGAAACGGGCACGGTCATCAGCGTCGAGAGCATCGAGCGCAAACGGGGCAATCAGGGAATGAACGTCGTTCATGGTCATGCGACAACTCCCATACAATCGCGAAGGCGGACGAGTCCGTCACGCATTCTGGTTTTGATGGTCGCCGGGTTCACGTCCAGAACGGATGCAACCTCGGCATAGGTGTAGCCCTGGTAGTAGGCAAGGTCGACGGCCTCACGCTGCAGATCGGTCAGGCCGCCCATACATTTGCGGACCTGTTCATGCTCGAGATTCACGGTGACCTCTTCTTCTACCTGGTCATAATCGGGACCGCCGGACCAATCGTATTTGAGATCGCGGTTGGTGGCTGCCTGGTCGTGACGGACGGCGTCAACGGCGCGACGGTGGGTGAGCGTCAGGATCCAACTCTTCCCCTTCCCACGCGCTGGATCGAACCGAGCTGCCGTTTGCCACACCTGCAGAAACACTTCCTGGGCGACTTCCTCGGCCCGGGAGGGATCACGTATCACGCGCCGGGCCAGTCCGTAGACAGAAGCGCCCATCTGGTCGTAGACGGCGCTGAAGGCGACTTCATCGCCGCGCGCCACCAAGGTCAGCAAATCGCCGAGATCGACAGGCTCTTCAGGCATGGCGACACTCTTCAGTAGCGTGCCGCGCAGCTGATCAGGCATTTGGATGCCTTTCCGGAATAGGTTTCTACCTACCATTCGTGGCCGCTTCCGTCAGGGATGGGTCTATTACGGGAAAAGTGTGGTGTCACGTCGCCGATCGTACGCGTTTGGCAACTGCGACGGCAGCAGCTTGCGCAAATCTCGCCGTGCGGATCCGGCCGGGGCATGAAAGCCTCTTCGTGTGAATAGGCACAACTTGAATAAACACAGGTCTGCCGGTCAACCCCGTTTGGTGACGCCGCACGACCCCGACGCGCCCCGGGGCGTCATCCTGATGCTGCACGGTGGTCAGCAGAGAAGCCATGACCCGGTACAGAACAAAAACTCCTCCTGGTGGCGAATGGCGCTGATGGCACGATCGCTGACGCCGTTCGCCGAGGAACATGACCTTGCGCTGATGTTGGTGCAATATCGCAAACGCGGCTGGAACAACGAAACCGATCCCGATCCGGTCCAGGATGCACGCTTCGCGCTCGCGGAGATCGCCCGTCGCTACGTTGATCTGCCCATCGTCGTGGTCGGTCACTCGATGGGTGGTCGCACGGCTTGCCGGATTGCCGACGGCGACGATGTCGTCGGCGTCACGGCCCTCGCACCCTGGTTGCCTGAGGGGGAACCCACGACGGCGATGGCCGGCAAACAGTTGCGGGTCATTCATGGCACGCGGGACAGGTGGACGTCGGCCAAGTGGAGCCGCGACTTCGTCGAACGCTGTCAGGGGTTTGCCGCGAGCGCGACCTGGACGGCCATGCCTGGTGTGGGGCATTTCATGCTGCGGCGGGTCGGGAAGTGGAATCGGTTCGTGGAAGACTCTGTCTCGGACATTTTTGGCCTCTCGTTGCAGAAGGGGGCCCCGACCGAAGGGACCCCGTGACCGAAACCGTCGCCTATACGGTTGCCATCGGCGCACTGCTCGTTGCCGTCTTCGCCGCGATTCACACGGCACGAAACCAGCTGTTCGGCAATCCGCTGTTTTATGCCATTTCGGTTCTGGAGATCGTCCTCGTCATGCTTCTCATCGGTGGGTGCATCGCGCTCGCCAAGACATCGCGCGATGTCGACGGAGTGTTGTTCGTGTCTTATCTGGTGATTGTTGTGTTCATACCGCCGGCAGCGGTCTCGTGGGGGATCGCCGAGAAATCTCGCTGGGGTACCGGCGTCGTTGTCGTGGCCATGTTGAGCATTGCCGTATTGAGTTTCCGGCTTTTGGGAATCTGGCAGGGCCCCAATGTCTGATGACACAGCGTCTGATGACACATCACCTAATGACACAGTGGCCGATACTTCGCACGGTTTCGGTCGGGTGCTCGTGGCCGTGTATGCGGTCTTCGCCATCGCCGCGGCGTCACGGTCACTTTTTCAACTCATCACGAAGTTCGGCGAAGCCCCGACGGCATACGCGCTGTCGGCTGTGGCGGGGGTCGTCTATGTGGTGGCAACTGTTGCTTTGGCCCGCAATTCGCGCCGGCTCGCATTGCTTACGATCGGCACCGAACTCATCGGGGTGCTGGTGATAGGAATCCTGACGGTCGCCGGCAAGAGCCTGTTCCCGGATCAGACCGTATGGTCAGGCTTCGGTGCCGGCTACGGCTACATACCGCTTGTCTTGCCGTTCGTCGGACTCTGGTGGCTGCGCAAAACCCGCACGATGCCTGAACAGATTGATGTCTGAACAGATTAAGGCCCCGCGTTCTCATACGACGCGGGGCCACAACCATTAAAAGTCGAACACGTCATCAAATCCGGTAGCGACACGAAGGAAACGGTGTGGCAAACGTCTACGAGATGACCTCGCGGTGGGAAATCAACACCAGTCGTGAAAACATGTGGGA
>JACMOZ010000135.1 GCA_014377785.1 Aeromicrobium sp.
ACTGCTTCAACAGCCCGTCCGGGCCCGTCAAAGACAGACCCTGCTCCTTGGCCAATCGGACAAGTTCCCTGGCAGCGATCTCCTCAGCAGAGGGTTCAGACTTCTTCTCATTGTTCGAATCCACATCGTTCAGTGTCGCGGCCATCACGGCACCTTTCCCGCCAAACAATCCGTCCGGCGCGTCAGGCCAGAAACACCGTTAAATCCACAGTCCCCGAAGGCGCGGTCGATCGCGGTTGGTGCCGGTGAAACCATGGTCTGTGTAGATCGGGGCAGGTCTCACACCCAATCGTTCCAAGGCGTTCTGTTGGGAAGTGAGATCTTGCCGTTTGTGGTCCGGCTTACGGGCGGTTAGTCGCCCGCAGTCGATTGCCAATCCGGAATTCTCGGTTACCGACGAAATCAGTCGTGCACTAATTCACCTTCGGATGTTTGCAAAATTCAGGCTGGGGCGAATTGAAAGGCGCAAGGGGGCATCTCAGTCCATTTCGGCCTGTTGCCGCAACCAGTCCACGGCCAAAATGCTTGCATTCAGAATTGAGACGTGGCCGTCCCGTGGCCGGGTCCAGAGTTCGGCGTCGGAAAGATGGTCGAGGAGCCACTGGGAGTGGGAGGGAGGGACGATGCGGTCATCGCCACCGTGTGCGAGGAGTACGGGTATCCCGACGCCTGACAGATCAACGCCCCATGCCTTCACGAAGGCAAGGTCGTCAGCGATCAGCCCCTCGGGGCCAGCTGCCGTCGCGGCCCCGGCGTCTGCGTTGAGTGATGTCCACTCCGATTTCAGCGCTGCGTAGTCTCGCGAATTGAAACTGTCTTCATCGAAGTCGGAAGTTCGTTCGAAGATCACGCGGGCATCTTTTCCGTGTTGCGCCGCACGCAGGGACGGCCCGCCGCCTGCCATTCCGGCGAACCAGTCGAAGTCTGTCGTGTAGGGCGCGAGACTCGCGAACGTTGCTACAGCCCACACCCTGTCACCCGGAATCGCTGCGCAGGCGAGGGCGTGTGGCCCGCCCCCGGAAGCGCCCATGACCGCGACTTGGTCGATGCCCATCGCATTGATGAGTTGCTCGACGTCGGCTGCGGCGTTTGTGACGGTGCGACCGGGTTGAGCTGACGAGTCTCCGTAGCTTGGTCGTGCGTATGAGATCCAGCGGATGCCGCGCAGCGCAGCGGCTCGCAGGTGCGGTTCGAGGGCTGCTCCGGTTTGTGGCGAGCCGTGGTGCCAGACAACGGTTAGCGGAGCGTGAACTCCGTTGGTGCTGTCGTGAACGTCCAGTGTTCGCCCGTCCGTCAGGGTGATGTGCATCAGCGTCTCGTTTCTGCCAGGCGTTTGCCCAGATAGCGTTTCTCGGCCCCTGATGGGGCCAGTTGAAGTGCTTTCTCGTATTCGGTTGCGGCTTCGGTCCTTCGACCCATCCTGCGCAGCAGGTCGGCGCGTGTCGCCGGGAGTAGGTAGTAGTCGTCCATACCCCGAGAGGTTACGAGCGCGTCGATAAGGCGTAGGCCGACTTCTGGTCCTTGCGACATGGCCACCGAGACCGCGCGATTGAGTTCCACTACCGGTGAAGGATCGATGAAGGCGAGAGCGTCGTACAGTTCGGCGATGCGCGCGAAGTCAGTGCTTGCAGCACCCGAAGCCTCGAGGTGGCAGGCGGCAATGCGGGCCTGCAGCTCATACCGACCTGCGGGCGGTACCAGCGACCGAAGGATGGTGAGAGCCTCGGTGATGGCATCCCGGTCCCACAACGATCTGTCCTGCTCTTCGAGGGTGACGATATCTCCGACAGCGTCGGTGCGGGCTGCGGTACGCGCATGGTGCAGCAACATCAGAGCAAGGAGCGCGCGAACTTCACCGTCGTCGGGCATCAGCTCAACGAGCAGCCGGGTGAGCCGGATTGCTTCACGAAGGAGAGGAACTCGGATGAGATCCCCCCTCCCCCCGCCAGTAGCGGAGTACCCCTCGGTGAACAACAAGTACAGCACCGCCAGCACACCGTCGCGCCGTTCCGTCATGAGGTGGGGTGGTGGCACACGGTAGGGGATACCGGCGTGCTTGATCTTTGCCCTGGCACGCACCAGTCTTTTGTCCATCGCCGGTTCGGTCACCAGAAAGGCACGAGCGATCTGCGCGGGAGTGAGGCCCGCTACCGTTCGCAGCGTCAGGGCAAGGCGGGCATCCATCGGAAGTGCGGGGTGGCAGCAGGTGAAAATGAGACGAAGACGATCATCGAAATCTCCACTAATGTCCGGATCGGGCTCGACCGGTTCGTACTCTTCGACGGCAACCCGCC
>JACMOZ010000136.1 GCA_014377785.1 Aeromicrobium sp.
GCTGACGCCTCGGGTGGATACCCGTACGCCATTCAGGTCATGGGGCATCACGCGTGGCGCGCCTCCAGCGAAAGCGACACCATCGAAGACAGTCATGCCGTGAACTCTGTCGCCGCCGCGGAGGAAGACCTCGCCGCCGGACTGTATGAATCGCGCTGGCAGGACGCTTCACCCAAAGAACGGGAATATCTCCTGGCGCTGGCTCAGTTGGCCGTCGACCACCATGACGTAGCCGCCGTGGAGGTGGCTCGTTCGCTGGGCAAGACCACCAAGGCGGTGTCTTATTTGCGCGACCGCCTGACTCAGAAAGGGACGATCTTTTCCGAATCTGGAGCCCTTCGCCTGGCAGTACCTGGCATGGCGGACTGGATACTCCGCAGCAATCAGCTCGAGTCGGATGCGGAACCGGGCCTTCGTCGAGGAACCAATTTGCGACTCGTCGATCCTGAGGCTGGATCTGACGAGGACCAGTAGGCCCCGCGGCGGCCGGGTCGCGAAGGCCCGCAGGCACTGATCCGCCCCGACACCGTCAATCATTAGTTGACAGAACGGCCGTTATCGGTCAACAAGTAGGACGAGTAGAAACTGATGAGATGACTTGTCTCAACCTGCCGTTTGGGTGTTCTTACAGGTCAGGTATCGCGGCGGGCTACGAGCACGACGGCGGGACCTTGTTGGCCCTCGGCTGAGAGCTGCAGTTCCGCCAAAACGCGTAGTGCGGCGTCTTCGAGTAGGACGGTCAGCTGCTCGGGTCGCCATTGGTAAGTCGTCCAGGTCACCGCGACGCCGCCGTAGGCCTCGGTTCGTGCTGCATCGTCATCGCCGGCATGCGTTGCGATGATCACCTGCCCGCCGGGCACGAGGGCGTCGTGGAAGGCGGCAAGGACGTTTGGCAGGATCTCGCGTGGCAGGTTGAACAGCGACCACCATCCGAGAATGCCCCCTAAAGACCTCGGTTCGAGGTCGAGTTCGGTGGCTGAGGCGATGGCGAAGCTGCACTCGGGGTGAAGGCGTTCGGCATGTTGGATCATGCGAGGCGACAGGTCGACGCCCGAGACCTCGACACCACACTCGTGGAGGTACGCCGTGACTGTTCCGGGGCCGCAGCCGACATCGAGCACGGGGCCAAGGTCGCGGACCGAGCCGGCGAACGCGTCGATGGCTGCCTTCAGCCACGGCTGGGTCCGAATGTCGCCCACACCTCTGGTGGCGATCAGATTCACATAGTTGTCGGCTACGCGGTCGTACGAATCGCGGACGACATCGAGATCCGTCGGCTGGGTACTTGATGAAAGGTGCACCCCGCTCACCCTATCGACGCAACCCGTTGTGTTTGAGCGCCCCGCCGCTGGCTCAGAACGTTCACGCGCCGTCGCCGATCACACTCGGGTGATGACGATTTCCGCCCCGAGAAGCGTCCGTCAATGCAGCCGACCCACTCCTACTCGTCCCTCATCAACACGTCGCTCCGCCAGTTCAAGGTTGACGCGAGTACACTGCCAATCGCCGTCGTGATCGAACATGTGTTCTACTCTTGGCGAGTGGGAATGAACCCGAGCAAATGGGACCGGTGGCCGGATGTCGAGCCCGTGCGGCTCGTCCTGGTGCGCCGCCAGTACCGATACGAACAACCGTTCCAAGGGCTGCTGCTCGATGACGTGCAGAAGTCGCGGCACAAGTGGTTCGGGCTCGTGGTGTTCGTCGACGAGCGTGCCGAAGGGCGGCCGGTCGTCCAGCGCTGGTTTCCAGGCGAGGTGCTGACCCCGATCGCCGTTGATCCGAACATCATCGACAAGGACTCGATCTAGGCCGCCGCGGGGGCTCTGGTGGGAACCTAGGAGCTATCGGCCCGGCGGGCGAAGCGCACGAGGTGGCATGACTTGCTCGACAGATCGATCACACCGAGCCCTGCGTCGGACTCAGTGAAAGATCTGCGGCTCGAGATCTTGATCGTCGAGGGAACCCACCAAGAAGTCCGGGCCGATAGCGTCGATAATCCGGACAGGGAAGTAGTGTTTTGCAACCTGCTTACCCTTCTTCGTGCTGTCTAGCGTGAATAGTTTTCCGTCCTCGAGTAGCGACAGCGCAAGTCCTGAAACAGCGTGCCGCTGCACCGGTCGCGATCGTGCTCATCTGCGTCGAAGCGGCCTCTCTGCTGGTGATGGCCGCCGCGACCGGATTGGCGATTCTCATCGCGGGCTAATGGGGTGCGTACCTCGTCCACTCAGCGTTCAGCGGCACCTTCAAATCCCTCGTGCACCAACGCGTCGATGATGAGCACCGAGGAACCCTGCTGTCGATGGTCTCGATAGCGTTCCTTGGCACCGCGGCCCTCGCAGGGGTCCTGCTCGGGTGGCTTGCCGACACGACATCAACCTCAGCGGGCCTCAACGCAGGCGGCGCAAGCCTTGTGGTCGCCGCCGCACTCATCGTCGCTGGGAAGCGCGAGACACGAGATGTCTGAGCACCGCCGCCGCCTGGGATTCACCGGCCCGGTGGTGTTATCGCTGATACGCGTTAATCGAGGGTCTTCGGTATTGCGGTGCATGGTTGCACCGGGCCGGCGGTTGTTGAAACGCACTGGGTCTGATGGAGACTCTGGACACACCAAGGCGCAAGCAAACTCTGGGCAGCCCC
>JACMOZ010000137.1 GCA_014377785.1 Aeromicrobium sp.
GTGGAAAGCGAGAGCGAAAGCACCCGGTCCGCAAAGTCGTCAAGTTCCCCAAGGCGCTTGAGCACGCTGCTCTTCCCCGTCCCGTACGCGCCTGTCAAAGCGATATTGCGAAAGTTGCTTGGCTCGCGCAGCACGCTGGTAAGCGCCGCGACATAGGTGCCGTGTTGTTGTTCGGCGTAGCTCGGGGCCAGGCTTTTCAAAGCTATGGAAGGACTGTTGGACGGCTGCGGAATTTCAGGCACAGCCGAATGCTATTGGATGGTCGACTCTTGGCCACCGGGAATGCAGTTAGGCCATCAAAAACGACCGTTTTCGAGACGATCCGCGAAATGTCGTGGGTACGCCGCACGATGTCCCAGAAGACGTCCCAGAAGGTCCCTGTTCTCGGAACCTCATTGCCGCGTTTTCGAGACAGGAATGAATGGCAGTCATCGGGTACGCCCGGGTTTCAACCCAGGAGCAATCGCTCGACCTTCAGACCGATGCCCTAACCGCAGCAGGTGCGATCCGGATCTTCACTGACCTTGGCGTCAGCGGCTCGAAGGCGTCTCGTCCCGGGCTGGATGCGGCGGTGGAGTTCATGCGGGAAGGTGATGTGTTTATGGTGTGGCGACTCGATCGGGCGGGGCGTTCAACGCTCAATGTGCTGCATCTGATTGCGTCGCTCGCGGATCGAGGCATCGGGTTTCGCTCGGTGACCGAGGCGATCGACACCACTACTCCGGCAGGACGGCTCCTTGTCACCCTTCTTTCGGCCCTCTCCGCGATGGAGCGGGAGATCACGGTCGAGCGAACTCTGGCCGGTTTGGCTTCCGCTAGGGCACGGGGCAGGGTCGGAGGGAGACCGCGTGCGCTATCCGACATTCAGGTGGAGCAGGCCGCTTTGATGTTCAAACGCGGGATGTCAGCGGCCGAGATTGCTGCAACGTTCGGCGTGGGGCGCGCGACGGTCTATCGGGTGCTGGCCAGCTAGGACCGTAGGAGTTCCCCCAGAACGCGGTGCTCACTTCAGCGCCACGCCTATCGAGACGCCGGCGATCGAGTGCCGAATCTACTGAAATCTAACCGAATCTAAGATTTCGCTAGACAGGCCTAGATTCCGGGACATTGTCGCGACGACCTTCGACCTTCGGCCTCAGCTTCACCTGTGATGGATTCCACTCCGCGGAACGCGACGCCGAAAAGCATTATTGGTTCATGTCGATTCGGGGATGTTCGACTCCCACCGTCGTGAACGCGGATCATGCGCGGCGCCAGAGCATCGTTGATGATGCTATGCAGAACAATGCACTGGAGGGCGCCAACGTCGACGACATTCGCATCGCAGATGTGGCACACGGTATGTCGACGGGGCGATCGCTGCTGAGCACCTTGTTGCCCGTTCACCGGGCCGTTCCGGCCTCGTCTGGGTCGAGTCCCGTCATAGAGGAGTCGCCTCGCGCCACAGCCGCTCACCCGCCTCGGAGCCAGTCGTTTCGATGTTGACGCTCGCGCCCCCGACGATCTCTCCGATCTCCGCGGCTAGCTTGATCAGCCCCGCGAAGCCGATGGTCCGTCCGCGGAAATCCACGAGCAAGGCGATGTCGAATTCGTTTTCTTCGGTGGCGTCAGTCAGCCAGTTGTGGAGTCGAACTCCGTGACCGCCAGCCCGTTCGACCGCGGCGATCACCTGAACACGAAACGCGATCAGACGCCACATGAACTCTGGTTCGTTCACCGTTGAAAATCCGGGCTTTGAGTGTCGACCAGGGATGTTCGACGCGAACGACGACCGCTTGAATCCCGTCTAAGGAGGTTCACGAGGCACCGGGAATGGGCACCGAAATGCCAAGAACGGCCAGTCACGCCGAAGCACCTTCCACCGGGTGCAAGGTGCAACGCGTCGAAACATATTCAACAGACAAGTCAGCGCCAACCTGCACACCATCGGCAGGACTACGCCCGCAGTCCTCGCACCGCTCCAAGGTCGTCCACTCCAGCTTCTGCTGCAACCGGTAGATGCGATCGCGCATCGCGCTGGCGAGCTCGACCGGGATGACCGTGGCGCGGAGGCCGCCAAACTTGCTTTTGGGCAAACCGACCAAGCGAATATCGATCTCGGTCAAACGGATGCAGAAGCGCAGCCACGGCTCACTCCAGCCGATTGCCGGGGCTGGAAAATAGCCGGAGGCGTCCAGTTGTTCGGCTGCACGCGTGCCCCGCCGCAGGACGACCTCAGAGGCACGCGGATCGTCATTCGAGCCGGCGAGGGAAATCCCGTCATCGTTGTTGCCCTCAGGTACCTTCATTGCCAACATCCCCGACCTTCCGAAAGAAACCGCGCGGGATTCGGCGTCCCCGAAAGCAGCGTTCGGCGCCTGGCTCGATACCCAGTCGATCAGGGCCCAACTGTGCCGCCCCAACGCTCACCAATACTTCGATCTGGCCCGTCATGGCGTGCCCTTCCTCACTCCAGAAAGTATCAGCGGCGGCAGACAATCGTTTGCGCTCACATGGCGCACGATGATAAGGAGCAGAGGGCTTATCCCTCGCTTTGTGCCCCGTGCAATTAGGCCTGCCGCTCCCCTGCGGACTGGTCTCAGATACGAATTGCGATCGATTTACGATCAGCGCACCCGGCCAATTCGGCGTGCATCGGCAGTCTCCGCGACGACGCTGCTCCAGGTCCGTTGAGTCGCCGACCAGGCGGCAATCAATCTCTGGGCTCAGGAGGGTTCCTGAGTCAGCCTTACGCGGCGTTACGCCGTTTACGCCGCTTACGCCTACGTCACTAAGCCGGTGGTCACTCGAAACAGCTTTACTCAGTCACCGCCTTCTGTAGGAGCCCGAAAATCGGGTCTCTGAGCAGGGGACCACCGGCAAATCAGCGGCCGAAGCACGGTGAAGGCCACTCGAAGGAAGATGGCCGAAGGGACCGACGATCTCGTCGCCGCAATCGGCGGACGGTGGCCCGGAGGTGAAGTGGCCGGCGGTCTTCCGGCCCTGCACCATCGGGGTGTGATTGTTCAGCGCCAACCGACCACTCACTTCACTCACTCGGCGCCATGCAACCTTCTGTCCGCGCCGACCGCGCCGCGGGACGCGCCGTCCGCGGATCGTCGTTCACGAACTCGATGGCCAGCGTCCAAGTGTCGAGGATCGCGAAGGAGTTCGCTTCGCCGTCCGCGTCGAGGATCACCACCCGGGATTCGAACCACTGTGCGCCGTGAAAACGTTCGGTCACATCATGGTGCAGATGGTAGTGACCGCCGACAGCCAGACGCGGGGAAGTTGCGAGGAAAGCCCGCATGAACATGTCCTGGCCTTGCCTCGCGTAGGCGAGGTCGGCAGAGGACCACAGGGCGGAGTTCTTGGCCAGCCGGGCGTGGAGGCTCGCCGTCGGCGGACTGTCATGGGCGAGGAGAATGTCTGCGTGATCCGTGCCGAGGGCGGCAACGTCAGCTTCGGTGATCTGCTCCTGCTCCCACAAGGAAACGCCAGGCCGGCGACTGCCGCGGTCGATCGAGTTCGCCCCGCCGATGCTCGCGATGCTGGTTCCAGACGGCGTCGACGCACGCCACCCACGCCGCAGCAGCGCAATCCGTGCAGAGAGGTGGTTTCTTGTGTTGGTTGCTCACCCCCGCATGAGCGGGGAGGGCGCATGGTCTCTATGCGGTGAGGATCCGACCGGCTGGGGTTATTTCTTCTCAACCAAAGACGTCCACAGTTGAAACGCACGCCAGAGGCGCCGCTAAGGTCAAGAGACATGAGCACTGACGGCGCCATTGACTTCCCCACCGGGACGTTCATGCACTGGTGTGAGTCGTGTGGCCTCGAAGAGTTGCTGGACTCGCGCGATGCCTACGACGCCGGTTGGGACTTCCCTCCCCACATGGGTACCCGGGGCGTGATATCGCCGCGCACGTGCCCAAACTGCTCGATAAAGAACACTGCGTGGTGGGCGATCGCTATCGAGGACCACGGCATCGACGAGATGACGCCTCAAGAGCGGAAGGCGGTCGGGCGCATCCTCGATGAATTGCCTCCGACCACCAGTGGATAAACGCGGGGCGAGCTTGATGGAACCGAGCAGTTTCGACTGGAGCGAGTCGCTGGTCGGTTACGGCACCCCAGCGCGTCTGCGCAGAGCGACCAGCCTAACGAGCTCGTCGACAGCGTCCGACATCGCGCCGGCCCAACAAACCTTGGGTGCATAGGAGCTCCCGTCCTAGTCAATGTCAGTGGCCCGGCGGAACATTGATGCGTGGCCGCCTCTCCTGAAGATGAGATTCGGTTCATCCTGAATGCGATGCGCTGGATCGACGCCGATGTTGCGTCCCGGCTGTGGACACGGGGGTGGGTGGTCGCTGATCTGACCGTCAGCGAGGGCGAGTCGCTGGAGTGGTTCTGGCCTCCCACGGCACCGGTTGGCTACGGCGGCCTGCCGGAATGGGACGACGAGATCATGCAGCGTCGGCCTCAGATGTTCGGTCCACGGCAGACGCCATGGACTCAGCCAACCCGGATCACCGGGACTGGGACGGTATGGACTCTGGAATACGGCGAGGCTACCGCCCAGAAGCCGGCTGCGCGCACACGCTACCTGGACGCCGCGGCGCTGATTTCGGATCTTGAGCGCATCGAGTGTTGGCCGATGGCAGTCGAAGCGACGCGCGAGATCCGCGCGGCGAGAGTCCTCGACGTGACGACTGCTATTGCGCACGA
>JACMOZ010000138.1 GCA_014377785.1 Aeromicrobium sp.
CCTCGGTGTCCCTGCCCGACACTCTTACCACCCTCGGCGACTACGCGTTCCAAGGCAACTCCCTCACCTCGGTGTCCCTGCCCGACACCCTCACCACCCTCGGCAACTCCGCGTTCGCCAACAACGACCTCACGTCGGTGTCCCTGCCCGACACTCTCACCACCATCGGCGACTGGGCGTTCGACAGCAATAACGACCTCGACTCGGTGAGTTTCCTCGGGGCAGCGCCGGCTACCTTCGGTTCAAGCGTGTTCGGCAATAATCCGACGGTGAGCTTCTACTGGAGCTACGGCGACCCGCAGACCACGGGCGGATTCACCACCCCCTCCTGGAATGGGTACCGCACCGAGGCGATCGCGATCCTCACCTACGACACCAACGGCGGAACAGCCATCGACCCGGCCGAGACCGTCGTCGGAACGACCGCCACCGCGCCGGCTGCGGCCATTAAGACGGACTACACATTCGACGGCTGGTACACCGCCGCGACCGGCGGCACCGCCTGGAACTTCACCACCGACACCGTGGCCGGCGACATGACCCTCTTCGCCCGCTACACCGCCGTACCCGCCACCCCGACCGGCACAGCCCTCGCCGCAACCGGCGTCGCCATCCGCACCATCCCTGCCGGAATCGGCGCCGTCCTGCTCCTCGCCGGAATCGCACTCCTCACCCGCCGCCGCCGCGCATAACCCGGCAACGAGGGGCGGGAACGTTTTCGGAGGTTCCAGCACTGTTGGCCGGTAGGTTTCTGCTACTTGCCAGCCGTGGGCAACGGTGATCGCGGACGCGATGAGCGCTGTCTTCCACCGCTCCGCCCCTGATGCCCAGCCCAGTGATCGAGATTCGTAAGAAGCTGCAATCAACACTCCGCCATCCGCCATCGTCTTTGGCCCTGACCCCGTTTGGTGGACACCTCGAAAGAGAGAATGTTCATTATGGGAAGCAAGCGTCGGGAGTTCACTCCTGAGTACAAGGATGAGGCTGTGCGGCTGGTGATCAACACCGGCAGGCCGGTCACGGTCGTCGCCCGGGAGCTGGGCGTCGTGGAGCAGACACTGGGCAACTGGGTCAAGGCCTACCGGGTCCGGCGCGAGGCCGGCGACGAGGCGCTTACCGAGGAGGAACGCGCCGAGCTGGTGCGGCTTCGGAAAGGAAGTCGCGGTCAACCGCCCCAGGTTTGATGCCGCATCCTTTTGAGTTGCAAGGATGTATGTCATGCCTAAGAAGATCGATCCTGCCCTGCGCGATCGCGCGGTGCGGCTGGTGCGTGAGCACCGGTCGGAGTATCCGACACTGACGGCCGCGTCAGCGGCCGTGGCCCGCCAAGTCGGTGTCGGCCACGAATCCGTGCGCCGGTGGGTGCTGCAAGCCGATATTGACGATGCCACCCGCGAGGGGGTGACCTCCGTCGATCATGCCGAAATCAAGCGGCTGAAGGCGGAGAACACGCGGCTGCGTGAAGATGTCGCGATCCTGCGGGCGGCGACGAGTTTCTTCGTGGGGAACTCGACCCCCGAAACCGTTGATGATGGGTTTCATCGACACGATGAGATCCGAGGGGCACGCGGTCGAGTCGATCTGCCGGGTTCTGCGCGAGCAGGACTGCCAGATCGCCGCGCGCACCTACCGCGCCTGGCGGGGCGGCGCTGTCGCTGCTCGAACGGTCACCGACGCGCAGGTGTTCGACGCGGTCCGCGAGGCTGCCTGGACCAGCGTCGAAGTCAACGGACGGCAGCTGCGAAAGCTGACTCCGGAAGGGCTCTATGGGCGGTGGAAGATGACCGCGCTGATCCGGCGCACGACGATCACCGGCGCGTCCCGTGGAGCGATCGACAGGGCTATGGGGGCGCTCGGGTTGTCGGGCATCCGCCGAGATAAGGGCATCCGCACCACGATCCCCGCCAAAGACGGAATCCGCGCTGGAGACCTCCTGAATCGGGACTTCACCGCCCCGCGACCGGATCACACCTGGGTGATGGACTTCACTTACTGCCGCACCTGGGCCGGGTGGGTTTACGTCGCGTTCATCGTTGATGTGTTCTCGCAACGCATCGTCGGCTGGCGCGCGCAGACCAGCAAACATGTCGAGTTGGTGATGATCCCGCTGCGGATGAGTCTCTGGGGACGCGGTCGACAAGGCCACCCGATACAACCCCAGCAGCTGCGGGCACATTCAGGCGCCGGATCCCAATACGTTTCTTTGGCCTATACCGAGAAACTCGCCCTCGACGGCATCGCACGCTCGGTCGGATCCGTCGGCGACGCCTACGATAACGCTTTCATGGAGAGCATCAACGGGCTCTACAAAGCGGAATGCATCCGCACCACCGTCTTCCACGATGGCCCCTACAAGACCATCGCAGACGTCGAATTCGCGACCGCCGGGTGGGTCGACTGGTTCAACAACCGTAGGCTTCACTCAAGTCTCGGCTACGTCCCACCAGTCGAATTCGAGCAAGCCCACTACGCGACTCTCAACCGAGAGCCGCAACCCGCATAGGAGCGGCAGAAAACCTGAGGCGCTTCATCCAGCCGAAGGGCCTAATTTTCTGCAGTATGGCGGAGGTCGTGGATCAATGGCGCTTGCACATGCAAGCGAACCACCTGTGGCCGTGTTTGGGTCTGCTGCACCTCCGACCTGCCCTATGTGAGGAGGCAGGAGTGGCCCGTGCCTCGACTAGCAGGTTGTCCCCAACCTGATCGAGTGGCACGCTGTTTGCCACCGCAGCAACGTGATGGTTTTGAGTTAATTTGCGACTTAACCGAAATCGTAGACAAAGTCTTCGTCCAGTGAAAAGCTTCTGTCCGTGAGCTGTCAGTTCACAACCCGCTTCGACCCACCCGGTGGAGCGTGAGATGGTCAAGGAGGATCATGAGAAAGAAAATTCTGGTCGCGGCACTGCTTGCCGCGACCATGGTGACGACAATAGTCACACCGCCCTTAGAGGCAGAGGCCGTGCCGCTCGTCGCGAGCGACTTCCTCAAGGCAAACGGCAATGTGCTGAAGACGAACTCTGGAACCGGCGCAACCGTCAACCTTCGCGGCACGAATGTCGGCGGGTGGCTCACACAAGAGGATTGGATGTCACCTCTCGGCGAGTTTGCCGCCGATCGCACCGGCTGGACCTCAACGGCTAGCGCTGGGGCGTCATCCAACACCCTTGACGGCTCGATGACCACGCGCTGGACCACGTCGGCTAACCAAGCCGGTAGCGAGTGGATTCAGTTCGACCTCGCCGCAAACACGCTGTTCAATCGCTTATCGGTCGATAACTCTGGCTTCGCCGGCGGCTTTGCGAGAAGCCTCAACGTCGAGACATCGACCAACGGCACAAACTGGGTAAGCGTCGCAAGCCTCGCCGGAACCGACGGGGTGACGACTGTCAAATTCAG
>JACMOZ010000139.1 GCA_014377785.1 Aeromicrobium sp.
AGTACCGCATGGCCGGCATCAACCAGGTGCAGGTAAATCCGAAGGCGGGGCTCACCTTCGCGAGCGCCCTGCGTTCCATCCTGCGCAGCGACCCGGATGTCGTTCTGCTGGGTGAGATTCGCGACCACGAGACCGCACAGATCGCCATCGAGGCCTCGCTCACCGGTCACCTCGTGCTCTCGACCCTGCACACCAACGACGCGCCGAGCGCGATCACGCGGCTGACCGAGATGGATATCGAGCCGTTTCTGGTCGGGTCGGCGCTGGACTGCGTGGTGGCCCAAAGACTGGCCCGCCGCCTCTGCGACCGCTGCAAGGCACCGGCCGAACACGACGCCGAACAGCTCGCCCGGTTGCGCTTCGCGTTCGACCCCGAGCAGCCGCTGCCGCAGACTTTTCTGCCGGTGGGCTGTGCGCACTGTTCCAAGACGGGTTACCGCGGCCGCATCGCGGTGCATGAGGTGATGACGGTCACCGAAGAAATCGAGCGGATGGCTGTCGCCCGCGCCTCCAGTTCTGAAATCGGCCGCACGGCGCGCGAGCAGGGAATGATCACTCTGCGCGAGGACGGCTGGACGAAGGTTCAGATGGGTTTGACCTCGATCGAGGAAATTTTGCGAGTTGTTGCATAGTGCACAAGGGGAGTTTTGCGTGAGCCAGCCAATTTATGACATTCCAATTTCGCCAGCGGGGGATTCTGAGTCGGGGTGGAACCCGGCGGAGGACGATCGCCGCCATGGTGGCAATGAAGCGCCAGACCTCGTGGCGCAGACGGAGGCTCACCCGGCTCCGGCCAACGGCGCTGGCGGTCGCCGCGAACATCGACGGTCTGGCGGTGACGAGGTCTCCGACCTTGACCTGCTGAACGCGCTATCCGGGGTTCTCGACCTCAACGCCTCCGACCTGCACATCACGGTCGGCGCGCCCCCGAGCATCCGGGTCGATGGGAGCCTTCGACCCATCGAGGGCTCCACCCGCTGGATGGGTGACAAGGTCACCTCGGCGCTCTACAGCATCCTCTCGCCGAAGCAGCGCGCACAGTTCGAGGAAGAACTCGAGCTGGATTTCGCCTACACGGCGGGTGGCGCGCGTTTCCGCGTCAACTACTACTATCAGCGCAACTCGATCGGCGGGGCTTTCCGTCTGATTCCCCGCGAGATCAAGCCGCTGAAGGACCTCGGCATCCCCGAGACCGTTAGCCAGTTCGCCAAGCTTCCCCGCGGGCTCGTGCTGGTCACTGGCCCGACCGGATCGGGCAAGTCCACCACCCTGGCCGCGCTGATCGACCTGGTAAACCGCACCCGTGCCGACCACATCGTCACGGTTGAAGACCCGATCGAATTCTTGCACAGACACCAGAAGTCGCTCGTGAACCAACGCGAGGTCGGCCATGACACCCACAGCTTCGCCGCCGCGCTCAAGCATGTGCTGCGCCAAGACCCCGACGTCATCCTGATCGGTGAGCTACGCGACCTGGAAACGATCTCGGTTGCCTTGACCGCCGCCGAGACAGGTCACCTCGTCTTCGCTACCCTGCACACTCAGTCTGCCGCCCAGACCATTGACCGCGTCATCGACGTGTTCCCGCCGCACCAGCAGGGCCAGGTGCGCGCGCAACTCGCGGCCACTCTGCAGGGCGTCGTCTGTCAGACCTTGGTCAAAAAGGTCGGCGGCGGGCGTGTAGTTGCGACCGAGGTCATGGTTACTACGCCAGCAGTGGCCAACCTGATCCGCGAGGGCAAGACCTATCAGATCGCCTCCTCGATGCAGGCCGGCCGCGCGCTGGGCATGCACACCATGGACCAGCACCTCGCCGAGCTCGTTGACGCGGGTCTTGTCACGCGCGCGTCGGCGGTGGAGAAGGCACAGGACCTCGAGGGCCTGAACCAGCTGATCCGGCGTGTCGACCCGATGGAGGCATCCGTGAATCCGATGTCGGCCGGCGGCATCGACTTTGGAGATTCTTACTCGCCGAAGGATCAGTAATGGTTGCTAATCTCGCCTTTGCCTATAAGGCCCGCGACGCGTCCGGCAGAGCAGTCAAAGGGCGACTGGATGCCGCCTCTGAAAGCGTTGCAATGTCGCGCCTCCACACGATGGGACTCTCGCCGATCTCCATGGTGCTTGTGCCCGAGGGAAGTGGGCTAAATCGGGAAATCAACATTCCAGGCTTCACAAAAGGCGTGAGTCTGAAAGACCTGGCGATCATGAGTCGACAGATGGCGACCATGATCGGGGCAGGGTTATCCCTTCTTCGAACGCTCAATATCCTTGCCGAACAAACCGAGAGTAAACCTCTTACTAGAGTCCTCGTTGCGGTGCGGGATGACGTCGAGACTGGCGTATCCATCTCAGACGCAATGGCGAAGCACTCCGAATCGTTTCCACCGTTGATGATCAACATGGTTCGGGCGGGAGAAACCGGCGGTTTTCTGGAGGGTTCACTGGATTCGATCGCCGAGAACTTCGAGAAGGAAGTAAAACTCCGCGGCACCATAAAATCCGCGATGACCTATCCGGTAATCGTACTTATGATGTCCCTGCTGTCGGTTGTTGCAATGTTGATCTTCATCGTTCCGGTGTTCGAGAACATGTTTGACGGACTGGGTGGACAACTACCACTGCCGACCATGTTGCTTGTCTATCTGTCACGTTCGATGGTGTGGGTCGGGCCGCTTCTGGCCGTCATCATCATCGCGTTTGCCATCTGGTGGCCGAGAAACAAGAACACTCTCCGGGTGCGTAAGTTCCTCGACCCGATCAAGTTGAGATTGCCCGTTTTCGGACAACTGCTCAAGAAAATCGCTGTCGCGCGATTCAGCCGCAACTTTGCCAACATGATCGGTGCCGGCGTACCAATTCTTCAGGCGCTGACCATCGTAGGGGAGACGTCTGGCAACTGGGTGGTCGAACAGGCTCTCGTGAAAGTGTCGGACTCAGTGCGTCAAGGTCATTCGATCGGTGGACCGCTGGCCCAAGAACCGGTGTTTCCAAACATGGTCACTCAGATGATCTCAGTCGGCGAAGATTCCGGTTCACTAGAACAGATGCTCAACAAGATCGCTGACTTCTATGACCAGGAGGTCGAAGCCTCGACCGAACAGCTGACCGCCATGATCGAACCACTCATGGTCGCGTTTTTGGGCATCGTGGTCGGAGGCATGATCGTTGCCCTGTACCTGCCGATCTTCACGATTGCGACGCTCATCAAGTAGCTACGGTCAATTGAACAGCCCCCAAAGTGGGGCGTATTGCGAACCGCATTCCCCGAACTGGGGGTAAGTGTTCGAAAAATACTCGTCATTCGCGGTATTCATCTGGCAGATTAATCCCAATATAATTACTCACGAGTGAACTCGGTGAGTTCACTTTCCCGCCCACAGCAGCACTCGATCGAAATGGACAATCTCATGGTTTCTTGCATCATGGGCGGGCTGAACAGCCGCCGTAACTCGCTGGAAAAGAACGAAAAAGGTTTCACCCTGATCGAGCTTCTCGTCGTCGTTATCATCATCGGGATCCTCGCCGCTATCGCCATCCCGGTGTATCTGGGAACCCAGAACAGCGCGAAGCACAGTGGGACGAAGTCCGACCTGACCAACTGGAAGACTGGTGTGGTCGCTGCGCAGACGCAGTCGAACGGAACCCTCCCGACGACCGCAACGGGGGCCGGGATTTCTGCCACGACCGGCTCGACTTCACCGACTTATTCTGCTTCCGGTACGACGTTCTGCATCGCAGCGACGAGTGGATCTGGAACTGTTTTCAAGATCACCGAATCGACGTCCGCGGTGGGTGTCGCGTCTACATTCACCTGTTAACGCTGAATAGAGCTTGTTGAATAG
>JACMOZ010000140.1 GCA_014377785.1 Aeromicrobium sp.
CCGGATGAATGACGTACGAGACGCCGCCGCTGCCACCGAGCCAGGCCTTCTCGAACTGTGCCCGGTTGTAGATCCCGCGCACTTTCGAATTGCTTGAAGCGGCCGGATCGTTGACGACCACACGTCCGTCCTTCAACACGCCGACAATGACCAGCAGGTGCCCGTTACTCGACGCTACGGCGGAACCGGTCAGGGCGCCTTTCGCATAGCGAACCGAGGCCACGACCGGGATTCCCTTTTTGATGAAGGCCTCCGCATCGCGCAGGTTGGCGAGACGTGTGACAAAGGCGTCGAGGCCGTAGCGCCCCGCATACGCGGTATTGAACGGCCAGTTGCCTGCCGCATCATAGCGATAGTCATAGGTGTATCTCGCGGCATGGTCGACGAAGGAATCGGCGTACCTGGACCACGAATAGTCAGCAGGTTTCGGCCCGGCCCTGAAATATCGCAGCACCATGGAAACCGAGGTCGGTGAGCACCAGCTGGCGCCGCCGCCGCCCCATTGCGGGTATTCGCCGCGGTGAATCATTTGCGAGGAGCGTGGCACGGCGAGTTCGGTGTTGGCCGTCATGGTTGTCTTGCTGACGGTGGGGGCGCGGGTCGAATAAGCCGCCGCGACCGCGCCGATTGAGGCCAGCTTCGGAGTCGTTGTGGCACCGTATGGACGCATCAAAATCACGCGTACCTGCCAAGACCGATAGCGCGACGTACCGTTGCTGATGACGGTGTCAACATCGACCGAGCTGTAGTCATCGGCCTGCGTGGTGCCGGATTGGCGGTGGGTTCCGGCGGTGCCGTAGCCCCAGTCGGCGATCCTGTCCCAACTGCCGGTCCTGGTCGCCGTCTTGCCGCGAACGTCGACGCGGATCCAGGTCCCATTGGGCGCATCCGACACGTTCCACGACGGGATTATCGTCTTGGCGTTGAACCCGGTGTTGGCCCAGGGCGAGGTCCAGGAACTGTAGGAGAACTTGTGCTTCTTCTTGTCGCCGTACGGGTCGGCGTAGATGTAGGAGGCGACGGGCTTGGAGATCGTGATCGCCCCGTGGCTGATCTTGACGCCATTTGATGTTCCTTTGGCGAACTCGGCGCTCGACGACCAGCGGGTGATCGAGGTTGAGTCCGTCGCCGCATGGGCGCTCGTCATGGTCAGCGACGCGGCGACGGCGATGAGGGTTGCTGCGGCAATACGCAATGGTGGGGAAGCCATGGAGAAAGCGTAAGTGAGCGATGGGGTTTTTGGGGCCTTTGTGGTCAATTGGATCTCGCGGCAGGCGTCACGGGTACCTATGATTTCCCGATACTCTTGACTTGTGACTGTTCGCCTTTATGACACCGCAACGAAAGAAACCCGCGATTTCGTTCCGCTGACCCCGGGACACGTCGGGATCTATCACTGCGGGCTGACGGTCCAGGGTCCGCCGCACATCGGCCACATCCGCAAGGAAGTCGTCTTCGACGTGCTGCGCCGCTGGTTCGAACACGTTGGGTTCGACGTCACCCTCGTCGCCAACGTCACCGACATCGACGACAAGATCCTCGCCAAGGGTGAAGAGCAAGGCCGACCCTGGTGGGCCATCGCCTATGCCAACGAGCGCGAACTCCACAACGCCTACGAAATCCTCGGCTGCAAACCGCCGACGTATGAGCCTCGCGCCACCGGCCACGTGCCGGAGATGATCGAAATGACCGAGACCCTCATCGGCAAGGGCCACGCCTATCCCGCGGCCAATGACTCCGGCGATGTCTATTTCGACGTGCGGTCGTGGCCGGCATACGGCGAACTCTCCAATCAGAAGATCGACGACATGTTGCCTGCTGAGGATGCGCCGATCGACGGCAAACGCGATCCGCGCGATTTCGCCCTGTGGAAGGGCCACAAGGCCGGCGAACCCGAATCCGCCTCTTGGGTGACGCCGTGGGGCCGCGGTCGTCCCGGCTGGCATCTCGAATGCTCGGCGATGGCGGCCAAATACCTCGGCCACGAATTCGACATCCACGGCGGCGGACTCGATCTGCGTTTCCCGCACCACGAAAACGAACTCGCCCAGTCCCGCGCGGCCGGCCAGAAGTTTGCCCGGTTGTGGATGCACAACGCGATGCTCAACCTGTCGGGCCAGAAGATGGCCAAATCGGTGGGCAACACCATGATGGTCAGCGAAGTCGTCAAACGGGTGCGCCCGATCGAATTGCGCTATTACCTTCTTGCCGCGCATTATCGGTCGATCGTCGAATACTCCGAGGAAGCGCTGACCGAGGCCGCGACGGCCTACTCGAGGATCGAGGGATTCGTGCTGCGTGCGACCGAGGTGACCGGCGAGCTTGATGCATCTCTTGGCATTCCATGTGCAGATTTCATTGCGGCGATGGACAACGATCTCGCCGTGCCCGCTGCACTCGCCGCGTTGCAGGAGGTCATGAGCGAAGGCAACAAACTGCTCGCGGACGGCGATTCGCTCGCGCTTCGCGGCACGCTGGCTTCGGTTCGGGTCATGCTCGGTGTCCTCGGCGTCGATCCGCTGGATCCGACCTGGGCCGATAGCGCCGGCGAAGAGTCATACAAGGCGGCCCTTGACGTCTTGGTGCACGGGTTGCTCGACCAGCGTCAGGAAGCGCGCACCAGCAAGGATTTCACTACGGCGGACCGCGTACGCGACCAACTGGTCGCTGCCGGCGTCGACATCGAAGACACAGCACAGGGCCCGCGTTGGTCCGTGGGAGGAAAGAACTGATGGCCGGCAACAGTCAGCGCAAAGGCGCAATCAAGAAAACCGGCAAGGGCAACCCTACGGCCGGTTCCGGCGGACGCGTGCGCAGTGGACTCGAAGGCAAGGGACCGACTCCCAAGGCCCACGAACGTCCGAACCACAAGGTCTACAAGATGAAAAATGCGGCCGACAAGCGCGAGGCCGCCAAGCCCAAGCGTGGCAAGGGAGATCAGGCCGAATGGGTGGCCGGACGCAACTCCGTCGTGGAGCTTTTGCGCGCCACAGTGCCGGTCCGGACGCTGTATGTCGCCGAGGGCACCGACCGTGATGAGCGCATCCGCGAGATCTTCCGGCTCGCCGCCGACCAACACGTTTCGCTGTTGGAGATTGGCCGGGTCGAACTCGACAAACTTACCGGCGGTGCCGTCCACCAGGGCATCGCCGCCAAGATCGACCCTTATGAATATGCGCATCCCGACGACCTGATCAAGGCCGCCCACGACATCGAGGAAGATCCGCTCATAGTCATGCTCGACAGCGTGACCGACCCGCGCAACCTCGGTGCGATCGTCCGTTCGGCTGCCGGTTTCGGTGCTCACGGCGTGGTCATCCCCGAACGCCGCTCGGCCCAGATGACCGCGTCGGCGTGGAAGACCTCGGCCGGTGCCGCGGTTCGGGTGCCGGTCGCCCGCGCCACCAACCTGACGCGCCAAATCAAGGCCTACAAGGACGCCGGGCTCACCGTCATCGGCCTTGCCGCCGACGGTGACGTGTCTCTTCCCGACCTCGATGTGGCCGATGGCCCGCTTGTCGTCGTGATCGGCAGCGAAGGCAAGGGCATTTCCCGACTCGTCTCGGAAAATTGTGATTTCCTGGTGTCGATACCGATGGCCTCGACGCTCGAATCCCTCAATGCCGGTGTCGCCGCCAGCGTTGCCCTCTACGCGATCGACCAAAAGCGCCTCTGACCTCCCCAAGATTTGGCCGCTGAGGCACCTGATTCGCCTCGATTCGGACGATTTCGGGGGCAAAATCGGCCAAATCTTGGGGACGGGGTCAGCCTAGGACTCTTTCCAAATAGGGGTTGGTGAACAGTCGGCCCGGATCCAGTTGGTTTCGGGCTTCCACGAAGTCGTCGAAATGCTCATAACGTTTGCGGAAATAGTCGGCACCGAGGGTATGGAGTTTGCCCCAGTGCGGCCGGCCTTCGTGCTCAGTGAAGATCGACTCGGCGGCGGCGAAATAGCTCCGGTAGTCGGTCTTGTAGTACTGATGCACGGCCACATAGGCGTTGTCGCGTTCGTGACCGGTCGACATCCATACGTCGTCGGCCGCGGTGAAGCGTACTTCGATCGGGAACGTGATGAACTCGTGGCCCCCGTCGAGCCAGGTCCGCAATTCGCCGAGGACATCTTGGAGGGCATAACGCGGCACCGCGAATTCGGACTCGCGGAACTTCACCCGGCGTGGTGACACGAACACCTTGAATGAGTCGTCGACATAGTCGCGTGCGGACAACAGCGTTGCCGACACATTGTTGATCCGCGGGATCAGTCGCGGCGTCTGCCGGGCGACCTTGTTGACGACGTCGAAGGCTTCGTTGCTGAGGAACTCGTCGTCGAGCCAATGCTTGAACCGGCCGATCGGCTCGGCGACGCTGCCGGCCGCGACCCGGTTGTTGCGCTTGACCAGGGCCTTTTCGGTATGGGGGAACCAATAAAACTCGAAATGGTCGTTGTCCTCGATGAGTTCGTCGAGGCAATCGAAGACTTCGTGCAGGGCCATCGGTTCTTCGCGGGCGTGGAGCAGGAAGGCGGGCACGCATTGGAGCGTGACTTCGGTGAGGATCCCGAGAGCGCCGAGGGTGACCCGGGATGCGCCGAAGAGTTCGTGGTCCTCGTCGATTTCGAGGACCTCACCGGCAGCCGTCACGAGTTGCACGCCGACGACGGTCTTGGAGATGCCGTGGAGTTTGCCGCCGGTGCCATGAGTGCCGGTGGACACCGCGCCTGCGACCGATTGCGGATCGATGTCGCCGAGGTTGGGAAAGGCGAGGCCATGGCCCTTCAGGATCAGGTTGAGGTCATGCAACGAAATGCCAGCCTGCACGCGCACGCGGCCGACTTCCATGTCCCAGCCGAGGACATTTTTCATCCGGTCGAGATGCACGAGCACGCCGTCGGTCGCGCCGATCGCCGTGAATGAGTGCCCCGCGCCGATGGCCTTGACTTTGTGGCCGGCAGCGGCGGCCTTCCTGACTATCGCGACGACATCGGTCGTGGAGGCAGGATGTTCGACCTGGATCGGGTTGGCCTCGGCGCTGAGCCCCCAGTTGGTCCACGCCGTCATCCGAAGTTCTTCCCTTCGCCGCGGTAGGTCGGCATCTCCCTGACGAATCCGTCGGCCCCGACCAGGTGGACGGCATCGAAACGTTCGCACATTTCCCCGGCCTTCGCGTGACGCATCCAGACGTGGTCGCCGATCGACAGCGAACGGGCGGCCCTGCCTTTGACGGGTGTCTGGACTTCGCCGCTGCCTTCGGCGCCGCTGAGTTCGAGGCCCTCGGGCCAGGTCGGAGTCGGTTGGCGGTTCTTGTTGCTCGGGCCCGAGGCGATGTAGCCCCCGGAAAACAGTGTCGCGATGTTCTTGGCGGGTTTGCGGACCACCGACAACGCAAAATAGGCGGCGGCGCGGGCTTCCCAGGCGTCATACCCGTCGAAAAGCGTGGGGTTGAACAGCCCCGAGCCGGCGGTGAGTTCGGTGATCGTAGGGTCGGCGCCGGTAACTTCGAGGCTTCCGGTGCCGCCGGCGTTGACGATCTCGAGTTTGGTGTGCTCGCTCACGGCATCGACGACTGTGCTGCGGCGTTCGAGTAGTTCGGCAGCCGAGCGGGCCTTGACCAGGCGCACCGCCCTGGACGAATCGGGAAGTCCGGCGATCTGGGCGTCATAAAACATGACTCCGACGAGGTTGAAGCCGTTGCGCTTCGCGATGGCAGCGGCGAGTTTGCCAGCTTCCTTGGCCGTATGAACGGGGGAGCGCCGTACGCCGAGGTGAACAGGCCCGATCCGGAGCGAAGAATCGACGTCGAGGCACACTCGGATGGATGGGTGGTTGGCACCGATGGCGTCATCGATGAAGTTGAGTGAAGCGATGCTGTCGACCATGAGCGTGATCGCGGCGCGGCGTCTGTCGTAGGCGATCAGGTCGTCGAGGGCGGCCCGGTTGGTGGTCGGATAGGCGAGAAGTATGTCATCGATGCCGGCGTCGGCGAGCCAAGTGGATTCGGCGAGCGAATAGGCCATCACGCCGGCAAAACCGTCGCGAGCGAGAGCCCCCTCCACGATGCCGCGGACCCTGACCGACTTGCTCGCCACCCGCACCGGAACGCCGCCTGCCCGCCGCACGAGATCGTCGGCGTTTGCCCACAATGCGGGTTCGTCGATGACTGCGACGGGGGTTTCGAGTCCGGCGATGGCCTTCTCAAGTCGCTGAAAGGGTTCGCTCATGCGGCAAGTATGCCGTCTCCGGGACCACGTGGTCCGCCGATCTTGGGCCTTTCGTTAGGATGATCGCGCAAGGTCTCCTTGCGCGCCCCTGTAGCTCAGTTGGTAGAGCGCCTCACTTGTAATGAGGATGTCGCGGGTTCGACTCCTGTCGGGGGCTCCAGTCAAAATCGTCTGTCGGCTCCGCCCGGCGCGCCCCCCGGCGCTCCCGCGCCGGTTGAGAGAGTCCAGACCGGCCCGATCGACGCTGTCACCGAGGTAGTGCACATAGACCTGCGGCGGCAACCCGTTGGGGATGTGATCGCCCTGTCGACAAAGACTGACAGAGGATGCTCCTTTGCGACGATTCTTTGGACGAGTTGCACTACGACCGCTCCGGCGGCCGCCGCTCGGCGTTCCTCGTAGGCAGCACGTCGACACACCTGAGAACGCCAGATTCGGGGCCGCCCCCGGCCCGTTTGAGAGACCGTATCCCCGCAACGGGGGCACGTTCCCCCCACGACTCGGCCGTCCTCTTGCTCGGTATTTGATATGTCCACCACTCCTCAGGCCTTTCGTACGGACGTAAGTGGACAGCCCGCGGTGCATGAGGTGTTTGACGAAATGGTGGTGGTGTTCTCATCCACTCGAACTGAGTTCTTGGCCTTGGGTTGTCAGGAGGTCGTTTGATGAGCGATGACCAGGAATCCAAGGAGTCGAGCAGGCCGAGGTTATGTGAGCGGTGCGGGGCGCGGATGCCGCCGCAGAAGAGGGGGCGACCTCGGCGGTGGTGTTCGCAGCAGTGCCGGCAGTCCGCGTATGAGGAGCGGCACAACCTAGAGAGCTGGAAGGACAAGCAGCCCAAGGTCTGAGACCTGTCCGACGTGGTCGAGGTAGCCCAAGAACGCTCGGCTCGTCGAGAAGCTGCACGCACGCCGGCAGTGTCACGGCGCCGGGGTAATCACAACTCGTCGGATTGCTTGATGACAGTCGCAAGGGATCAGATCACGTTGGCTCTGGCTCTCGAGTTCGTCACCGACCTGGTTCTGGAAGAGCGTCTCGGCGACACGCCTGAGGGACGGTTTCTCGCGGATTGGGTGGCGCGTCTTATCGACGCCTGTACCCTCAACGTGGTGCAGGCCGCCGCAGTGGGCCAGATCCACAAGAGGTTTCCGAAGCGGCACGGTGAGTCCTCAGCAACCGAGGGCACGTAGCGAGCCAGGTGTGTCTTCGACCACTGGTGCGAGCAAACCGCACACATGGATCATGCTCGTCGCGATCCCGGTGGTTGGCGTTCTGGTCGGCGTGCTCGCTGCCCAACGGCCCCGAAGTGAGCGGTAGGGTGGCGGGCAGCGGCGGCTTCGACTGGCTGTGTAGCGTTTCGGGTGAAACGTCAAGGCCGTCTTTACAAGGTGCGCGCGTAAAGGTAGTCTTTACATGTGTAGATCCTCCGGTCGGCCCTCAAGCATGGGGTCGATGAAGCGGACATCCTTCACGCCTACGAGAACGCGATCCGCATTGTCGAGTACGAGTACGCCGGTGAGGACCGGGTGATCGTGATCGGCGCGGACCCTACCGGGCGCCTGCTCGAGCTGGTGGTCGTCCCGGTAGGCGAACCCACCCGGATCATTCACGCTGATGCACTCCGGCCCAAGTTCTACGGATACCTGAGGTGATGACGATGGCGAAGCTGATGCACAAGGACGACACAGGTCTCGA
>JACMOZ010000141.1 GCA_014377785.1 Aeromicrobium sp.
TGATGCTTCTGACGAAACCCCAAAAAGGCGTTGGTGTCCATCGCTCCCTTCTGTATTGAATATGGCCCCGTCAGCGGAAATGCCAACGGATGGGTCCTACGGCATATGGCCGGGATAGCAAATATCTAGTTGACAAAAAAGTTACTGGAGTGCCGTTCGCCGATCCCCTAACGAGATGACCTAAGCAGGTGATTCCCGTCTATCCGGCCGCCTACTCTTGCGTCTCGCATAGGGACGAGGAGAAGAAGGAATACGTCGAGTAACGGAGCCTTTCACCGTTCGCCGCATTGTCTTTCATCGAACCGAGTTATCCGTGCATCGATAGGAGCTTCCGTGCCAAGTCAGAAGAAAAGCAATAAACGACGCAGACTGCGACTGCAGAAAGCAGCGGCATCTTGTTCTCTACCGCGGCCACCCCTCTGATGTCCCGGGCCTTGCTGGGCGCTACCGTGCCGGCGTCGTCGACACCGAGCACAATCCCTCGCAACCTGGACCTCAACCGTGTCGTTGACGCCAAGACACACCCCCTGCGACTGTGACCCATCGCTCTGGTTACCGCTACGTCAGGACGATGAGATGAATCCCAACGACACTTTGCCCTGGTTCGGACCGACTTGCCCCCAGTGCGGCGCAGAGCTCAACGTTGAACCCATTTCGACCAGCCCTGAAATGCGCATCGGGTACAGCTGTATCGTTCACGGCCTCGTGTCGATCGCCGACCCGTTCGACATCGGCTGAGCTCGATTAGCCCGGCGACTTCATGGGCACTGGCCCCACAGCGCTCGGCCTACGTGACAAGCGCCCAAGCTGTTGCTCAGACCTGTCTTGTCACTGGCACCAGCGTGTGGGGTCTCGACCTACCGCTTTGCCTCTGCGTGACCGAACCGGAGGGTATTCTGCGCGTCTACGGCGAGTCTCTCGGCAGTTTCGGCAATATCCCGACCTGCTTCCGAAAACTTCCTGAGCTGCCGAAACGACCAGGTCCACTCGGTTTGATTATCGAGCGGCAGCAATGGGATCTCCAGGTCCCCGGGCTTTGCGTGCTTGATCGCCCCGCCCTTCTGGTGCCGCTCGTTCCACCTTGCGGCCAAGCATTGTGCGACGTATTCAGGATCGAACCGCGATGGTTTTTCCAGACGGAGTGCATAGACACCGTTGCCGATGTGATGTCCTCCTTCAGTGTCGACTAGCGCCTTGACGCGGTGCATCGTTGTGAAGACGATGTCTTCGGGCTCAGTCCAAAACCCGGTTTCGCTCGACACGTCGGTCCGTCCAGCTCGGAGTACACCGGCGCTGATATCCCGCGACGTGATGGTGTCTGACGCCACGTCACCGTTCGATGCCCCCCGCCCGGCCCACAGTTTTGCCTCACGGGATTCAGGGAACTCCGTCATCTCGCGAACTGTGACCACATGGGATGCCGGATCAACGTTGTCAAAGAGCGGCGGGGTCAGACGTTCAAGGTCCTCGACATGGTCCACAAGGGTAACGCTGTCGCCATTAAGCCTCCATAGCAGTTGTGAATAGTCTGTCCGCGAAGTCCATCGAGTTGGGGTGAGATCCATTCCCCCCGCATCGAGAAGTTCGTGCAGGTATACCGAAGCCGCCTTTAAGCCATCGATTGGATCGGCGCTTAGCGGGCTCACCACCCAACCAGCGATATTCCTTCGAACCCATTCGGTTCGCTTCGCAGCCCCAGCTGCGCCGAGATTCGGAGTAGATGCGTCAAGAAGCATGATCCCACGTTTGGCTTCTTCCGTATCGGCCGCACGCAATACCCAAAGGGCGAGGGGTATGGATGTGTATTGCAGGAGGTTTGGCGGTAAGGCAATGATGGTTTCGACGGTGCCTGATCGCACTAGGTCAGCTCGCACACGCTCTTCAGCGCCACCGTTGCTCAGCGCTCCCATAGTGGTGAGCACGAGCGCACCTGCGCTTCCTTTCAGTCGGCAAGCGGCATCCGCCACCCAGGCGAGGTCGGCTTTCCTGGTCGGTGGGACTCCAAATCGGCTGCGTGGATCATCGGTGTTCCAGACACCGACCCAATTCGAGCCGAACGGTGGCTCAACAATGATGATGTCAGGGTGCTCATCGGAAAACTGTTGCGTGGACAGCGTGTCCGCTACCTGAATAGTTGCGGCAATGTCCCTCAACCTCATTCGGGTGGAAGCGATGTGCGAAACTCGTTCGTCAATCTCGACGCCGAGAGCTGTCCCCTGGGGCCCAAAGTATTTGAAGGCTTCGATCGTTTTGATGAGCGTCTCGCCGATGCCGCACGAGGAGTCGTATACGACCGGAGATTTTTTTACTCGCGATCCAAAGCCGAACGCCATCGCTGCCGCTGCAAGGATTCCGGAGATATTCGATTCGACCGCACCGATATCGCCGCCGGAGCGGCCGTAGCCAGCGCTGAGCCGCGCGAGAGCAAAGTCGCTCACCTTGATGAGATCGGTTGCAGTCGCTGTCGCCACTAGCTTCTTCACCGTCTCGATTTCCGCAGGCCAATCTGCGCCATCTGCAGTGAGCGGGCGAGAAGCATCATTCGATTTGAAGAGCGTCCGAAGGAATTGATCCGCCAGCA
>JACMOZ010000142.1 GCA_014377785.1 Aeromicrobium sp.
AGGTGAGATTCCGGATGTCGCTGCCAAGTTCGATCGAGACCTCTTCAACACCTACCGGTCGTACACGTTTCCGGCACAGGCCCCCGTGCGGCTCACGAGGCACGCCGACGCGCGCGGTTCGTTCTTCGAGATCATCCGATCTCACGGCGGTAGCGGTCAGTCGTCCTTCTCGACCACGCAACCGGGCATCAGCCGCGGCGATCACTTTCACCGCCGCAAGATCGAGCGATTCACCGTCCTCGCCGGCGCGGCCACCATCTCGCTCCGACGCCTCTTCACCGACGACGTAGTCGAGTTTGAGGTAACCGGAGACGAACCCGTGGCTGTCGACATGCCAACGATGTGGTCTCACAAAATCACCAATACTGGAGCTGACGTGCTGTACACCTCTTTCTGGTCCAACGACATATTTGATCCTCAAGCGCCGGACACCATCGCGGAAGCAGTAACACCATGAGCGCCCAACTAAAGGTGCTGACGATAGTCGGGACGCGTCCCGAGATCATCCGTTTGTCTGCCACGATCAAGCGCCTGGACAAGTACACGAATCACGTGCTCGTGCACACCGGCCAGAATTACGACTACGAGCTCAACGAGGTCTTTTTCGAGGACCTGGGGTTGCGAAAGCCCGACCACTTTCTCAACGCGGACACCTCATCGCTCGGTGCCGTACTCGGTTCCATCCTCACCAAGGTCGAGGCCGTGCTGATTGCCGAGGCTCCGGATGCCGTAGTCGTGCTGGGGGACACGAACAGCTGCATCTCCGCGCTGATGGCACGGCGGTTGAAGATCCCGGTCTACCACATGGAGGCAGGCAACCGTTCGTTCGATGAGAATGTGCCGGAGGAGACCAATCGCCGGATGGTGGATCACATTTCGGACTACAACCTCGTCTACACCGAGCATGCCCGCCGCAATCTGCTGAGCGAGGGCATCCATCCCTCCCGGATTCTGCTGATGGGTTCTCCCATGCGGGAGGTGCTCGAGGCCAACGCGACGGCCATTCGCGAGAGCGATGTCTTGGCGCGACAGGGGCTCAGCGAGCAGGGCTACTTTCTGGTGAGTCTGCATCGGGAAGAGAACGTCGACAACCCTGCGCGTCTCGCCTCCGTTCTCGACGCGCTCGGACAGCTCTCCACGAAATATGAGCTGCCGGTTCTGGTTTCGACGCACCCTCGCACCAGGAACCGGCTCGAAAGTCAGTCGGAAGAGCTTAAGGCCAAGCTCATCTTCCATGCCCCGTTCGGCTTCAACGACTACGTGCGACTGCAGCAATCCGCGAAACTCGTGCTCTCCGACAGCGGGACCATTAGCGAGGAGTCGGCGATCCTAGCCTTTCCCGCGGTGTCGCTGCGGGACGCGATCGAGCGCCCGGAGGCAATCGACACGGGAGTGACTATCACCTCAGGAGTCGAAGCAGACAGCGTGTTGGCAGCAGCCACCATAACGTTGCAGCAGTTCACTGACGACGGCCCAGCGGGCGTCCCGGGCGAGTACCAGATAGCCGACACGTCGCGGCGGGCCGTCAGTTTCATCGAGTCGACGGTGAGAACACATCACACCCGGTCAAGTATCAGAAGGCTTACTTGATGGAGGTCAGTTACCCGTCGCATCAGTATGCAGTCCCGTCCGGGGAATCGGCATTCCAGTGCGGCTGATCACCGCGCGATTGCCGCTGCTTGCGCGAGCATCTTCGCTTCTGCTTAACGCGCTGATGGCGGTGGTGATTGCGCGACTGTTCGGAGCCGCGGCATCGGGTGCCTTCTTTCTCGCGTTCGCCGCAATAAACTTCGCGGGGATGATCGGACGCCTCGGCACCGATATGCAGGTCATCAAGACTGTGCCGGGCCTTTTCCACGGTGGGAAGCTGGACCTTCTGTGGCGAGAGATGGACTGGCTGAGACGCTATTGCCTCCAAGGTAGTCTCGCGGCTGGTGCCATTACGGCGACGATTGGGCTTGTGCTTTGGGCGACCGGGGCGTCGCCGGAGGTTGGCATTCCCCTCGCGATACTGTCGATATCTGTTCCGTTTTCTTCGAGAGCCATAGTAGAGTCCGCCGCACTGCGGTCGGCTAACCGTCTGTCACGGGGCGCCTTTGCCGAGACAGGTCTTAGCCAAGGGCTCACGATTCTCTTGCTTCTTGTCTCCGCGGTAGCCTTTCATCCGGGCGACGTGGCCATTCCTGTCTGCTATTCGATTGCCACTGTAGGTACCTCAATTGTGGCGCGAATCTGGACGAAAAATGCAATACAGCGCACGATGCAGCAGTCGATCGAAGTCGGCTTCCGTCCTCCGCCAGGGGTGCGGGCAGCGATGCTGCACATGATGGGATCGTCGGTTCTCTTCTTCGCATTGACGTCGACCCCACTCTTCGTACTCGGCATCTTCGCCACAGTGCGCGACGTCGGCCTCTACAACGCTGCAACTCGCGTCAGCACTTTGGTGGCAATCATCCCGGCGCTCCAAACCACCTATCTCGTTCCACGAGTCTCAAGGACCGTCGCGGTTCACGACATTGAAGCCGCCAACGTCATGCTGCGTCGGGCGGCGCGTCAGGCGTCGGGCGTCACCGTCATTCTCGGCGTCGGAATACTGCTGTTTGCTAGCCCAATTCTGGGAATATTCGGAAGTGATTTCGCCCATGCGCAGGCGACGTTAATGGTGCTGTTGATCGGCCAGATGGCGATAGCGTCTCTCGGAAACGTGAATCCGGTGATGTCCGTCGTTGGGCTGGAGCGGCCCTCCGTTGTCTACGTTGGAATCGCCTTGGCAGCAGGTCTGGTACCGATGGCACTCGTTGCGGTCTATTGGGGGGCAGCCGGAGTGGCACTCGTGTTCGTCTTGGTGTCGATCGCTTACGCGATCGCTTGTGGCGCACTGCTTCAGAGAAGATTGGGTATTCGATGTTTCGTGAGCTAGTACTTCGCCTGGCGAACGGACGAGCGCCTCGCGGCGAGAATCAATCATTGGGGTGGCACGACCCGCAGCGATTGCGCGTTGGGGCTAGTTCGATCGGTGACGCGGCCACCGAATCAGTTCAGATCAGTGTGTGTCTGGCAACGTACAACGGTGAGCGATACGTCGAAGAGCAGATCGCCTCGATTCTTCATCAGATTGGACCGAATGACGAAATTATCGTTGTGGACGACGCATCCACCGACGCAACAGTCTCACTACTGCGAGGAGTTGGTGATTTTCGGATACGAGTCATCAGCAGCGCCACGAACACCGGTCATGTTGCTGCATTTGAGAGAGCTCTTGGACTTGCGCGAGGCAGCATCATCCTCTTGTCGGACCAGGATGACGTTTGGCTGCCTGGGCGTGTTGGCTTGATGCGCCAGGCACTTGTCGAGAGGGCATACGTTGCGTCGAATTGGAGAGTTCTTGGAGGAGGTCTTCCCGCATCGGAAATACCGACGCTGCGGGCGCACGACTCGCGGTCCCCTCTTTGGAACATCATTCGCATTTACCTTGGGACGATGCCTTATTTCGGCTGTGCCATGGGGTTCAGGCGAGAAGCCCTAGCGAAGATATTGCCGTTCCCTCGGGCGACGGATGCGCATGACCATTGGATTGCGATGCTGGGCAACGTTGACGGCGGCATTTGTCACCTCGACGAGTACACGGTGGCACGCAGATTGCACGATAAAAACCTTACCTTCGGTCGAAGGTCCATTGGACTAGTCGTCGTCTCACGCGTGAAGATGACGATGCTTACGGCGGCGGCGCTCGCTCGACGTGATTGGTTTGGGAGGCCATACTTCGCGGTCGATGCAGATGTAGAGCAACGATGAGGCCGATCGGGGACTTACGACTGGTGAGTTCTGTTTGAATGTAATAACGACCAGTATCAACTGAGGCTTGGGGACAAGGCGCATGCACACGGACACCACATATCTATTCAATTGATGATGCTTCTGACTGAGCCTCGCAGCAGATTTTTTCCTGCCGCCGGCCGCCGCGGCGAAGATCCGCAAACGAGCCCGCTTCGCAATGTGGGTTCTGAACGCTGTGAACGCGTAAAACAACCAGGTGAATGCAGGTCGCGACTCTTGGAAGAGTGCCTCGGCATGCGTCTGAGCCAGTCTTGCAGCGCGGAC
>JACMOZ010000143.1 GCA_014377785.1 Aeromicrobium sp.
GTCGGCCGGCGAAGCCGTTGCTGCAAAAGAATCAGACCGAGAACACCGTTCGCGCTGATGACACAGTGTCGACCTGCCGTCGTTTTGGCGTCGGCGGATTGCCACCCCTCCAGCAGTTTTCGCACGCCGGCTTTTCGAAGCGTCCGGTCCACTTCCATCACGGCAACACTCACCGGTTCGTCACTATCGGAGCGGAGGTAGTCCTGCATGCCTTGCCCGAACGTTTCCACCATCCACGAATCCGCCTCGTGAAATTTGCTGTCGTTCGTGGGACGGCTCACAGCACACCTCGCAGCTGTGCTGCGCGGTCATCCTCGGACGGACGAGGAACAAACTGCGCCAGCCTCGAAATGGACTCCAAGGACAGGAGACCCGCGGTCTCCATCAGTGTCAACACATCAACCCGGTTTGTCATCTGCGTGACTAACCAGGTGTTCCGAAGCCGGCGAACCGTCACGGGCAACCAGCCCGCCGGACGATAAGTGCGCCCAACAAACGCGCTCACTACATCGTTCGTGTTTCGCTCGCGCGCCGGCAGGAACACAAATTTCTCCGGTGCAAGCATCGCGACATGCGCGGCGACAATATTTTCGAATTCCGCCGATACAACCACGCGGCGTTTTGGAACCCCGTTGACGGTCACCTGAATTTGGACCAGTCCCTCAGGCAAAACAGACACAGCAGATGCTGTCAGCTGTGCGATTTCGACTGAGGTCAATCCCGCTCCCGCGCCTAACGCGATCAGAATTGCTGCAGACTCCCGTCCATGAGGGGTGGGCTGACCGGCAGCCCACCGATCCAAGTCCGCCATTTCATCCGAGCTATACGGAACTTCCATCGTTTTCTGATTCAGCGGCATCGGAGATCGCGGGTTCTTGTTTGGATTCACAGCCTCCGCGACTCGAAAAATCCACGCCCGATAGTTCCGTCGCGTGCCGGCCGTGCGCTCGACAGGAAGTGCCTCCCGTACATACGTCTCGACCAAATCACGGTCAAAAATCGCTGCCGCATCGAGTTCGCACCCCACCACAAACACCGCCCAATGAACAAAATGCATCACCGGCCGGATAAGTGTCTCGACTGAATGAGTTGTCAGCGGGAGGGTAAGGATGATCGCATCTTCGACGAAATTCCGAATGTGGGCGACCTGCTCGGCTTGTAACGCAGGCTCATATTGCTGCAACCGGCGGAGAACATCCTCATCAAGGCTCGCTCTCAAACCAGCCATTGCCTCCCGAGCCACCTCACCCACCTCGAACCTGGGAAAAAGCGTCGATCGCGCCGACACGACCAAAGTGTCCTCGAGCTTCTCGTTGAATCGAAGGACACGTGCCGTGCGATCGTAGGAGACCGATAGTTTCGAACGAGCACGAGATGGGCGCGTTTTCCGCGGCCCCTCGGAGTGGTCGACAACAATTGGTGGCGTTGCCGCAGGCGAAAACAGAATCTTGGGGGTTATTTGAGTCACGCAGAACTGCGTGTGCGGCACCCCAAAAGAGCTGGATGACAATTACGGTCAAAAACACCGAATCCCCATCCGATAATCACCCCGACACCAATGAGAGCTTTTTTCAGAGCAAATTTCGGTGAATTATGATAATTATATGGTCATGCCCAGACCACCAAAACCGGGCGGCGCCGTTTTCGAGCCGCGCTCCTACACCGACAATCGCAAAAAATTCGGGCTCACGAGCTCTCGCCTAACGACAGGGCCGATCACCAGCCCGCAACAAGCTGCCGCCGAACTTCAACACTCCCTCAGCAACAAGATTCGCGAACACCTCATTGACATCGGCGGTGACATGAAATCATTCTGCGCCGCGAGAGAACTCCCGCTTGGGCTCAGCTATGAACGCTTCTACCGAATAGCTAACGGAAGCACCATGATGGCCCTCACTGACCTCATGTTTTGGACACGTGTCATCCCCCATTTCAGCGATCACATCACGGCAACAATGTTGCGCTTACAAGATTCGGAGAAAGACTTGGCGTCCGAGGATGACATCCCCCAAACCACTGTTCTTGACAGGCAAGGGAGTGTCCTACCGGACGAAAAGTGAAAAATTAAGCGCTACGACTCGATCAGTAGCGAGCAAATCTGGCCGCGGCGGCAACGGGAAGAACCTCAAAACCGGTCGATTGTCATAACGGTCATTATCGGTCTAATTTTGAGGCGGATTTCGGGAACGTAGAGACCGCCACGGCGTGCTGGAAATAGCCGCGACCTCGAGGGGTTCCGCCGCATCTCGTTGGCGCCGACTCCTGTGTCACAGACACCTGCGACCTCCCGTAGGTCGATCACATCAACATCACGGAAGAGGCGGAACCCGAAGACACGGAGTAGATAGCGGCCAACGCAGTGCGGTTGCTCGGTCTGAACAACCACACGTACGAACGCGGATGATTGCGGACGCCAACCAGCAACTGTTGGACGCTCCGCCGTCGTTGCTCGCGAGATCAAAACGCCACACCGGCGCAAACCTTCAACGCCCCCAGCCTCCGACCACAGACGCCAGAGTCTGTAATCGTCCCGTTACACTCGGCTACGAGGATTTATCACTACCTGTCGTCACTATCCGGGAGCGTTCACTTTTCTCGCTCTATTCATCCTTACCCGAACAAAGGCGCAAAAATGTCATTCACATCTGCTCATTCAAATGCGGCACTCAGTGCTCTGCTACCTCCTCCCGTCACGGCCGAACACGCCGGCGAAGCAGTCACTCAGCCCATAGCGCTAAAGACAAACGTCTTCGCGGTCATCTCTCTCGCTGGGTCCCTCGTGGTGGCCCTCGTTGGGATCGTCTTCGGACATCTCGCGCTTGCTCAGATCAAGATCACGGGAGAAAGCGGCCGCAATATGGCGATCGGTGGACTCGTTGTCGGCTACGTCTCGCTGGCGTTCGGGCTCATCATCGGAGTCATTTACACCGTTGGGACCGTCGCCATGTTTGGCGCAGTCAGCAACGGCAACGACATGGGTTTGAGCGGCTGGTAGCAGCTGAAACGGGCCCGCACAACACGCGAACCCGAGAGGGTCTGTACACAATGGTGGGGTGAGCATCATCCGTGACCTCGAAGCATCGCTGCGGCCGGAGGCGCTGCTCTGGTTTCGTCTTCTCCTGCAGCGCGCCCATCTTGGGGACGCCGGCCACCCCGACCCGTCTCTGGTGTCGGAGTTTGTGTTCCCGATCCAATGGTTTTTGGACGAGGTTGGTGGTGCCGGCATCCGGCTCACCGACGCCGGCTACCTCCCGCCCGACATCGTCAGTAAAGCGATGGTTGAGCTTGGCTGGGATCGGAACTGGTACGGGAAAGCGAACCGGGAAATCCAAACCGCTCCCGTGCGGATTATTCGCCAAAGCATGCACCGGGCCAAACTCCTGTATCGGCGAAACGGGATACTGCAGCTGACCCCGTTGGGGCGAAAACTGACCGGGGATCCGCCCGGCATGTGGGATCTGCTCGCCCGGTCCCTGACATCGTCCCGGTCGGAGGTTCAATCGCGGGCGTGGGAGTTCTTCCTGCTCTCTCTCGCCGCAACACCCACCACCACAACCACTATTCGGGGCCGTGAGGTGGTTCGGGCGCACGAAAAGGTGGTGGCGGAGGGGTTGTGGTCGATCGGCTGGCAAACCCGCGCCGGGGAGAAAATGTCGGTCGACGACGTTTACACCCTCATCGGTGAACCGTGGCGGACCGTGCGCTGGCTCGGTGCCACGGCCCGCGATGCGGCGCTAGACCCTTGGGCTGCGCCTCCCGCGTCGATGATCGCTTTCGCCCGTTACTGTTTGACCCGCCCCGATTTCCCCGACACTCGCCGGGACAGTACAACCGGCCGGGCCGCCACCGCCGCACATCCCGGGGACGGCGAAACTGGTGAACGAACTGTCTTCCTGAGCGCCGCGACACGGGCATTGACACTGGCGCACGACAATCGTCAAATCTGTCTAATGCGACAGCCCACCCGATTGCGCAACCTCGGGACCCTGTTTCCCCTGAATCGGGAGGATGGTCGCTGCCATGCCAGCGACCATCCGGCCGGTTGCACCGAACAGGTGCTCCAGCTCTTCCCTCTGCGGTTCGGAGATCACCTCGGTTATCACAAACCACGTTTCCCCGATCTATTCCACTCTTCTCGCCGCGTGTTAACAATTTGTGACAGCGCAGGGGCGCCGGCGCCGTGTCGGCACGGTTCACAGGCGGAGATATGTGAGTGCCCGGTGTTCGATCACGGGTCATCTTTCCCGTATGTGGGCTGGGCACCGGTGAAACTCTTTCGGTGCCAAATCTCCTGAGAGTGATAAATTTTCATGAGAAGGAATGTGACGTCGGCGGCTTTCCTGGCCTCCGACCTTGCCCACACTATGGATAGTCCCACCGACTCTGGCGATCCCTCGGACAGCGACGAGACCTCGGACAGCACGGTGCTGCCGACAACATCATCGGCTTCACCCCCTGAGCCGAATCTTTCCGCAGACCTCAACGCGCACTCCCCCCACCGTCCTGGTTCCTACGAGCTGACGGGTGAGTCGAAGACCAACTTCCAGGGTGCCGTTCTGAGAAGAATTCGAGCGACGAAAGACATTCCTGTTCAGGATGTCCTGCGGGGAGATACCGGCGGATGGGTGGCCGGGAAAACACTGCCCACGGGCGGTCCGAGAGTGACGGACAGCGCCTGGGTTTCCGGAAACGCCGAACTTTTCGGCAACGCCCACATTTCCGACAACGCTGAAATAGGCGGCGGCGCTCTCGTGTCAGGCAACGCCGCTATTTCCGGAGACGCCACAGTTGCTGGACACGCGCTGGTGAACAACAACTCGGAAGTGTCGGACAGTGCCGATGTCCGAGGGGTTGCGTCAATATCGGAAAACGCCAACGTAAATGAAAACGCCCGCGTTTCTGGTTATGCCCGAATTTTTGGTCGGGCTCATGTTCACGGGAATGCACAGGTGACGGAGGTGACTCGGGTCAGTGACGATGCCGAAGTACAGGGCAACGCTTCTGTTTACGGCCAAGCCGGTATTTCCGGTCACGCCACCGTGTCTGGCAACGCGCAAATTCACGGCCATGCGAATGTGCACGACCACAGCAACATTTCCGGCGACACACGACTCTTCGGAGAAGTTGAAGAGCCCCGCGACCCCGAAACGATAACCGTCCCCGGCGCCAAGACCGAGACCGAGACGGGAACGGGAACGGGACCGGCGGTCGTTTAGTCCCTGGCGGTCGGGATTTGGGGTGTGGTTCGCAGAATAACAACTGGGCGACGATTTTTGATGACGGTGCCGGTGACGGGGAACGCGGGCGTAAGTGGTGACGCCGGGCGAACGGGCGCTTGTTCTTTACTGGCAAAGGGGACAGCGTTCAGGGCCAGTGGATTCTGGTGTACCTCACGGGTCACTTGAGCAAGTTCTTCAAGCCGTTCAGCGATCGCCAACAACGCCCAGCCCTGAGCAAGAGCGGCCGAAGCAACCGGATCAGCGGAGTCAGCCGTCCGGGTCAAAATATTTTTTGCGTGATCGATAGGGGTGAGGTTTTTAGTAGTCATGGGGAATCCTTTCAAAATGGGGTGTGACCGCGGAATCGACGCGGGAGAGAATGCCGCCGACACAGGAATTAGAGGGCGCCATCGCAGGGTGTCTGCTGCTTCCAAACGGCGGTGTTCGAAACTGCAGTGAAGCCACCCTGCGATGGGCGGTGTGCCGGCCGGAAGTTCGGGTAATCCAGCCAGCACGATCTGGCAGCTAGGGGCCAGTCAGGGGAGAACTTCGATGAGAGGCGTCGGAATCAAACGGCGAATCAATCGCGGTGTGCTCGGTGCCCGTCACAATATGCCGGCGAAGCAGCGCCCGACCACTGCCTCCGCTTCCTGCCCCGACAAGCAGCGCATCCGCTGGCGGGCTCGTCACTACCGGGGCACTGGCACCGGAGTGATGACTTTCGGTGAACGGTTTCACCTTTTCAAGGGGGTGAACGTTGGTGCGGTCGTCGTCTGCGTGTGGGTCGTAGTAGCGGTACAGAGAGTCCTCCTGCGCGGTGATCAGGGTGGTGTCGGGATCAATCCGAGGAGCGTGTTTGACGAACTCGCGACTGTAGGGCACCCGCACAATTCCCCCATCAAAGGTGGCGGCCGTTACCGGGATGAATGTTTCGCTGCTGCCAAAGATCCCAGTTTTGACGGTCACCCAGACCGGTGTCTCGGTGGTGTCATCGACATACACCTGCCCGATCACACCGATCAGGCGATCGTCAGAAGCATGAACGGGAGCGCCAAACAGGGTATCGGCAGAGATGAACGAGGACATGGGGGGTCGTTTCTGTTCCGCGGACACCGGAACGCTAAAGAATTCGAACTCGGACTGTAAAAGCCCCCCGGGTTTCGCGCAGCAC
>JACMOZ010000144.1 GCA_014377785.1 Aeromicrobium sp.
AGCGCAGCTCGCCAAGGCACTCGCGGTCGACCCTGAGGAGTGGAAGGCCGAGATCCCGCAGATCACCGAATGGTTCGGGAAGTTCGGCGACAAACTGCCAGCCGTCTTCTGGACCGAACTCGACGGGCTGAAGGCTCGCCTGGAGGTGTAAAAACTGCGCACATGAATGGAGGACCCCGCGTTTTCGCGAGGTCCTCCTTCGTGTCTGCGCGGCCTCGGTCAGAAAGGGAAGGTGGGCGGTTCGCTGCGGATCGTGACCCAGCGGGTCTCGGTGAAGGCCTCGATGTTGGCCGCCGCACCACCGAAACGCGAGCCGGTACCGGAGCTCCCAACCCCACCGAATGGGGCGTTTGCCTCATCGTTCACGGTCTGGTCGTTGATGTGGACGATGCCGGATGGAATCTGTTCAGCTATCGCCAGTCCCCGCATTACATCGCGTGTGACGATGCCGAGAGACAAACCGTAGTCGCTTTCGCGTGCGAACCGGATCGCCTCATCTGCAGAAGCGACCCTGAGAACGGACGCGACCGGTCCGAACACCTCTTCGGCATACGCAGGCGCGGCCGTCGTTTCCGTCGAGATAACGGTCGGCCGGTAGAACAGGTCGGTGTAGACGCCGCCGGCGACGACGTTTGCGCCCATGTCCGCACTGCTGACGACAAGTCCGTGGATCTTGTCGCGCTGGCCGACATCGATGACCGGGCCGAGCGCGACCTGTTCGGTATGCGGGTCGCCAACCGGCAGGCCATTTGCCTTCGCGGCGAGCCGCTCGACAAACTGGTCGTGGAGAACGTCTTGCACGAGGTAGCGGCCGGCGGTCATGCAGATCTGGCCCTGATGGAAGAAAGACCCCCATGCGGCGAGATTGACCGCTTGATCGACGTCAGCATCATCGAGGACGAGGACTGCGGAGTTTCCGCCCAACTCGAGATGGACACGCTTGAGGTGTTTGCCGGCAAGTTCGCCTACCCGGCGACCCGCCTGTGTGGATCCGGTAAAGGAGATCACGTGCACGTTGGGGTCCGTAACGAGCGCTTCGCCAACTTCGGCACCACCTGGCAGCAATTGCAGCAGTCCCGCCGGTAGCCCGGCCTCCTCGAAAACCCGGACTAAGTTGACACCACCTGTGACGGCGGTACGCGGGTCCGGTTTGAGGAGCACGGCGTTGCCGAGCGCAAGTGCAGGTGCCACTGAGCGGATGCCGAGGATGAGTGGCACGTTGAAAGGAGCGATGACGCCGACGACGCCAACCGGCATCCTTCGCGCCATCGAAAGTCGAGGTTCCTCGCTCGGCAACAATTCGCCATATGGCATGCCAGGCAGGGCCGAGGCCGCATAGCACTCCTCGGCGGCGACGTGCAGCGCGAAGCCCGCCATTCCCGGGACCGCACCGACTTCACGGATGTTCCACTCGGCGAACTCCTCGCTGTGCTGTTGCCACAAGTCACCGGCCTTGCGCAAAATGGCGGCGCGAACTGTGTGGGGCAGCGCGGCCCATACCTTTTGCGCATCGACTGCACTCGCGGCCGCACTCGCAACGTCGTACGCCGAAGCCATTCCGACGCGGCCGATTTCATGGCCGGTCGCGGGTTCGACGACGGGTGAATCACCGGCGCCGCCGAGGACCCATGCACCGTCGATGAATACTTTTCCTGCCCATGCCAGGTTCGACTCAAACGTCATTTCTCTATCAACTCTCTTGCTGTACGCCTTGCGAACATGTGTTTATTATGCGAACGTACGGTGAGGACGGTCACACTGTCAAGGGATAGAGGGTGCATCTATGACTGCACTCTCCTCGCTGTCGGGTCATGACTCACCTCCCTCGCTAGGCTGTCACTCGTGACTCCGCCAGAAACCGCAGAGAAGTCCTCTGCACACGTCCAGTCATTGGTGCGCGGACTCGCCGTGATCCGCGTCTTCGACGCCGACAATCCACGACAAACCCTGTCGGAGGTGGCGCGCCGGGCTGACCTCACCCGCGCTACCGCCCGCCGCGTACTCCACACGTTGGTCGACCTCGGCTATGTCGCCTCGGACGGGAAGAATTTCAGCCTCCGGCCAAAGATCCTGGAACTCGGTTATGCCTATCTCTCCTCGATGAGCCTGCCGGCGGTGGTCCAACCGCACCTCGAAAAACTCACGGAGGCCACACACGAGTCGTCGTCGATCGCCGTGCTCGACGGCAGTGATATCGCGTATGTCGCACGCGTCGCGAAGCAGCGCATCATGACAGTCGCGATCAGCGTCGGCACCCGCTTCCCCGCCTACGCGACCTCGATGGGACGGGTAATTCTTGCCCACCTGACGTCCGCAGAACTCGAAAGCTATCTCTCCTCAACCGAGCTCAAACGTTTTACGCCGCAAACCATCACCGACCCCGAAGCGCTCAAGACCGAACTCGCACACATCCGCGATCAGGGCTGGGCGCTCGTGGACCAGGAACTCGAGGAGGGGCTGCGCTCGATCGCCGCCCCCATCCGCAACCAGTCGGGCCGTGTCGTCGCGGCTCTCAACCTGTCGGCAAGCTCGCGCCGCGGGACCGCGGCCGAAGTGCTGGAGCATCTCCTGCCGCACTTGATGGACACGGCCACAGCGATCGACGCCGATCTCCGCATGGTGGACACCCGGATTTAGGTCGGCCTCGCCTCAGTAGCCGATAGGCAGTCCCGCGTAGTTCTCCGCCAGCCCCTTCGCCGCCGCTTTCGACGAGGCGAGCAGTCGCAGTTGCGACAACTGCAGCTGGTCGTCGAACGCGTCGCCGTGCTGGTGAAGTGTTGTCGTCATCCACCACGAGAAGTGCGTGCAACGCCAGACCCGGCGCAGCGCAGTGTCCGAATATGCGTCGATGAGTTCTGTCGACCCGGTCTTGAGATACGAACCGAGCGCGGCAGCCAGCAATCCCACATCGGCGATCGCGAGATTGAGCCCTTTGGCACCGGTCGGAGGCACGATGTGAGCGCTATCACCGGCGAGAAAGAGTCGACCCTGGCGCATCGGCGTGCAGACGAAACTACGCATCGGCAGCACGCTCTTCTCGGTGATGTCGCCGATCTGCAGGTCCCAGTCGTCGTGGGCGAGGCGTTTTCGCAATTCGCTCCAGATGCGGTCGTCGGACCATTCGCCGATGTCCTCGCCCGGATCGACCTGAAGATAGAATCGGCTCACGTCATGCGAACGCATGGAATGCATGGCGAATCCGTCGGGATGCCAGGCATAGATGAGTTCGTCCGTGGACGGAGCAACGTCCGCCAGCACGCCCAGCCAGGCGAACGGGTATTCGCGCTCCATCACGGTCGCGTCGTCGATGCTGGCGCGGCTCGGCCCGTGGAAGCCATCGCAGCCGGCGATGACCTGCGAATCGATACGGTCCCCGGTTCCCGACTCGTCGACAAAAGTGACGTAAGGGTTCTCGGAGTCGACGTCGTGCAGGGCGACGTCCGAGGCGCCATAGAAGGTGACCTGGCCGTCCGCGTCGCGTGCCGCACCCAAATCCTTCGTCACCTCGGTCTGCCCGTAAACCCATACGCCGCGGCCGACGAGGTCGACAAAATCGAATTTGTGACGATGCCCGGGCCATTGCAGGTAGATGCCGCGGTGTTCCATACCCTCCTTGCGGAGTCGCTCGCCGACTCCGGCCGATTCGAGCAGTTCCACGCTCGATGACTCGAGAATGCCGGCTCGGATGCGCTTCTCGACGTAGGCGCGTGACCTGCTCTCGACGATGACGGCATCGACTCCATCGTTGGCGAGAAGGTGGGACAAGAGCAGGCCCGCGGGGCCTGCGCCAATGATGACGACCTGGGTATGCATGCCCTCACAGTGGGCTTTCGCGCGGAGTTTCCGCCAGCACGACCTTCCACTGAATGGAAGATACTGCTAGCGCTCCCATACCGTCCACTGCCGCGTGATGCCCGCCGAAGCGACCTTGAGCGCCGCCACCATCCGCGGCACATCACGACGCAGGTCTGGCACCACGATGCCGAGCGCGGCACGCACGCGGCCGCTCCCATCGGCAACTGGTACCGCGACCGAACACGCCCCGAGCGACATCTCCTCGACAGTGCGGGCATAGCCGCGTTCACGCACAACCCGAAGTTGGCTGACCAGGGTGCCCGGCGCGATCACCGTGTATGGCGTTTCGCGCGAAAGACTCTGCAGTGCGCGCGCGATGACCGTTTCGGGGGCGTGGGCAAGAAGCACTTTGCCGACCGCCGTGGCATGCAACGGAAGTTTGCTGCCGACACTTCCGACGACGGGCACCGATTTGTTCCCCGACAGTCGCTCGAGATAGAGAGCCTTGAGGTCTTCGCGGATGGCAAGATGCACGGTCGCCTGGGTGGCGGCGAAGATGTCGTAGAGAAACGGCGAAGCGATCTGACGTATCTCTACCTGGATCGGCGCAAGCAGGCCGAGTTCCCACATGCGGCGACCCAACACATAGCGTCCGTCCGTGTCGCGCCGCAGCGCTCCCCAGTCGGTGAGCTCGGCGCAGAGGCGGTGCGCCGTGGACAGCGGCATGCCTGCGCGACGAGAAAGATCGCTGAGCGACATACGCCGGTGTTCGTCGTCGAATGCGCCGAGAATCGCCAAGAGCCGCGAAGACACCGACTCGCCGCCTTTGTTCGCATTCCCTGCCATTCCGATCCGTCTTCCACTCAGTAGAAGTATGTCCTCGCGATGCGTCAAGCACCACTCCTACCTTGATGCGACGCAGGTGAGGACGGACGATGGCAATACACAAGGTCGAAAACCAATTACTGCTGCCGACATACAGAAAGGATCCGCCCGGCACTCATCCACCGCATCTGTTCGAGGATTACCGGTCGACCGTGAGGCGGGCGCCGCGCATCGCCCCCGTCGACCTGCCGCAACGGCTGACGGAGGTAACCGGCCCTTTGTTCGGCAGCGACCGCGTGGGCGAACTCGACCATGACCTGACCCGCCAACACCGCGGCGAGCCGATCGGCCAGCGCATCATCGTCCACGGACGCGTACTCGAGGGAGCAGGCAAACCCGTGGGGGACACCCTCATCGAGATCTGGCAGGCCAATGCCGGCGGCCGCTATCTTCACCACGCCGACCGCTGGCCGGCTCCGCTCGATCCAAACTTCACCGGCCTGGGCCGGACAATGACCGACAAGGACGGCTACTACCGGTTCACCACGATCAAACCTGGCGCATACCCCTGGGGCAACCACGAAAACGCCTGGCGGCCCGCGCACATCCACTTCTCGCTCTTCGGCCGCGCCTTCGCGCAACGACTCATCACACAAATGTATTTCCCTGACGACCCGCTGTTCGCCTTCGACCCGATCTTCAACTCGGTCCGCGACCCCAAGGCACGCGCCCGCTTGATCTCCAGGTTTGACATCGACAACACCGAGCCTTCGTGGGCACTCGCCTTTGAATTTAACCTCCACTTGCGGGGCACCGACAGCACCCCGTTCGAGGACGACGAGGACGAAGACTGATGAGCGGATCCACGCCTTCGCAGACAGTCGGACCGTACCTCCACATCGGACTCGAATGGGAGGACGGGGCGTATGTGGCCGAGCCGGAGACTCCCGGTGCCTTCTGGCTGCACGGATGCCTGTTCGACGGCGCCGACGAACCGATCGCCGACGGGATGATCGAAACGTGGCAGGCCGATCCCGAAGGGCGCTTCGATCATCCCGACGACCCGCGCGGGATGCGGGAGACGCCCGGCTTCCGCGGCTTCGGCCGGTGCTCGACCGATGCCGAGGGCAGATGGTCTATCCACACTCTCAAACCCGGACCGCTCCCGGCCGGCGGCACGGAGACCGAGGCGCCACATGTGGATATGTCGGTATTCGCTCGCGGACTGCTGCAACGGCTCGTCACCCGGATCTACTTCGCCGACGAGGAGACCGCCAACGCGTCCGATCCTGTTTTGAACGGCGTCGATGCCGGCCGTCGGCACACGTTGATCGCGAAGACGAGTGAGCCCGGTTTCGAGATCGACATACACCTGCAGGGCGACAACGAGACGGTGTTCTTCAATGTCTGAGAGTCTTGTCGGGTGAGTGACGAAGTCTTTGCCGCGGTCGTGGCCAACACCGCGGTTCGCGCCGAGACCGATGACGCCGCTCTGATTCAGGCACTGTTGCGCACCGAATCCGCCCTTACCCGCGCACAGGCGAAGGCCGGCTTGGTCTCCGGAGCCGCTGCCGTTGCCGTGGAACGCGCCTGCGCCATGGAAATCGATCTTGACGCGCTCGTGCGCGACACGAGCCGCGGCGGCAATCCCGTCATACCGCTGGTCGAGCAAATCCGCAGCCGGGTTGGCGACAACGTGGCCGACGACGTGCATCGGGGCGCGACGAGCCAGGACATCCTCGACACCGCGATCATGCTCATGACTCAGCGCAGCCTCGATGTGGTTCTCGGGGACGTCGAGCGTGTCATTGAGGCACTCGGGAACATCGAGGTTGGCGATTTCCAAATGACGGCGCGCACCCTGATGCAGAAAGCGCTGCCGATCTCCTTCGACGACAAAATCGCGGTATGGCAGTCTGCGGCCGACGACATTCGCCAGCGGCTGGAGAACGTCCGCGATAATCTGCCCATCCAACTCGGCGGGCCGGTTGGCAACGGCTCTTCCCTCGGGGGATCCTACAAAGAGATCCGCGGCAGTTTCGCGGCCCAGCTCGGCCTCGTCGACGCGCGCTGCTGGCATACCGTCAGACTTCCAATCGCCGACCTCGCCGCGGCCCTCGCCGCGACTTGCGGGGTCGTAGCCAAAATCTCGGGCGACATCATCTTGCTCGCGCAGACGGAGGTGGGCGAGGTCTCGGAATCCGGCGAAGACTCCCTGCCTGGCGGGCAGCGGGGCGGATCCTCCAGCATGGCGCACAAGTCCAATCCCATCGCCGCGATCTCGGCGCGTGCCTCCGCGCGGCGCGCCCCGTTCCTTGCCGCCCATCTCTTCGCCCAAATGGAACAGGAGCACGAGCGTGCCGCCGGCGCTTGGCATGCCGAATGGTCGGTGCTCGTCGATCTGCTCCGTGCCACCGGCTCGGCCGGCAACTGGCTGGCCGAATCCCTCGAACGACTCGTCATCGACACCGACGCCATGGAGAAGAACCTGTGAGTCCGGTCGACCTGTTTGTCGACGATGCCGGCCACGCCAATCACGAAGCCGTCGTCTTCCTCGGATCGCTCGGCTCGACGAACCGCATGTGGGAACCACAGGCCCGGGCATTCAGCGACGACTTCCGGGTCCTGTGCCCGGACACCCGCGGCCACGGCAATTCACCGGTGCCGGCCGGCCCGTACTCCATCGCCGACCTCGCCGCCGATGTCCTCGCCTTGCTCGACCGACTCGGCGTCGAACAGACACACGTCGTCGGCCTCTCGCTGGGCGGCATGATCGCGATGGAGATGTCCTCGTCCCACCCCAAACGAGTGCGAAGCCTCGCCGTCATATCCACATCCGCATTCCTTGGACCCCGGTGGGCCTGGACCGAACGCGCCGCCTTGGTACGTGGCACCGGCACCGCGGCCGTGTCGAACGCCGTTGTCGGCCGTTGGTTCACCGCGGAGTTCGCGGCGGCCAATCCCGATCTCGTCGCAGACATGCAACGCATGATCGAGCACACCCCGGCAGAGGGCTACGCCGCTTGCTGCGAGGCGATCGCGGACATGGATCTACGCAGTCGGCTGGGCGCAATCGACGCTCCGACACTCGTGATCGCCGGACGGGACGACCCAGCCGCTCCTCCCGAGCACCTTCGGGCCATCGCCAGGGCCATACCGAATGCAACGTATCTCGAGTTGTCCCCGGCAGCGCACCTCGCGAACTGGGAACAGCAAGGCCCTGTAAACGAAGCCCTTCGCACGCATCTCGACAACTCCTAAGGAGCCATCATGAGCCGCCCGGACCCGTACGACGTTGGTATGCAGACGAGACGGGCGGTGTTGGGCGATGATCATGTCGATCGCGCAATCGCCGACACCACCGAATTGACCCAACCGTTCCAGGACCTGATTACCCGCTACGCGTGGGGGGAGGTCTGGTCGCGACCCGGCCTCGACCGCCGCTCGCGAAGCATGATCACCCTTGCGCTTCTGGCCACGCTGGGCCACGATCACGAACTCGCCATGCACGTGCGAGCGGCGACCCGCAACGGCCTAACCGCCGAAGAAATCTCCGAAGTGTTGCTCCAAACCGGCATCTATGCCGGTGTGCCAGTCGCGAATAGGGCACTGCAAATCGCTCAAGAAGTCCTCGCAGAACCGGAGTAGGCCATCGATGGCTTCGCAGAATCCCTTGACCGACTGTGACCTGTGCCATATTGTTTGTCTACAGAACACTTGTTCGCATTACGAACACCCGGTACATCGGTCCGGGAGGACAAAGGAGCACTCATGCGACGTTCGATCAGAACATTCGCAGTCCTGGCCACATCGGCCTTGGTACTGACAGCTTGTGGTGGTGGCAGTGGCACCGAGAAGACCGCGAGCGGCGACACGAAGTTGACCGTTGGCGTCATCCCCATCGTGGATACCGCTCCCATCTGGCTCGGCAAGGCGAAAGGCTTCTTCAAGGACGAAGGCATCGAGCTCAAATTGACGAAGACTACCGGCGGAGCGGCCGCCGTACCCGGCGTTGTCAACGGCGAGTTCGATTTTGCCTTCGGCAATATCGTCTCGCTCATGGTGGCGCAGGATCAGGGACTCCCCCTCGAATTCGTGACTAACGGCACAACGACCGCGGGCGTTGCCGGCAAGGACTTCAGCGGCGTCGTCGTCAATGCCGACTCCGCCATCAAGTCGCCCGCCGATCTCGCCGGCAAAACCGTATCGGTCAACAACCTGAAGAACATCGGCGACACAACGATCCGCCAAGTGGTCGAGGCCGACGGCGGCGACCCGAGCAAGATCAAGTTCGCCGAAGTGCCGTTCCCCGACGCGCCTGCAGCGCTGGAAAACGGCGACATCGACGCCGCCTGGATCCTCGAGCCGTTCCTGAGCACCGCGATCGCCAATGGCGGCCGCGTCGTCTCGTGGAACTACGTTGAAACTTCTCCCGAGCTCGACATTGCCGGCTACTTCACCAAATCCGATACAGTCAAAAACAAGGCCGCCCTCGTCAAGAAGTTCCAGAACGCCATGAACAAGTCCCTTGAGTATGCGCAAGCGCACCCAGACGAAGTGCGGGACATCGTCGGTACCTACACGGAGATCGACGCAAAGACGCGCGCCACTATGGCTTTGCCGAAGTTCACCTCGGAGTTCTCCCTATCCGCAGCGAAACTGCTTGGCGAGGCTGCAACAAAATACGGAACCCTGAAGAAACAGCCTGATTTGGAGCAGCTGCTGCCGTGATCTCAACTGCAGTTACGCCTGCCGCCTGGAAGCGGGCCTTCG
>JACMOZ010000145.1 GCA_014377785.1 Aeromicrobium sp.
AAGGAGCAAGGCGGCCAAATCCTCGGGTGTCCGTAACTGTTTCCGTCCGTCAGGCCCCGCGGCAAACTGCCACCTCACCCGGGAAGTATCCCCCCTGGCATGGCAGTTTGCCGAGGCCTCGTGGTAAACCGATTTTGCGGTTTCCCTCGCCTGACCGGCACATTTCCGACAAGATCAGCGTATGCGTGTTCACCACCTCAGTTGCGGGACCATGAAGCCGCCAACGATGTCGACCTTTGTCTGCCATGTCTTGCTCTGCGAAACCGACGACGGCCTTGTCCTCGTCGACAGCGGATTGGGGACCTTCGACTTTGCTCAACCCAAACGTATGGGGCCCGCTCGGTTCATGTTGCGCCCAGATCGGGACGACGCCAAAACGGCAATCCGCCAGATCGAGGGTCTTGGCTTTGCCGCCGAGGACGTCACGAACATCGTGCTCACCCACATGGACTTTGACCACATCGGCGGAATCGCCGACTTCCCGGCGGCGACGATCCATACGACCGCGGAGGAATATGAGGCGGCGGTGGTCGACCCCGGCTTCTATGGAAAGCAACGCTACAAGTCCAAGCAGTGGTCCCATGGCCCGAAAATGGAACTTCACGCAGGGCGAGGCGACGAGTGGAAGTACGGACTCACCGGCCACGAGGTGCTGCCCGGCGTCACGATGATTCCGATGCCGGGGCATACGCGCGGCCTTGCCGCCGTGGCCGTCGATGCCGGCGATCGCGGATTGCTCGTTCACGCCGGAGATGCGGTGTTCGACGCGAGTTCCTATGGCGCCACCTCGACTTCGGGAGCACCGCTGGCGAAGATCGGTAAGATCCGCGCATTCGAAAAGGCCATGGCCGTTGATCGCAAAGCGGTACTGGGCAACCACGAAACCCTCGCCCGCCTGCAGCGTGAAGACGGCGTGACCGTCATCCCCGCTCACGACAAACGCATTTTCGATGACCTGACTGCCGGCTGACTACGATTTCGACCCTTCGCTCCCCACGAGCTCCGCTCGCGGCAGGTGCCCCTGGCTCAGGACAAGGGCTTGCTCGCAAGCTCGCACCTCAATCAGCGCGGCTGGCTGATCAGCCGCTGAGTTGGTTGACGAGCTCGATGAACCTCTTCGCCGGTTCCCTGCGGTCGTCGCCACCGAGGTAGTGGGCCGCGCGATCGGCCCGGGTCGGTGACAACGGGTCGGGGCCGAGCATCAGGTTGAGGATCGTGTCCAGGTTGAACATTTCCCGGTCGATGACGTAGGCGCTCTCGGCGGTGGGATGAGCGGTTCTGAACTCGGTCGCCAGTTCGGGGCCAGATTGCACTTGAGCGGCATACATCGCGAAAGGCTTTTCGCTCTGCATGAAGTCGACGACGATGCCCGAGACATCAGAAATCATCGCGTCGCAGAGATTGAAGGCGTCGACGAGGGGGAGTTCGGCCGAGGCCGCTTCACCCCAGACGTGCGGGTGGCCGGTTGCCGCCGCATCCTGTTCGAGCAGGTCGTAGATCGTCTCGATCATGGCCTCTGCCTCGACATGGTTGCGGCCGGCGAAGTGCCGCCGGAACAACACGGTGACCCCCCGATCGAGGAGAGCCTGCACGATCTGGTCGCCGACGACGAGCGAAGACAGGTTCAGCGAGTTATCGCCATGGCGCCACGTCGGGGCATACAGGACCGTCGGCACCTTGATCGAGGACATCGGTCCGGCCGCACGGGTGATGCCTTCGGTCTGCGGGCGGCCGATGATCTTGATCCGTTCGGGCGGGACGGTCAGCCCGGCGGCGTCGAAGCGGTCGATCGCGGCCTGACCGGCGACGGTGATGATGTCGTAGTCGAGGACGCGTTCGGAGGCACTGAGTGGCTTGTCGCTGTCTCCGTGGCCCAGGAAGACATGTTCGACGTTGTCGACGGCGAGAAACGTCGCGTTTTCCGCAGATCCATGCGGATAGAGGGCGACCCGCACGGTTACAGGCAGGGTCCCCGCGATCATCGGGATGTCGTAAATCGCTGCCAATTCATCCAGAAGTTTCGGAGTACTGGCGACGACGCACCACGGCCGGCCGGTGCGCTGTACGTAGGGCGCCCACATGCCGACGTGGACGAGCATCTTGCCGGCATAGGGCATGGCGATGCGGGGGGCATAGGCGTTGATCGCGGCGTTCGTGGTGGCGCAAGCGCGCGCGTGATGGTGAATCGGCCACGCGATGGCGGCGAGGACCGCGGTGCCGCCCAGGGCGATGACGAGAGTGGCCGTTCCAGAGACGTTCCAGATCATCAACACCAAGACGGCGACGACGGTGAGGGCCGCGGTGGCGAACCAGTGTCGGGGTCCGGCGACCGGCTTGGAAGCCTGTTTCGCGGGGAGTCCGGGAAAGTGTCGTGCGGCCGGGGCGGAAGCCTGGGCATGTTCGCGGAGACCGACTCCTGTCCACAAACCGACGAGTACGACGAGAAGGGCGGCAAGGTCATTCACTGCGGTCAGCACGAGTCGATTCTAGTAAGGAACGAGAGATCGGGTCCCGCCCGGTTCAACCCGGACGAGACCCGATTCTTGTGTCTGAAAGGAATTACACCTCGAGGCGAGCCTTCAGCCCGTCGAGTTCGGTCCAGAAGACGGCTGGCAGTTTGTCGCCGAACTTCCCGAACCATTCGGTGATCTGCGGGATCTCGGCCTTCCACTCCTCAGGGTCGACCGCGAGTGCCTTGGCGAGCTGCGCT
>JACMOZ010000146.1 GCA_014377785.1 Aeromicrobium sp.
CACGGCTGGCCGTTGGCGACCGAAATCGTGGCAACAATGCTTGCCCTCGTCGTGGCCGCCACCGTCTTCACCGCGACGACACCAATGGACGCCATGCTCGACGCGATCACCCGCGGGTTGATGCCGTTTCGCCGAATCGGGGTCAATCCGGCCAAGGTGGCACTGACGTTTTCGCTCATGATCGGTGCGATCCCGCAAATTTTCACTATTGCCCATGAGACCCGGGAAGCAGCCAAGGCCCGCGGCCTCGAGCGCAGCGCGCGCGCCAACCTGACGCCGATGGTGCTCCGCGTTGTCGCTCACGCCCATGACACCGGTGACGCCCTTGCCGCGAGGGGCCTCGGCGACGACAATTGACGGGCACACTTGGCGGGACGCTCAGGCGGAGCTGAGTTCGCCGTGCTCGACGCATGTGGCGGTCCACTCACGCGGCACCACCTGGACGACCATGCGGCGACGGCATTGAGTGCAATAACGCGGCGGCTCCATGCGCAATCTGTCGAGGCACACGGCGTGATCGCGTGCGTCGGCCGCCTCGCCACAATGACCGCAATAAGTCGTCACAGTGTCTTCTGGAGTTCCTTGATCGGCATGCCGAGCTCGGCCAGCAGGTCGATGTCCTCGTTGGCATCGCGGCCAAGTGTCGTGAGGTAGTTGCCGACGATGACGGCGTTGACGCCACCGAGCAATCCTTCGCGAGTGCCGAGGTCGCCGAGGGTGAGTTCGCGGCCACCGGCATAACGCAGGATCGTGTGCGGCATCGCGAGGCGGAACGCGGCGATCGTACGCAACGCATCCTGCGAACTCATAAGTTTTTGATCGCCGAACGGAGTGCCCGGACGGGGGTTGAGGAAGTTGAGCGGGACTTCGTGCGGCCGCAGTTCGGCGAGTTGCGCGGCGAGTTCAGCGCGCTGCTCGAGGCCTTCGCCCATGCCCACGAGTCCGCCGCAGCACAACTCCATACCGGCTTCGCGCACCATCTGGCAGGTGTCCCAGCGCTCTTCGTAGGAGTGGGTGGTGACGACCTGGGTGAAGTAGGACTTCGCCGACTCGAGGTTGTGGTTGTAGCGGTGCACTCCCATCTCGACGAATTCGTCGACTTGAGCCTGTGTGAGCATGCCGAGAGAGCAGGCGATGTTGATGTCGACTTCGGCCTGGATGGCCTGGATGCCGGCACGGACCTGATCCATGAGCCGCTGATCGGGACCGCGGACGGCGGCGACGATGCAAAATTCGCTGGCACCGGTCTTGGCAGTTTCCTTGGCGGCTTCGACGAGTTCGGGAATGTTGAGCCAGACGGCGCGCACCGGCGACTCGAACTGACCCGACTGGCTACAGAAGTGGCAGTCCTCGGGACAACCGCCGGTCTTGAGCGACACGATTCCCTCGACCTCGACTTCGGGACCGCACCATTTCATCCGGACCGCATGGGCGAGTTCAAGCAACGCCGGAATCTGCTCATCGGGCAGGCGGAGAACTTCGACGAGATGCTCCTCGCCGAGCCCGAGGCCCTGCTCGAGGACGTGGTTGCGGGCAATCTGGAGTATGTCAGTCATGGGAGGAACCTATCCTGAACGGTGTTCAGGTGCGGTGGGGTGCCCCTCGATCCCGGGCGATAGCCTGACCTCGCCATGGACAGCTCCCTCGACTTTGACCGCGACCACCTCTGGCACCCATATGCCCCGATGGCGACGACAGCGCCAACGCTTCTTGTCCGATCGGCGCGCGGCACCCGGCTGACTCTCGACGACGGCCGCGAACCTCTCGATGCGATGTCCTCGTGGTGGGCGGCGATCCACGGCTATCGTCACCCCCGACTCGACGAGGCTCTGCATCGCCAGGCCGACATCATGTCTCACGTCATGTTCGGCGGGCTGACTCACGAACCCGCGATCGAACTCGGTCGCCGGCTCATCGAGCTCACACCGATCGGCCTCGACAAAGTCTTCTTTGCCGATTCGGGGTCGGTGTCCGTCGAGGTCGCGATCAAGATGGCGTTGCAATATCAACGCGGCCGCGGCAACCCTGGTCGCACCAAACTCCTCACCATCGGTGGCGGTTATCACGGCGACACGTTCGGCGCGATGAGCGTGTGCGATCCGGTCGGCGGCATGCACTCGATGTTCGCCGGGGCGCTCGCCCGGCAAGTCTTCCTGCCCCGACCGCCCGCGGGCTTCGACGCCGACATCTCTGCCTGGATGGACGAGTCGAACCGCGTCCTTGCCGCCTGCAGCGAGGACGACATCGCCGCGATCATCGTCGAGCCGATTCTTCAAGGTGCCGGCGGTATGCACGTCTATCCGCCGGGGGTCCTGCGTTGGCTGCGCGAACTCGCGGACCGCAACGGCTGGCTGCTCATCCTCGACGAGATCGCCACCGGCTTCGCCCGAACCGGCGAGATGTTTGCCGCCGACCACGCTGGAGTCTCCCCCGACATCATGTGCGTCGGCAAGGCCCTGACCGGCGGTTATCTCACCCTTGCCGCGGTTTTGTGCACCGCCGAGGTTGCCGAGGGCATCGACGCCTCGGAGTCGGGAGTGCTCATGCACGGGCCGACATTCATGGCCAATCCTCTTGCCTGCGCCGTCGCGGCCGCCAACCTTGACGTGCTGACCTCAACCGATTGGCGAGCCAACGTCGCGCGCCTTCATACCGGACTGTCTTTTGGCTTGGCACCGGCACACGAACTCGAGAACGTGACCGAAGTCCGCACGATCGGTGCCGTCGGAGTCGTCGCACTCGACCGGTCCGTAGACGTCAGCCGGGTCGCAGCGATAGCCCTCGATCACGGCGTATGGGTGCGGCCGTTCCGCAATCTGATCTACACGATGCCTCCCTACATCTGCTCCGACGAAGAGATATCGACGATCACCGGTGCACTTGTCGCCGCAGCAGCAGGAGCGGCGACGTGAGGCTCAACGACTGGCTCAAAACCCAGGCTGACCAGTGTGAACGTGAGGGACTCGTCCGATTGCTGAAGCCCCGTGACGTCAAGAGCGACCTGCTCGACCTCGCCGGAAACGACTACCTCGCACTTTCGCAAGACCCCCGAGTGAGGGAGGCGGCTTCGCTGGCAGCGCTCGAATGGGGTGCCGGTGCGGGCGCTTCGCGACTCGTTACCGGGACGCTTCAGGTGCACGCCGACCTCGAAGCCGCCCTGACCCAACTGACCGGCCAGGAAGCGGCGCTCGTGCACTCGACGGGTTATCACGCCAACCTCAGCGCGGTGACGGCATTGACCGACAAGGACACCCTGCTGGTATCCGATGCGCACATCCATGCCTCCCTCGTCGATGCCTGCCGGTTGTCCCGTGGCATGGTCGAAGTCGTCGGCCACAACGACTTGGCCGCCGTCGAAAGGGCTCTTTCTGTACGACGGCAGCCGCGGGCAATCGTGCTGGCCGAATCCATCTATTCAGTCCTCGGCGATCGGGCTCCGCTGGCCGAACTCTTCGCGTTGTGCGAACGATTCGATGCCACGCTTCTCGTTGACGAGGCCCATGGCATCGGTGTTGCCGGTGGTGGTCGCGGACTTGTCCACGCCTGCGGACTCGCCGGCCGCGACAATGTCGTCGTGACCATGACCCTTTCCAAGGCGCTCGGCAGTCAAGGCGGCGCCGTCCTCGCCAGTGCCGAAGTCGTCGACCATCTCGTCAACCGCGCGAGGCCGTTCATCTATGACACCGGTCTCGCCCCCGCCGCGACAGGGGCGGCGCTCGAGGCGTTGCGGATCATCGGCGCAGAACCCGCGCTCGTGGAGCGCGTCAACGCCGTCTCCCAGGCGCTTGCGGCAGCGGCCGGAGTCGCCCCGGTTGCCGGTGCTGTCCTCTCGGTCGAAATGCCCGGTCCTCGCGAGGCCATCGCAGCGCAGGCCGAATGTGCACGACAAGGGGTGCGTGTCGGCTGCTTCCGGCCGCCTTCGGTCCCCGACGGAACCTGCGGGCTGCGGATCCCCGCTTCGGCCGGGCTCGAGGACGACCGTCTCGCGTACGCCTGCCGCGACATCGAAACGGTTTCCCGATGACGTTTCCCACGTCACGATTCGTGGTGATCACCGGGACCGACACCGGGGTCGGCAAGACCGTCACCACCGCCGCGTTGGCCGTCGCCTTCGAAGCCCTCGGCAGGAGCGTCG
>JACMOZ010000011.1 GCA_014377785.1 Aeromicrobium sp.
CGTTCCCCCCAGTAAGGGCACGGATGGCCTCGATCGGGTCTTCGTCCCGCGAATTCACGCCGTGCGTCGCTCCGAGTGCGCGGGCCAGTTCGACCTTGCGTTGGTCAATGTCGACCGCGATGATCGTCGTCGCACCCGCGAGCTTCGCCCCCTGGATTGCTGCGATTCCGACCCCACCGCAGCCGATCACTGCCACGGAGTCACCGCGACCGACGTTCCCGGTGTTGATGGCGGCACCAATGCCGGCCATGGTGCCACAGCCGAGCAGTCCGACCGCAGCCGGGTCGACATCCTCATCCACTTTCGTGCACTGGCCGGCGGCAACGAGGGTCTTCTCGGCGAAGGCACCGATACCGAGCGCCGGTGAAAGTTCGGTGCCATCCTCGAGCGTCATTTTTTGCGTGGCGTTGAAAGTGTTAAAGCAGTACTGCGCCTCGCCCCGACGACAGGCCCGACACTCGCCGCAGACGGCCCGCCAATTCAGGATGACCCGATCCCCCACCACCACATTGGTGACATCATCACCGATCGCCGCGACGACGCCGGTGGCCTCGTGGCCGAGCAGAAACGGGTAGTTGTCACTAATTCCGCCCTGCTGATAGTGAAGGTCAGTGTGGCAAACACCACAGGTGAGAATATCGACGAGCGCCTCCCCCGGTCCCGGATCGGGTACGAGGATCGTCTCGAGCGAGAGAGGTCCGTTCATCGCCCGAACGACGACGGCCTGAACTTTGTGCGGCATCATTCGCCTCTCATTCTGAATCGACTGAATACGAGTCAATCAGATCTTCCTCAAGCGGCAGTGGACAGCGGATGATCGCGGGGTGATTTTTCAGTGCGCCTCAGCGGGCCCAGGCTTTCACGGATAGCTGAACTACGCCCTCCGAGCACGCTTGACCGGCCATCCTGCAGTCGCGTCTCACCTCCAACGGGCACATCGACGCGAAGTGCACTGGCTGATAACCACCGCTCGTCTTCATCCACGGAGCGGCGCTCAAGGATCCTGACAACATCTTCAGCGCAGAGCTGGAAGGCAACAAAAAGCGGGGCGGACCCACCCCTTGAAGGTTCTGGCCTTAATTTAGTCGTTACCGAATGTCTCCGGAAACCCTCGGATTCCCCTGTGTTTACAGGGAACCGGGCGGTTCGCTGCTTCCAATTATCAGTCATCGTTTTGGGTCAAATAGAGATGAATTAGATGCGTAAATGATGACCTTGCGAACTCGCTTTGGGGGCTCTCATGAGCCCTCTCAGCCTCTCCCCCGCATTCCGCCGAAAGTGATCGAGCACGGACGGTGATGGCGATCGGGCACACGGCACTGGCCATCGTTTGCGGGGTACCGGTGTTCGATCGAATGTTCCGCAAAGGCCCGCGCGTCGTCATCGCGAAGCTCGGCTTCACCCCGACGAGCGAGGCTGACGGTAGGCCCCTGGCATCGGCCTCCCGACGAGTGCCCGGATGAGCGCAGCCAGCCTGTCCGCAGGCACGCCCGCGTTGTCCACGACAAGGCTCTGGCGCGCAGAGTCCGCCAGGGCATGCAGGATTCGAGCGGCGTCGAGCCTCGTTCCGGACAAGGGAACGGTTCCAATCCTCCAGCCCCCGATCTCGTCGACTGGATACTCGAACGCGATCGACAGCAGGTTGTAGAGATCTGTGATGTCTTTCGGCGCGTGGCGAGACTGGGCGGCATAGGCCTTGAAGATGAGTGCGAGCTCAACCGGGGGCACGCGGACCACGAAATCAAGTCGAGTTCCGTCCGTCAGAATCACGCCAACATCGAGGACGAGCGGATCAACAGAAAAAGCGAGCCTCAGTCCTGGAGCCGCATCAAATCCGCGGCCGCCGACGGTAGCCGTCTCGAACCGCGCACCATCGGAAGGAACCAGAATGTCAATCTCGAGATCACCCTTCACATAGTGATTGCCGGACGTGTCCGCGTAACCCGCATCGACCAGGGCGCGATGAATTCGACCGGAGGCTGCGACGGATGTCGACACAGCCGCATCCGCGTCGGCCGTCCTGCGGTGGACGGCCCCACCCACAGGGAAAGCGGTAAGCAGCAAACTTGCCATGTGGCCGCCGACAATGCGGACATCGTCGATCTGTTTCGTGATCTCGGCAACATCCGCGAGAGCGCGGAAGGCCGCGTCGTCCGCGTTCGACGTCGCCACAGTCTCTATCCGGCGCAGATTCATGGGAGTAAGCCGTCCAGGACCGTTCGCCGCATTCTCTCGACCGCATCGGCCGCGTCGGGCCCCCCAGTCCGCTGGACGTCCCACGCCACGAGAACCGGGTCGGCCGTCCAGCCGGATACCACCGACGTCCACGCCCGGGCGGTCGACCAGATCGTGGGGTCAGTCGGAACCACGTATTCGAGGGTGGCGTTCTCCCGCGTGGTCTCGGAGAAGCCGAATGGGGCCAGATCCATACCTGTCCGTGCGTAGATAACCGCACGGCGTACCAGCCGCCACGGGGCGAGCAGATCAGCGGCCGGGTCCCCCGACACGATGACGTCAAGCTCGGCGGCAGCGTCCCGAACTTTCTGCGCCTGAGACACGATGGCGTCCAGGCTCAACCAGTAAGTGGAAATGCCCTGCGGCCCCGGATACTCCGCCAGGAATCGGTCCCACAGGGTCTCCGGCCGCGCTGCCCGCCAGCCGCCCTCGTCGCGAACCACAGCAGTGTCGAATGCGCGGAGGCCGTTGGAAACGGTCACCTGGGACACGCCGCACTCTGCGGCGAGGTCCATCTGAGTTCTCGGTCCTGACGTGCGGAGGAGCACCCGGAGCAGGGCGAGTCGACCCCACGCGACACGCCCACGTCCTGCCCCAGATCCGCGGTCGGAGGAGAGCGCCCCTCGCAGCGTGTCCTCCACCCTCTTGCCCACAAGAATGACGACCCCATCCTCCAGCGACACGACCGCAATCCCTGAGTCGGCTAGGGCTACGTCGGCCAGTCCTACACTCGCTTTCGGGACCACGTAGAGAAGGATGTCGGGGGCAGGGTCCCGTGAGCGGCCGGATTCCACATCGCGCTGGATATCCCAGCGAGAGGGCGGTGAGCGGCGCACGTGCACGCGGGCAATGATGCGGCTGCCGGTCAAAGTGAGGGTCACGGTGTCCGCGTCCAGGACCAAGACGTTCACGCCCAGCGCGGTGAGGAGGTTGAGGCCCTCCGAGGCAGTCACTGGTCTCATGGCTCTGGTCGGCTTCCTATAAGATGAAGTTGAAAAAACCACTATAACTTATAGCCCAAGGAATCACTACAGGTTATAGAGCCGCACGCAACATAACGGTTGCTCTGCTGATCAGATCAGATCAGACATGACTAGACAGCAGAAACCCGCCAGTCGACCTCCCCCGACAAGGACGTCGACTCTCAGCTCCCCCACAAAGCAGAAATCGCTCAGTACCTGTCCCTCCTCGCCGCACTGCACGGCATGCATTAGGACAGTCTCGGTCCGCTCCCGGCTGGAACAAGACCCCATCCACCGACAATGACGACAACCGTCCTGGCTTCTACCTCGGAGCCGGCGCGCAGGCGTCGAATGACCGCGGACCCAACACAGTCCATAACTCTGACCGGCGCACCGCGCGTCACCTCAGCAGCCGCGTCGCAAAGCTCGGATAA
>JACMOZ010000147.1 GCA_014377785.1 Aeromicrobium sp.
ACGCGAAGCCCGGCACTCCGCTCGCTCTGCAATGGCCGAGATACGCCGACGGCACCCCGCTGCTGCCGGCTGCGGATGGGACTCCAAATTTCACCGGTGTGCTCGGCTACGAGGACTGGGTCGCCGCCCAGTAGCGTGCCCCGTCGGCTGGCCGCAAGCATCGGTTCCAGCGTTACATTGACAAGGACACCGGCGAGGCCGGAACGGCGCTCATCTCCGCACAATAGTGGCACGGCAGTTTCGAGCCCTTCGTCGTGGATCTGAACGTCTCAGCCTGGGCTTCGCCTCACCGGGCGTGAACTGTCGCGAGCTCATCCCAATGCGTCGTCGCACGTTTCGACAGATGACCGCGTTTCATCGACCAGATCGGAGCGCCTTTCAACCCGGCGAGGCCCAGACCTATGCTCGCCGCGCCGTGGCGCCGGCTCACACGGTCGAGCAGCTCGCCAACCGCCTTGTGCTCATGTAGCGGCACGAAGACCTCCAACGGCTGCTGAGCGCCGCGCGCACACAAACCGGCGAGCATAACCCCGGCCCGGACGTATTTCGCTCCTTCCCTCACCTGGGGGATGAGCCCGGCGATCGCCGCGCGGACCATCTCCACCGGATCGTCCGTCGGGACGGGGAACGAAACGCCTCCGTGCACCGACTCGTATGGCGTATCGGAGAACGGGGACGTCGATACGAAGAACGACATGCTTTTCGCGACGGAGTGCTGCTTCCGGAGCCGCCCGGCGGCTTTCTGCGAGTAGACGCTGAGGACCCGTTCCATGGCCTGTCTGGTTGTGACCGGGATGGCGAATGAGCGTGAGAACATCAGCTGCTCTTTGACGGTTGCTGGCGGTTCGAGCGGTAGGCAGTCGATTCCGCGCAGTTCGTACACGGTCCGTTGCAGGACGACGGAGAATTTCTTCCGGATGAGGGCTGGGTCGGCGTTTCGGAGATCGAGCGCGGTGTGGATGTTCAACGCGGTGAGCCGAGCGCCGGTGCGTCCGGCGACACCCCACAGGTCGGTGGTCGGATGGGCGGCTAGGATCCTGTTCAGGTGCTCGGGGGTGTAATCGTCGAGGTTGCAGACACCTTCGAGGGCCGGATTTTTCTTCGATCCGCGGTTCGAGAGTTTCGCGAGCGTCTTGGATTTCGCGATGCCGATGGAGACTGGGATGCCGACGTTTCTCAGGATTGTCGCCCGGATGTCACGTGCGACCGCGGTCAGCTCCGCGGGAGTGCCGCGGAGCGATAAGAACGCCTCGTCGATCGAGTAAACCTCGAAGTCGGCTGCGTACCGGGCCAGAATCGTCATCACCCGTTCGGACAACGATCCGTAGAGCTCGTAGTTCGAACTTCGGTATTGAAGATTCCATTGTTTTGCGCGCCCTTCGAGCTTGAACCAGGGGTCGCCCATTTGGATCCCGAGAGCTTTCGCTTCGGCGGATCGCGCGACCACGCATCCGTCATTGTTCGACAGCACCACGGTCGCTACCCCTTCCAGAATTGGGCCGAACAGCCTCTCGCAGCTGACGAAGCAGTTGTTCATGTCGACGAGCATGATCCGGCGTGATTCAGATGCAGGCATGACATCCTCCGGCTGGCGCGCATGCTCTTTTGACGATGAGTCGAGCCGATTCCGACAGACTTGCCGCGAAACCAGTACGCTCTCCGCCATGAGTGATTTCTGGGCGGTTGCATTCCCTGGCTACGCGACTGCTTTCGGGACGATTTTGCTTGCCGCTGGAACTTTTTGGGCGGTCACTCGTGAGATCCGCCGCGAGCGGAAAGCTGCCGCGAAGGAACGGCAACGGCTCACCTCTGAACGAATTCAGAAGGCAAGCATGGTGAAGATCGACATCCCCGTTTTCGAGGCCGGCGAGGGGCTCTCGAAAGTGGTGACCACCAGGGTCGCAAACTATTCCGGTGAGCCGGTCAGCCGAGCGGTCGTCGCGTGGCAGATAACTACTGCCGCTGGCATTCAAACCATTCCAGAGGAAATCGGGAGCTTGGTCACCGGCGCGCCCGCGATGGTGATGAATATATCTCTGACCGTCGCCAGCCCACGAGATCAGGTGACAGTCACTGCATCCTGCGAGTTCGAGATGATGGGCGAACAGTGGGTCGTTCAAGCGGAAACCGGTGACCTGGTCATGATGCCGCGAGACGAGGTACCGTGGGCAGGGTTCGGCATGTTTGGCCTGACCGACATAATCGAGGTCGCACCGAAGCGAACTGTGTTCCTCTGGGAAGCAAAGACGAGGACGTTGAAGGAATTCACTCTGACCGCCAAATAGGCGATGAACAACCCTCGATATTCCTGCATCTGATGCAACTTCCGCTAGTTGACATGGTGCAGCGACCGCGTAACCACTCCCCACACAATCAGGTCGCTGAGGGCTTCAACGCGGATGTTCGGGTATGCCGGGTTGTCGGCTCGCAGGATCACTCCGGTTCCGGTGAGTCTTAGCCGTTTGATTGTCAGCTCCCCGTCGAGGACGGCGATGACGACGTTCCCGTCACGTGGGGTGAGGCTCCGATCGACGATCACCTCGTCTCCGTTGCTGATCCCGGCGTTGTCCATCGAGTCGCCGGCCACCCGGACGATAAAGGTCGATGTGGGGTCTTTGATCAGGTGCTGGTTCAAGTCGATCGGACCGTCGTAGTAGTCCTGCGCTGGGGAGGGGAATCCAGCCGAAACTCCGGTGAGCGCCAGGAGAGCAAGGGCGTGCGCAGTCCCCGAAATCGGGGAGATGAACAGCACGGTGACCATTGAGTCATTCTAGACACGTTCGAATATATGTTCGAAGCACAATTTTCACCGTCGCCCCAATTTGAATAAGATTTAGGGCGGGTGGTCGTGTCCCCATCGGGTTCTGTTCTCTGCCGCGCATGAAGCATGTATGGACACCACACTGGGTACGATTGAGGCCATGAGAGGTCCGTCGCAACTCATAACAGCTCCGCAGGCCGCGGCGCTGGTGCGTGACGCCCTCTCCGCTGGAAATAGCGACCTAGCGATCCGTCAACTGACGGAGGCCATTGCGCGGCTGATTGAAAGCAAGGGCAAGAACATCCCAGCCGATGAGTTCGCAGAGCCTGAAACGACGGGAGATGCGAATTATGACGCAGTGCTCGCGGCAGCCTTCCTCTACGCAGCCAACATTTGCCAGCTCGACGCCCCAAGTTGGACAAAACTCGTACCGCTGAAGGAACTGTGGCTTTGGGGTGGAGACGGGTTCGAGTCGGAAAAATACAAGAGCTTCATTCGCAGCCAAACTCCATCTGAGTTCCTAGAGCGAAACATCCTCACGCGTCCGCGTGATTGGGTGAACGCTTGAGTGACGATCTGGACGACGCCATTCACGCCGTCGTCGAGATTTCGCTCGAGGAGCGCCTCCGACGTCAAAGCCACGTCGACAACGCGGTGCATAGCCTTGCGCTGGAGGACCTAACGGTCACCGGAGAAGACATCGCATTTGCGGCTGAATACGTCGACGGAACGATCACTGTTGATGAGTTCGTGGACCGCGGGATTGCACGACGCGCACTTGTCTGACCGCACTGACTCCTATCTCGACCTACGGACGGGTTTGCTCCGCAACCTTCTCGGGGCGACTACGCGAGAGGAGCTTGTCGAACGGGGGGACACGCGCCACATTCCGTCGCACAGTGAAACTTGAGGCCGACCCAGTCGAGGTCACCGGCGACTTGCGTCAGCTCCAAGAGATTCATCGCCGGATCTTCCAGGACGTATTTGTTTGGGCTGGACAGACCCGCACAGACGAGATCCGGAAGTCAGATGACTACTTCATGTCGCCGTCAGTGTTTGCAACGGACGGCGTCAAGGTGTTCACCGACCTCGCCGCAGAGGATCTCCTTGCCGGTATCAGCACCGCCGATTTCATTGAACACCTTGCTCACCATTTCAACCAACTGAATGCTTCCACCCGTTCCGCGAAGGCAATGGTCGCGCTCAGCGCTTCTTCTGGAGTCAAATCGCCGAGCACGCCGGTCATCCTTTGGATTGGCGCCGAATTGACCGTGCAACGAATGCTCACGCGGCGCGGACTGCAATGGAACGCGGCGATCTTCGACCCCTCAAGAAGATGATTGCTGCGACGCTGCTCTCCGAAGCGGCGATCTCGTCGTCGTCGTCGTCGTCGTCGAGTCGGGAACTCAGGCCGGGTGGAGCGCTATCAGTTTTGGTCGGCAGTGGCAGCCAACCGGCTGAAAGATCAGTGCCATCCCCGGCCCCAGTTGGCCGCTGCGGCAAGCCGCGCACCAACGGGACAGGATTCTGCATGCGACGGGTCGGCGAGCACGGCTGCCCGTATCACGGTTAGTTCGCGCCCAGGAGTCGCACGCCTCAGAAATGAAGCGGCCCCCGGAGCCGCAACTGATACCCGGGGAACCCGGCCGGGGAGAGGACCTCAACGCGGTGACCGGTTCGGTCAACTACTTACGGGATGCGGGCACTTCCGGCAACCAAGTTACGGAGGGCGAGGAAACTCTCGCGGCGGCATACCGCCGGTACTCCGGTCAGCTGTCTAGGGCGTGGGCGCTGAGCTCGGGCGCCGGGTCGCAGGAGCTGGAGGCCCGTCGGCCGGAAATCCAGATGCACGAAGAGGTACGAGTCTGGATGGCCAAGTCCGATGCCGCCGACCGGCAAGCTAGGGGCGAGCCGGTGCCGGAGGACATTCAGCGTCTGCTCGGCCAGCTGATCGCATCCGCTACCGCCTCCGGCGACGTGCTTGACATCTATGAGGCTGCCGGTATGCCGAAGCCGTCGCTGGATGACCTCAGCCCGGAGTTCATCGCCAAGACCCAGCGGGCCCGCAACCCGCAGCTCGCCATCGAAGCGCTGCGCAAGCTCCTCACCGAGGAGTCGCTACGCACGACCCGCAACAACCTGGTGCGCCAGCGGGCTTTCTCCGAACGCATCACCGAGCTGATGAACAAGTACACGAACCAGCAGCTCACCTCCGCCGAAGTAATCGCCGAGCTTGTTGCGTTGGCCCGCGAGGTCGCCGCAGAGGCGAACCGCGGGAACAATTTTGCGCCGCCGCTGAACCATGACGAGTTGGCGTTCTATGACGC
>JACMOZ010000148.1 GCA_014377785.1 Aeromicrobium sp.
CCCCTCTCCCACAGCCAGTCGTTCTGCCGACCACGTTTCTGCGAGCGCGGTAACGCCCCGAGCCAATTGCATACCGTAGCCGGGAACGTCCGGCCGGCTGATCGTGCTGTAGATGAGGTCGCCGAGTCCTCGGCGCTGAAGGACATCGATGAGAAGCCCGAAGGTCACCTCCCCCACGGTGAAAGCATCCCCATCGGAAGCAATGCGCTCCAGTAGGTGTGCAAAGGCGAGGTCAGCGGCAGACACATCATTTCGTCGCTCGGCCAGATCGACGAGGATCACGAGCTCAGTTTGGCTGGAGGAGGGCGACGAGTGCTCGCGCTCGCGCAAGGCGATCGTCACTGCGGCGAACCTTTCCCCCAGCTCCAATAGCCATTCCCCGTCGCGCATCAGTTCGGCTGCCCGAATAGCGGAATCCAGAACCCGCATGTACCCGTGCGACGCAATCAACTCTCGCGGAGCCGAAGTGTCGAGCGCGATCCAGTCGCCCAGCCCAAAGTTGATGAGGCCATCCGTCTCGCGGCTACGCAGGTATGCGAGATACCCCTTCATCGCTTCAACGTTGTCCTCGACAACCCGCAGATCGCCATACTGGTCGTAGTGGTCGAGAGGAAGGTGCACGATTGCGCCGCCCCAGTTGACGTCGAACCGGAAGGCATCGTCATCGCCCTGGAACCCGTGACCGCTGAAGTCGCAAAATTCCGGAACGATGCTCGGAACGGCGCCCGTGGTCAGCTGGGCTTGTCGCATGTGATGCAACATGTCGCGGAGGTGCGCCTCGACATTGAAGTTGCGGGCTAGCGCATCGAAACAGAAATGGAGTTGCTCGAGCCAGCCGAACTTTTCGCGGTGCGGGCAGTCCGTGAAGACGCTGTGCATGTTTCCCTGGACGGCACGGTCCACGACTGTGTGCAGGCGCTCAAGGAAGGCATCGCCACTTGTGAAGGTCCCCGAACGCTCATTGGTCGCACGGACGACGTGAGCCTTCACTTCAAGGTCCGCAGCGCCCCGCACCTCGAGATAGCGGAACCCATGATACGTAAACCGGGGACTCCACACACCTTCGGTGCCCGCCGGGATTCGGATACTGTCGAAAATGGGCGTCCCGGTGCTGTCCTGATCCACACCTTGGGCGTCGATCTGTTCTGCCGGGAAGACCCGCACGACACGATCGGCCCCCGAGGAGCGCCAACGGAGCTCGGGAACGCCGGCGATGTTGACGCCAAAGTCCGCCACTACTCCCTCCCGGCCGGCCACGAAATCGCCTTCGCTCAGCACATCAACAACCTGTATGGGTGGATGCTCCGGCCACCAGACTGTTGGCGACCGGTCTCGTGACGCATCAATAGCGTTCACATCCTCGCGAGCGTGCCATGGTTCGACACACCCCGCGTCGAAGTCTTCTCCGCCGTACCAATGCGCGGCTACCGTCGCACCGCGACCGGTTCGAGTGCGATCGGCGCGCGTGGTTGTTGACCGGGTGGATTCTCCGAACTGCTCAAGCAGGGCAAGAAGAGCGGGTGCCTGGTGGTGCCCGACGAATTTCGAATAGCGTTCAGGGGTTGGTGATATCCAGTACGGGCCGGAAGCTACCTCCACGGTGACCGTATGGGCTCCGGGCAGCAGAATCCCGAGGTCGTGAGTCGCCGCCGAGACCTCTCGGTGCAGGTCACTATAGCCAGGCCCGAGAATATTTCGGCCGAGACTGTGCCCATCCACCCGAACGTCCGCTACGCCAGGAGTTGCCAGGTGCAGCAGAGTCAGTGTGTCAGAAGGGTCGGCAACAATATCCAGTGCGAACCACACCGAGCGTGTATCACCCTCAGGGCGACCAGCCACAAGATCGGAGTGGGTGACCCAGCACGCGCCCTCTGCAGCGAAATCAGGGGCGAAGGTGACGTGGCTCGGGTCGCTCCATGTGACGTGATCGTTGTCACGGTGGCCAACGCGCCAATACATGCGCCGGGTCGCAGGGGGATCGAGAACGAGCGATCGCGCATCGCCCGGCAACGTGTGTAGGCCGTCCGATACGTCAGACACGCTCAGGAGTTTCCTGAGGCTGTTTGCCACGACGACGACGATCTGGTCCGTCTCACCGATCTCGCGACTGACAACCCAACTAAGGCGGAGCGTCGACGACGCCACCCCGAGCGGTGCATCAAGACCATTGATGCGGAGGCGGGAGAAGGTGGATTCCATAAGCTCGTTCTCTAGGCTGGGCCTCGCAAAACGCGGCCGCGGGAGTGGGGTGGTGGATCGACGCATCGATCCACCACCTTGGCTTGCTACTTGCCTGCAAGATCCTTCGCGAAGGCCGTGTCTAGTCGCTCAGCCGCAGACTTAGGGGTGTCAGACCCGAGCAGGATCGTCTGGCTGACCTCGTCGAGCTCCAACTGCGTTGCCGTGCCCGGCCATCCCTGATCCGGCCAGGTCGCCGTCTTTCCGGCTACCACGTAATCGAGAACAACCGCCTGGTTTGGCGTGTCCGCCTTAAACGAGTCGTTCGGCAGCGAGGGTGCACCTTTCGACGCTGTGGCATATGCATTCTGCGCTTCGGCACTGGCAAGAAAATCAACGAACGTTCGTGCGGCATCCTGGTTCTTGGACTTTGCATTGATGCCGAAGCCCGACGAGTCCGCAGCTGCAAGGTAATTGTTACCCGAGTCATCTACCGGGAAGGGGGCGATGGAGAAGGTTGTTCCCTCAGGGGCGACGGCCTCAAGCGACGACGTGTCAGAGAACGCGAAGGTTGCCAGTGCCTGCCCGGTCGCTACTTGATCGAACGACACCGTGTATTCGGTTCCCGTAGGGCCGTCGTTGAAGCATCCCGCAGCCTGCATCTC
>JACMOZ010000149.1 GCA_014377785.1 Aeromicrobium sp.
CGCACGATCGCGCGGCCCGCGTGGGCGACTTCTCCGGGAAGGGCTCGTCCGGTGATCGGTGGCTCGATGAACTGGATGTCGAGATCGCCAAAGCGGGCGAGCGGGCGAAGATCGTTCTGCAGGCTCTCAAAAGCCTTGGCAACCGGCTCTTTTGACAGCTTTCGATCCCGATCTGACACCGCTCGGAGTTTGACCATAGCGGTGGCGGCGATGTCTGTGGCAGCCCGACGGGCGGCTGCGTCGGAGGCTTCACGCGAACGCAGAACGGCCAGCAGCATCTCCAGCGTGGTGGAGTGGGCGTCCGATAACTCCGCGATGATGGCCGCGCGTTCCACTGACATCGTGCGGGAATCGAACAGGTAAGCGGGTGTTGCGGCCGCAACCTGGTGGCGGATGCTCAAGGCGACCAGATCCCACAGACCCGCGACGGTGACCATCACCTCGTCCAGCGTCCCTGCTGTTGGCGAGGCGAGTACGGGGTCGGTCAGCCCCATCAGCGCACCGCTCGAGGCAATCCAGCCAGCGAAGACCCGATCAGTGCCGGCGATGATGCCGGTCGCTGCCCAACTCGCTGAGTTGTTGGATCTCACTTGCTCTCTGACGACGTCCATTTCGGCGACGGTGACGTGATCGGCGATCGACGGGTCGCCTGCACGCTTCTGGGGACGCCCCGTGCAATCCTCGGTGAAAATAACCAGGGCGGAATGACGGATGAGTGGACTCAACAGCTCGGCGAGAGCGGGGGCGATACCCAGAAGTGGGTTCGAGAGCACCGTGTGCAGGCCGCGCACCAGAGCGGTCGAAGAGAGTTGGTTGGCCACTGTCATGTTCCCAACCTAATTGGGCGACAACATAATTGGGCGATAGTGAATCCCACTCTAACGAGTAGTCCTCGCTTCACTCCGTGACGGCGGGACGCGGCTGTCGGGAAGAATGGGCGGATGGCTCATGACGAAGTGAATACCCGTGCTCGACTTCTCGCGGCATATGACGCGCAACTGCGAACCGATGCGGAGACTCCTGGCGCCATCGATGTCACCCGTCTCGGCCCGCTCCGACTGGTGACCTTCCCCGGTGGACGCGGTTTCATCACCTACCGGGACCTCGGAGAGGCAAACTCCGAAGCTGTTCAGCGGCTAGTCCCGGAAGCCCTGAGCTATTTCCAGTCCGCCCCACGCATCGAGCGAGTCGAGTGGAAAACACGTGCCCATGACCATGCTCCGGGGCTTCACGAAGCTCTAGTGGCGAACGGCTTCATCCCGGATGACCCGGAATCGATCATGATCGGTGAGGCGGTGGCTTTGGCGATTGATGTTCCCCTTCCTCTCGGCGTGACCGTGCGGCGGGTGACGGAAGAACCGGATGTTCGCGCCATGAGCGCGATGCAGGATGAAGTCTTCGGTGATCCTGTCTCCGAGGATGCGGCGAATGCTCTACTTGCGCGGCTGAGTCTCGCTGACGGAATGGAACTGTGGGTCGGCGAAGCAGAGGGCCAGATCGTGACCGCGGGACGACTCGAGCCGGTTGCCAGGTCCGACTTCGCCGGAATCTGGGGTGGTGCGACCCGCGCCGACTGGCGCGGCCGAGGGATCTACCGGGCAGTGTCGGCCGCCCGCGCCCGCTCCGCGATCGCCGGGGGGAAGACACTTATTCACAGTGACTCGACCGCCTACTCGCGTCCCATTCTCGAACGATCCGGATTCATAGCCGTGTCGACGACGACGCCGTACCACTGGAAGCGATAAGCCCACAGATCATGCCAGAAGGCTGGGTCTGGAATGCGAGCACAGGGTGCCGCGTTACACCCGGCGGGTGGTGGAGAACTCAGGATTGCCCTGCGCCCCATCGGTAAATTCGGTAGTCACGGCACGTTCATTCCCCGATAGAAAAGGAATTCCATGCCTGCAAAAGTTTGGTTTATCACTGGAACGTCTCGCGGTTTCGGCCGACAGTGGGCAATTGCCGCGCTGGATCGGGGCGACAGAGTGGCAGCGACCGCTCGCAATATCGACACTCTCAGTGACCTTTCCGACCGCTACGGGGAGCTGATCCTTCCGCTCGCTCTCGACGTCACGGACCACGCGGCGGCGATCGCCGCGGTCGATGCGGCCCACGCACATTTCGGACGACTCGACGTGGTGGTCAACAACGCCGGCTACGGACTCTTCGGCATGATCGAAGAGGTCAGCGATGCTGAAGCTCATGCCCAAATGGAGACCAACTTCTTCGGGGCGCTGTGGGTGACCCAGGCGGCTCTCCCCTACATGCGGGCCCAAAAGAGCGGCCACATCCTGCAGGTCTCCTCCATCGGCGGGATTAGCGCGTTTATGGGCACGGGTCTCTATGCGGCGTCGAAGTGGGCGCTCGAAGGATTCTCGCAGGCTCTCTCGCAGGAGGTCGCCCCGTTCGGCATTAGGGTGACCCTGATCGAGCCAGGCGGATTCTCGACGGACTGGGGCGGGTCATCCGGAATCCACGCGACCGCGCTGTCGGACTACGACACCGTGAAGCAACTGGCCGAGGCCGCCCGCAAATCTCGCGTGAGTGTCTCGGGCGATCCGGTCGCATCCGCAACGGTTCTATTGAAGATCGTGGATGCCGATGAGCCGCCGTTGCGCATCTTCTTCGGGGAGGCTCCGCTGGCAATTGCGAAGGCGGATTACGCCTCACGACTGGCCACCTGGGAAAAATGGAACGAATTGTCCATCGAAGCACAGGGCTGAAGGAGAAAACAAGGAAAAAAGGGCTCTCCTGACTCTTCCGTAGGTCATTTCCGGCCGGGGAGTACCGGCTGGTGACCGCCGAGGCTGAGCATGGCAAGGGCGATGAGGGCGTCGGGGAATTTGAATCCGAGCACGATGCGGGTGATGAGTCGGATCTTGGTATTCATGGATTCGATGCGGCCGTTGGAGAGCCCGTGCTCGCTCGAGGCGAGGATCGCGGCCCGGTGTTTCACGATGCTGCGTTGGAGTTTCACGAACGTGGGGATACGGCAACGTCTGCCCGAGCCGACCCATTTGTCGAGGGCTTCGCCGGCCTCATCGATCGGGAGCTTTAAGATGACGCGGAGGCGTTCTTTCAAGTAGTAGGGGTCAAGCACCGGCCAATTTACGCGTCGAGCAAGCGCGCCGGCGCCGTGTCACTTGGAAACCTCGACCGGGCACTTTCTCGGCCTGAATCCTGTCTTTTCACCAGAAAGAACGCGACATAAAATCCAGGACTGTTCACCCCGCCGTAATTTCCAAATTCAGCGCCGCTCACCCAATGCGCTATGTTCACTGTCAGGAAGGTTGATCGGGTGACTGATGCCCCTTGGTCCCGCGGCGATAAAGCTCTTGGACCCTAGTGCCGCGCATTCCAAGTCTCCGCAGCCGCATCACTATCTGGCAAAGTGAGCCGCCGCAGTCGCAACCAAATAACGTGCTGCAGTGTTTCATATCCCGTGTCTGGAGATCGGGTCGTGAAAACATGGTGACGACCAGGATGTTGTCACAGCGAGGGGATCGCGGCGACCGCATCATGGTTGTAGCTAGTTCCCTCGTCGGAAAGGAGGGAACGAGACGGCGGACGGCTATTGAGCTTCTTCAGTGCCGACCGAAAGTCGCTCAGGAGTAGATCGGCCATGTCGATGCTCAGCCCATGACGCACGATGATGCGCTGCACCGTCACGTCCTGTTCATTGGGCGGCAAAGTGTAGGCGGGAACGAGCCACCCCCGGGTTTTCAGCTCTTCGGCCAGATCGAACAGGTTAAACGGTGTGTTGGGATCCGCAAGCTTCCAGGTCACTGCGGGAATGCCCTTGCGTGGGTCGCCACTGAATATCATCTCGAATAGTCCGAAGTCTTCCAGGCCCTGCGCAAGATATTTCGCCACGGCGTAGTTTGCTGCTTGAACCCGTCCGTAGCCCTCCCGACCCAGTCGGACGAAGTTGTAATAAGACGATACGACCTGACCGCCAGGGCGTGAGAAATTCAGGGTAAAGCTCGGCATCTGACCGCCGAGATAGTTAACGTTGAAGATCAGTTCTTTTGGCAGGTCGGATGCTTCCCGCCAAAGCGCCCAACCGCTACCCAAGGGAGCTAGCCCGGTCTTGTGGCCCGACACGTTCAGGGATTTGACCCGGGGGATCCGAAAATCCCAGACGATGTCCGGCGCGCAGAACGATGCAACGAAGCCTCCGCTTGCCGCGTCGACGTGGATGGGAATGTCGAGTCCGGTGCGGTTCTGGAGGTCATCGAGAGCAGAGCTGATTGCGGCGACGTCCTCGAACTTCCCGGTAAAAGTTTGACCGAACGTGACGACGACGGCAATGGTGTTCTCGTCACAGGCATCGAGCACCTGTTCGGGTGTCAACAAATTCTCGGCGTTCATAGGTGCCTGACGGATTTCGACATCAAAGTACCGCGCAAACTTCTCCCAACACACTTGCACGGGGCCGCAGACAATGTTGGGCGAACCCGTCGAGGCACCCTCCGCTTGCCGACGTGCTTTCCAACGCCATTTAGCTGCCAGACCACCGAGCATTGCCGCCTCGCTGGAACCTGTTGTCGAGGTTCCCATCGTCGTCGTCGGAGCTGGGCAATGGAAGAGGTCGGCGAGCATCCGAACACACCGGGCCTCAAGCTCAGCAGTTTGTGGATATTCGTCCTTGTCGATGATGTTCTTATCCAGCGATTCCGCCATTAGCTGCTGGACTTCCGGCTCGTTCCAGGTCGTGCAAAACGTCGCCAGATTCATGCGTGCCACCCCGTCCAGAAGCAGTTCATCGTGGATGAGTTGGTACACCTCGGGCGGCTCCCGCTCCAGCGCGGGGAACTGCAGCGACGGAGCTCTATGTAGCAGTGGGCCCGTTGCGAACACGTCGTCGAGATCACTCTCGCTGGATGGGTGAGTCATTGTTGGACCTTCTCCTCGTTCGA
>JACMOZ010000150.1 GCA_014377785.1 Aeromicrobium sp.
GATTGCCAAGACCGAGGAGTCCGCTCAACGCTGAAGCGCAATCAAAGAAACGTCATTTTGGCCGTCCGAGCCCCGTGCGAATTGCAGGCCCTCGGGCGGTAAGAAAATGCCAGCACATAGGCTGGCGCCGTGGCCGTGAAACTCCCCCAGTGTGACCGCCTCGAAGACCTGCCAGGTGTCGGCAAAGCCGTCGTCAAAGACTTGAGGCGCATGGGTTATGTGACTCCCGCCGAACTGACCGGCAAGGATCCGAACGCCCTATACGAGCAGATCGAGACGCTCGACGGGCCGACGGATCGCTGCATGCTCTACACCTTCCGTTCTGTCACCTACGCGTTGTCGACCGACAAACCCGAGGCAGAAAAGCTGCTGTGGTGGAACTGGAAAGAACGCTAGCGATTCGGGGCCACCCGCCTATGCGGCGCCATCGCTCGGTAGGTAAGGTTAGGCATACCTGATAATGCCCACGAGGAACGGTAATCACCACATGAGACGAATACTGGCCGCCACAGTGGCAGTTGTAGCGATGGTCCCCATGCTCGCCGCGTGCGGGAGCAGTAACGACAAGCCATTTATCACGGTTTACAACGCCCAGCACAAGGAACTCCTGGATGAAATGGTGCCCGGTTTCACGAAGGAAACGGGTATCGACGTCAAACTGCGAAACGGCGACGATTTCGAATTGGCCAATCAACTCGTGCAGGAAGGCTCGGCTTCGCCGGCCGATGTGTTCCTCACCGAAAATTCGCCGGCGATGTCTCTCGTGGACCGTAAAGGCCTCTTCGCCTCTGTTGACAAGTCAACGCTCGCGCAGGTCCCCGCGCAATATTCACCCTCGACCGGCAACTGGGCCGGTTTCGCCGCACGTTCGACGGTCCTGGCCTACAACACCGCTGCGGTGAAAGACGCCGAACTTCCGGCGTCGATTCTCGATCTGGCCAATCCCGAATGGAAGGGCAAAGTCGCTTTCTCGCCGACCGGCGCCGACTTCCAGGCCATTGTGAGTGCCGTGCTCGAAACCAGTGGTGAAGCCGCGACCAAGACCTGGCTCGCGGGCCTTAAGACCAATGGAACTGTCTATGACGGCAACAGCACTGTGATGAAAGCGGTCAACTCCGGCGAGGTCGAGGTTGGCGTTATTTACCACTACTACTGGTACGGCGATCAGGCCGAGTCCGGCGCCAACAGCGACAACATCAAAATCCACTTCTTTGGCAACAAGGACCCGGGTGCCTTCGTCAGCGTTTCCGGCGCCGGCGCACTCAAGTCGAGTGACAAGTTGAGCGATGCGCAGAAGTTCCTCAAGTATCTGAACGGCACTACCGGACAGCAGGCCCTTGCCGACGGCAAAGCCTTTGAATATCCGATTAACCCGGCCGTAGCAGTGAAGTCACCGGTCAAACCGTTCGGCGAACTCGATCCGCCTATCATCGACGTTGCCAACCTCAACGGCCCGAAGGTGATTTCGATGATGCAGGAAGCCGGTTTCCTCTGATCGATATGGATGCGCCGCTCGCACCGATCGGTGCGCCGCGCCAGCGTCGACTGGCACCGCCATTCCTGCTTGTCGCAGGCTTGGCGGTGGCAGTGCTGACCCTGATTCCGATTGGCTTCATCGCCGTCTACACGGTGATCATCGGTCCGGGTGAGGCGTGGGACCTTCTCATACGACCGCGCATCGGCGAATTGTTGTGGAACACGGCACGACTCGTGGTTGTCGGCTGCTTACTCAGCATCGGATTGGGCCTCGCCTGCGCCTGGCTCGTCGAACGGACGAACGTACCGTGCCGCCGGTTGTGGCATGTGCTGCTGGCCGCGCCTCTGGCAGTCCCGGCCTTCGTCAACAGTTATGGATGGGTGTCGCTGACTCACAGCGTCGAGGGATTCGGCGGCGCTGCCCTGATCGTCACGCTGTCCTATTTCCCGTTGGTCTATCTTCCGGTCGCTGCGGCGCTCCGGGGCCTCGATCCGGCCCTCGAAGAGGCTTCATATTCGCTCAACAACAACGCCTGGCAAACGTTTTGGCGGGTTGTCGTTCCACAATTGCGTCCCGCGATCCTCGGTGGCACCTTGCTGGTCGGACTCCATCTGCTCGCCGAGTTCGGCGCCCTGCAGATGCTGCGGTTTCCGACGTTCACGACCGCGATCTATGACCAATACCGCTCGTCGTTCAATGGTCCGGCGGCCAATATGATCGCCAGTGTGCTCGTGCTCTGTTGCCTTGTCCTCCTGCTCGCAGAGTTGAAACTCCGCGGAAACAGAAGACTGTCGCGTGTCGGCGGGGGCGCAGCGCGGGCGACATCGCCTTATCGACTTGGCAGGTTCACCGTTCCGTCCCTACTTGCACTGGCCGCCCTTGTCGTCCTCGCCCTGGGCGTGCCGCTTGGGAGCCTCGTTTACTGGCTCGCCGTGGGGACGTCAACAGCATTCCCGCTGGGCGCACTCGGAACCGCCGCGACCACGTCCCTGCTGCTCGGCGCGACCGCCGCCGTGCTGACCACGGTCTTTGCGCTTCCCGTTGCGTGGATTGCCATTCGCTATCGCGGAGTCGCCAGCAACATCGTCGAGCGCAGCACCTATATCGGCAATGCCTTGCCGGGCATCGTGGTCGCGCTGGCCCTCGTGACCGTCTCGATCCACGTCGCCCAACCGATTTATCAGACGTATGTCTTGCTGGTGCTGGCCTATTCGATCATGTTTTTGCCACGTGCGGTGGTCAATGTCCGGGCCGCTTTGGAACAGGCTCCGCCGTTGCTCGATGACGTCGCGCACAGTCTCGGCGTCAGCTCGTTGGCGACAGTTCGACGCGTGACGCTGCCGCTCATGATTCCCGGCCTCGGTGCGGGTGGCGCGCTCGTATTCCTGGCGGTGGCCACGGAGCTCACCGCAACGCTTTTGCTTGCCCCGATCGGCACCACGACACTGGCGACTGAATTCTGGTCGAATTCTTCGTCGCTGGCCTATGGTGCCGCAGCGCCCTATGCGCTGTTGATGATCCTCATCTCGATCCCGGCGACCTATTTGTTGAGCAGAAATGTGAAGGGTTCGGTCGTTCCATGACCTCATTGACAATCAAGGGCATCACCAAGAGTTTCGGCGCCGCCACGGTCCTCACCGGAGTCGATCTCGAGGTTCCGACCGGTGGCATCGGCGCCATTCTCGGTCCTTCGGGTTGCGGCAAGACGACCTTGCTGCGCATCATCGCCGGCTTCCTCCACCCCGATGGCGGCATCGTGTCGTTCGGGGATCGTACGGTCGTCGGTGACGGGCATTTTGTGTCGCCGCAAAAGCGCCGTGTCGGTTATGTGCCCCAGGAAGGCGCGTTGTTCCCCCATCTCGATGTGCTGTCCAACATTGCTTTCGGATTGCCGCGTGCCCAACGCCGCGGCGCCCATCTTGCCGAGCTGCTCGACCTCGTCGAGTTGCCCTCGGCGATCGCCAACCGCTATCCGCATGAATTATCCGGCGGACAGCAGCAACGCGTCGCCCTTGCCCGTGCGCTGGCGCCCAACCCGGCACTGGTCCTGCTCGACGAACCATTCTCCTCACTCGATGCCGGTTTGCGCGAAAGCACCGGGCGAGCGGTGGCCCGGGTGCTTCGTACGGCCGGAGCGACCGCGGTGCTGGTGACCCACGACCAGGGCGAGGCGCTGTCGTTGGCCGATCATGTCGCGGTCATGCGCGACGGCGCTATCGCTCAAGTAGCCACGCCGACGCAGATCTATCTCAATCCGGTGGACCCGGGCGTCGCCGCCTTCGTCGGTGGCGCGGCGATCCTGCCGGCCCAAATCGAGGGCATCAGCGCGCGTTGCGTGCTCGGCGCTCTCGCAGTTGAGCCTCAGCACGCCCGCGGCGAAGCCCTGGTGTTGATCCGGCCCGAACAGATTGCCATTGGCGCGTGCGGGTCCGGCGGAGTCGAGGCACGAGTGACTGACGTGAGTTATTACGGCCACGACACGGCGGTTCACCTGACGGTGCTGCCCGCCGGACCCGATGTCATCGCTCGTATCGCCGGGCGGGAAGTTCCTGACCGGGGGACCCTCGTGGATCTCAAGGTCCATGGATCGGTCACGGTCTTCGCTCCGGCTGCGCAGTTCTGATTCAGCACAGTTAGGCAGCCACTTGTACTGAGGTTAGGCTAACCTAATAGGATGGTCGCGTGTTTCCGCAACCGTCAGCGTCGCTCACCGGATCGCGACGCCTCTTCGACCTCAGTACTTTCGGCGATCGCGTCGCGTTGACGACGGTCGAGGGTGAACTGACCTACAGCGAACTCGACGAGCGCGTGCGCGAGACAAGCGCTCGGCTCGGCACGACGCGCCGTCTCGTCCTGATTGCCGGGGCGAACGACGTCGAGACGATCGTGGCTTATCTCGCCGCCCTCGATGGCCGTCATCCCGTCCTGCTTGCCGCCGGTGACAGCGGCAGGCACCTGGACAGCACCATCCGCGACTACGACCCCGATGTGGTGTTTTCCCGTCACAATGAGGAGTGGAGCCTGACAGAGCGCCAAGAGGGCACGGCCCACCGGCTGCATCCGGACCTCGCAGTCTTGTTGAGCACATCGGGATCGACCGGCTCGTCGAAACTTGTGCGGTTGTCGCGCGACAATATCCGCAGCAATGCACTGAGCATCGCCGACTACCTTGGCATCAGACCGACGGACCGCGCCGCGACGACTCTGCCGGTGCACTATTGCTACGGATTGTCGGTTGTCAACAGCCACCTCATCACCGGTGCCGGCCTTGTCGTCACCGACTTGTCAGTGGTCGATCGCTGCTTCTGGGACTTGTTCGACCGTGCGGGGGCCACAACTTTCGCCGGTGTCCCCTACACCTTCGATCTGCTCGACAATTGCGGATTCGCCGGCCGCGACCTGCCGCAATTGCGCTATGTCACCCAGGCGGGTGGCAAACTCTCTCCCGATCGCGTCGCGCGCTTCGCCCGACTGGGGATCGAAAGGGATTGGGACTTCTACGTCATGTATGGCCAGACGGAGGCGACAGCGCGGATGGCGTACCTGCCGCCCGCACTGGCGTGTGATCGGCCCGAGGCGATCGGCGTGCCCATCCCGGGTGGGCAATTTCGCCTGGATCCGCTGCCCGGCGGCGAGGCCGATACAGGCGAACTCGTCTATGCCGGATCCAACGTGATGATGGGCTACGCCGAATCGCCCGACGACCTCGCGCTCGGACTGACGGTGACGGAATTGCGCACGGGCGACATTGCCCGCCAGGACCCCGACGGGCTTTACGAAGTCATCGGGCGGAGGAGCCGCTTTGCCAAGGTGTTCGGTCTCCGCCTCGACCTCGACGGCCTGGAACGTATGCTCGCCGACCGCGGGACGCCGGCCCTTTGCGTCGCAGCCGGCGACAGCCTTTACGCCTTCTCGACACGTCGACGGGATTTGGCGTCGATCGGTTCGGGTATCGCCGAACACTGCGGCATTCCACGCCGCGCGGTCCATACGAGCTTCATCGAGCGTGAGCCGCGGACGGCGAACGGCAAGACCGACTTCGGCGCGCTTGACCGGCAAGCCGGGATCATCGCCGACCGGCGGTCCATGCTCCGGTCGACACCGGAGCGGGCCCAGGTCTCCGTCGCCTCCCTGCGCGACCTCTATGCCGAACTCCTCGCCCGGCCCGACGCGACTGGGACGAGTAGTTTCGTAAGCCTCGGCGGTGATTCGCTGTCCTACGTGGAACTGTCTGTTCGGCTCGGCGGGATTCTCGGCCATGTGCCGCGCGATTGGCACACCCGGCCGATCTGCGAACTCGTCGATGAGACCGACCGGCCGCGCCGCCGGGGCGCGTTCCTTGAGACTTCGGTCCTGTTGCGTGCGGTCGCGATCCTGCTGATCGTCGGTACTCATGCCAACCTCTTCACGGTCCTCGGCGGGGCACACCTTTTGTTGGCGGTCGCCGGCTACAATTTCGCCCGTTTTCAGGTGAGTTCGGCCCCTCGGGTTGACCGGCTCCGACGCGGACTCGGCGCCATCGCCCAGATCGCCGTTCCCAGCATGATTTGGATCGGTCTCGTCGCCTTCTCGCAGCGAACATATGAGTGGAAGACACTGTTTTTCCTCAATGGACTGCTGGGCAGCGACACGTGGACCGACCAATGGCAGTTCTGGTTCCTCGAAACCCTGATCTGGACGCTGGCCGCGGTGGTGGCTCTGCTCGCAATCCCATGGGTGGACGTCGCCGAGCGAGCGTCGCCGTTCGGCTTCGCGCTCGGCGTGCTCGCAGTGGGTCTGGCATTGCGTTACGGACTGACCGGCATCGAATCCGGACCGATCGAGCGCTACATGCCTTCGATCGTGTTTTGGTGCTTTGCCCTCGGGTGGGCAGCGGCAAAGGCAAGCCGAAAGTGGCAGCGTGTGGTGGTCAGCCTGCCCATTGCGGCAACCGTCCCCGGATTCTTCGGCGGCGACGTCCAGCGCGAAGCATTCATCGTCGCCGGCATGCTGCTGCTCGTCTGGCTCACCGGCATCCAAGCGCCCAGGATTGCGACCGCGTCGCTGGGTGTCGTGGCGAGTGCCTCGCTCTTCATCTATCTCACGCACTGGCAGGTCTACCCCAACCTGGAGGTGGACCATTCGCTACTCGCGGTGATCTGCTCACTCGCCGTGGGCGTCGCCTATTGGCGGGCGTCGAGGAGGAGCATGAGGAGGCTGAACGGGCTGTTGCGGCCCAAACAACGGCCTTCGATTCGTGTGCCTCTAGGTTGAATCCATGAGTCGCAATGACGGTGATGCCGTTGAAGTTCGCGTCGCCATCCGGCCGACAGGCAGTCCCGCTCTTGGTTCGGACCCGGTGGAGTCAATCGCTCGCGAGATCGGGACCTTTGGGATTGCCGGTCGGGCCATTGATGGAGCCGCTTTGGGTATTCCCGGGTGGATTCACGAGCGCGAAGGTGTGGGGCCGACCTGGCAAACGATTGAGCAGGCGGGGGCCGACAGTCCCGACACGCACAAATGGGTGGCCGAAGTCGTCGAAAACCTGGGCTTCGGTGAGCCCGATATCAGCGAGTTTGTCGCACAGTTCGATCTGGACAACGAGGCCACAGTCCATTTCAGGGCGCAGCTCCGACGGCTTGAACCCGACTTCAATGAGTTGGCGAAACTTCTCCGATTGCCTTCAGAAGTCGGCCAGATCCTCGTCGGCGCCCCGGCAATGATCGACCGACCGGGATTCGAAGTCTTCGAACCGCACTCGCCGCGAAACCTCATACGCGATGAATTCAACAGGGTGCCAACCGGTCCGGGATTCTTCGATCGGATCCAGCGTGCCGCGGTCCAGGGCTCGCGTTGGCATATCGGGGCGAACTTGTTTTTTCTTGCGATCTGTGTGCTGACAGTGGGAGACACGTTCCGTGGCCGGACACCTCTGTGGGTGGGCGTGCTCGCCGGGTTATTCGGGATACTCACCGTTGTCGACCATGTTCTGCGCGTTCGCTTTCGGCGGCGACGACGTCAGGTTTCTGATTAACTAGTCATCCCGCGCGCGGCTGCCTTCGCTTCCATTTCCTTGCGCTCGATCTCGTTGGCTTGTTCGAGTGTTGGCGCGGTGCCGCCCATGGAGGCCGGCACCCAAAACTCACCGACGGGGTGTGGCCCATAGGCCTTCTTGACGTCTTCGAGAAGCGCCAGCATCGCGACGCGAAGCGCTTTCGTCAACGACTCGGCATCACCCTCGGCTGGTATGGGTGCTCCAACGGACACGGCAACAGGCGTTTTGGTGCGCCCGAGATGATTGGGATGACCCTTGGGCGCAATGCGCTGTGATCCCCATACGACCGCGGGAATGATCGGGACGCCGGCTTCGAGCGCCATCCGGGCGGCGCCGGACTTGAATTCCTTGAGTTCATAACTCCGGCTGATGGTCGCTTCGGGGTAGACGCCGACCACCTCGCCGGCCTGGAGTTCTCTCACCGCAGCGATATACGCATCGCGACCGGCAGAACGATCGACCAGAATCACCCGGCAACTCCACATGAGCCAACGCAGGATGGGGTTTTTCTTCAGCTCGACCTTGCCCATGAATCGGAGGTATCTGTTGTCGCGCTTGATCACTTCCACGGCGATGTAGGTGAAATCGACATAACTTGTGTGGTTGATCGCGACGACCGCGCCGCCGCTCGCAGGGAGTAGCCCGGCTCCGACACGCGTCGTCTTATGACCGGCAAAGCGGTTGTAGGTGCGAAGGAAAACAGCCAGCGCCCAATAGATCATGGCGCCAGCCTAGTGACCACCTTGGGGCATTGGCGGTCAGAGCGAATCGAGAATGGCAAGCGTCCTTTGCCATGCCTTAGTTGAAGGGTCGATGAGAACAAAATGATCGCCGTCTACTTCGACGAGTTCGGCGCGGGCCCCTGCCGCCTTGGCTGCCTTGACGTAATCGATGGACTGGCTGATCGGCACGGTGTTGTCGGACCTGCCATGGACACACCACACAGGGACCTTGAGCGGAATCTGCCTGGTCGGATCGGCCAACACATATCGGTTGTCGACTGCACGACCATCGACCGTGCCCCCCATGAACTCCTGAACGGCGTCATTGCCCAGATGCATCGCGGCCGCTGCCGTAAAGTCGAGGATGCCGGCCTGCGAAATCGCCGCCGTCACCGGGACCTTGGGGTCGGCCCAGTTGCTGCCGGTGAGCGCCGGCCGGGCCGCCGCCCATACACCCAGATGGCCTCCGGCCGAATGACCGAGCGTCACGACCTTGTCGGTCGCGATGTTCGGAATGTCGGCGAGTTTGTCGATGCCGGTGTCGATGTCATCGAACGTCGTCGGCCAACCGCCGCCGTTCTCGATGCGCCGATACTCCAGGTTCCAGGCGATCCAGCCCTTGGCGGCGAGATCTTCGGCCAGCGGCCGACCGAGCGACAGGTCGTATTGCGCGTGCCAAAATCCGCCGTGAATCACGACGACGACTCCCCGAGGGGTCCCCTCGGGCCGGAACAATTCGCCGAATTGTGAGGGGTCTTTGCCGTACGCGATTTTTTCGGAGTCGGTCTTGCTCACGGTTTTGCTGCCCTTCGGGGTGCACGCCGCCACCAGGAAGCCGGCTCCCAGGAGTGTAATCGCGCGACGTCGATCCATGCGCCAAGCAAACAGGACGAAGGGCCGGCCCGCCATTCGACTGTGCCATTCGGCTGTGCCATTCGACCGGGTTGCGCGGGTGTAATCGGGGCATCCCGACCCCGATAGAATCAGGCTCAGTCGAGGCGTCAGGAGTGCACGGTGAATTCGGAGGACCTCGACACTTACCTGCTCATCGGCTCCGGTGTCCTCGTCCTGGCGATTCTGGCCGTACGCGTGTCGATGACTGCCGGCCTCCCCAGCCTTCTGTTTTATCTGGGTATCGGGCTCGCCATCGGCAGTTCGGGCCTCGGCATCCAGTTTGCCAACGCGGATCTCGCGCTTGCGCTCGGCCTCGCCGCGCTGGTGCTGATCCTCGCCGAGGGCGGTGTGACAACCAAGTGGGACAACGTCCGCACCTCGATGCGCCTGGGCCTGTTGCTCGCGACGATCGGTGTCACCGTGAGCGTTGTCATCGTCGCGCTGGGCGCCCACTATATCCTCGGCCTCGATTGGCAACTCGCCGTCCTGTTGGCCGCCGTGACCTCACCGACCGATGCGGCCGCGGTGTTCTCGGTGTTGCGCGCGGTCCCGCTCAAATACCGCATTTCGGGCGTCCTCGAATCCGAGTCGGGTCTCAACGACGCCCCGATCGTGGTGCTCGTCGTGGCCATCAGCGCCGGAGAACTCGCCGACAAGAGCCCGGCCGAATTCCTCCTGCTGATCCTGTTCGAGCTCATCGCCGGCGCCGCGATCGGCTTCGGTATCGGCCGCATCGGCGCCTTGATGCTGCGCCTTGTCGCCTTGCCCGCTTCGGGTCTTTATCCGATAGCGATCCTGGCGTTCTCGGTGCTCGCCTATGGCGCCGCCGCGAGCCTTCATACCAGCGGATTTGCGGCCGTCTATCTTGCGGCCCTCGTCCTGGGCAACGCCGATCTCCCGCACCGCGCGGCTACCCGGTCCTTCGCCGAGGGCATCGGCTCGCTCGCCCAGATCGGGCTGTTCGTCATGCTCGGGCTGTTGGCCAATCCCGGTGAAATCCGTGGGTGGCACGTATGGACGGCGATCGCGATGGGCGCGATCCTGACATTCGTGGCCAGGCCGTTGTCGATCCTGGTCAGTTCGATCGGCCAAAAATACCGGACCGAGGAAAAGGTCTTCATCGCCTGGGCGGGTCTTCGCGGGGCTGTGCCGATCATTCTGGCGACAATTCCATTGGCCGCCGGTGTGAAAGGGTCTCGAGACTTGTTCAACATCGTGCTGGTCTTCGTGATCATCTACACGGTGATCCAGGCTCCGACACTTGGTTGGCTAGCGCGCCGCACCAACGTGCTGACCGATGCCGCCCGCGACGTCGAGGTTGAGGCCGCGCCGCTGGAAAATATTTCGGCCGATCTTCTGCAGATTCACATCCCGTCCGGCTCGAAGCTCGTCGGTGTGGAGATCAGCGAACTGCGATTGCCTAAGGGCGTTTCAATCTCTCTGGTGGTACGTAACGGCGAAACGCTGGTGCCGCACCACACGACCCGCATCCAACTCAACGACGACCTGCTGATCGTGTCGCCTCGTGCCGTGCGCGAAGCCACCGAGCAGCGGCTCCGCGACGTGGGCCGCAAGGGGCGCCTCGCCGGTTGGTGAGGCAACCGATGGCGGTCTAGCCGACCGGCACGATTGGCAGGCAGAACTGCAGGGTGCGGTCGGACTTGACCGATCGGGATGCCTTGCTGGCCAAGCCCGAATAGCCGTCGCCGACGATGATGGTCACCCCACTGCCAAGTGTGTCTTTCGGTGCGGCATACCGAGCCTTGTCCTTGAATTGCGCGGCGAGGAGTTTGACCTGCGGATCGGCGCGGTCAGAGGTGATGATGGTGACAGTTTTGGTCGCGATGCCACCGGTGTCGTTGCCGATTTTGCCGCCCAGGAAACCGCGTCGCTGAAGATTGATGTTGACACGGTTGGCAAGCCCGGAGCGTTGACTCGCATTGAACACGTTGACCTTGACGAGGTTGGGGGTGACATTCTCACCCGCCTTGACGGTGCGGGCCTCGCACGTCGGTCCGGCTGCGGTCGTCGCGACCGGGGCAGTTACCAGTTTCACGCCGTAGGCAGTGCTGGCGAGGAACACGACCACGACAGCGGCCAGGGTGAGTTGAGCCGTCGGCCTGTTCATACGTGCCTGCCCATCGTGTAGACGCGTGCGTGGACCATATTGCGTTGCTGGAGGGCGGCGCGAACTGCGCGGTGCAGACCGTCCTCGAGAAACAGGTCGCCTTTCCATTTGACGACGTGGGCGAACAAGTCGCCGAAGTAGGTCGAGTCTTCATCGAGCAGGTGGTCGAGGTCAAGTTGTGTCTTCGTGGTCACGAGGTCGTCGAGACGCACCTGTGTCGGCGGGATCTCCGCCCAGGCGCTCTGTGTAAGTCCGTGATCGGGGTAGGGCCGGCCGGCATTCACTCGTTTGAAAATCACTCCTTCAGTCTAAACGGCGATGACAGAAGTGGCGGTAGCCTTGAATTGCGTCCTGAGTAGTGAGTCGACAGGAGGATTCGGTGTTCGAATCGCCCCGTTCTGCTGCACGTGGTTCTGTTGCACGGGCAACCCAGTTGGTCGGCAGCGTTTCGCTGTCCTCGCGTGGCCTCAAACGCGGCGTCATCGAACTCGCCCTCTTGGCCGTCCTCTATGTCGGCTACAGCGCTTCACGGCTGCTCGCGTCCAATGACTTCCAGGAGGCCCATGTTCGTGCCGTCGAAATCCTGAATTTCGAGACAACGTGGCGGATCGCCCTGGAGAATTCGCTCAACGACTTCTTCGCCCGTGACGACTTGGTCGGCCTCTTCGGCAGTTTTTGGTATGCGACGACTCACTACCTGATCACCGCCGCGGCACTCATCTGGCTCTATCGCCGCGGCGCGACCCAGTATGTGACGGCGAGGCGGGCGCTGGTCGTGGGGACGATCATCGGTCTGGCGTTCTATTTGCTGGTCCCGACCGCTCCTCCGCGCCTCATCGACGGCGCCTACGTTGACATCTTGCGCCAGCACGCTCAAGCGGGTTGGTGGGACGCCGACGCTTCGGCGCCGCGTGGACTTGGCGGTATGACCAATGAACTTGCGGCCATGCCCTCGCTCCACGCCGGCTGGGCGTTGTGGGTCGCTCTCGTCCTCATCCGTGCGCAGGTGCGGAAAATCTTTCAAGTCCTGGGGATTCTTTATGCGGTCGTCACATCGATCGTCATCGTCGGCACAGCTAATCACTGGGTGCTGGACGTGGTGGTCGGTTGGATGGTCGTTGGCATGGGCTTCGCCTTCGTGATGGCCTGGGAGAAAAGAAGTCCGCTCGTCGCCCACGAGGAACTCTTCAGCTGAGCCTCACGTCGCACGCGACAACCAGTCGGCGATGGTTTCACCAATGACTTTGCCCTGATCTTCGGGCAGAAAATGGCCTGCGGCCTTGATCACGTGGAGAGGCTCGGACACCGGGAAAGCCTGTTCCATCGCCCGGCCGGTTGCCTCCAGCGGAAGGATCATGTCCGAGTCCGCCCACAAGAGCAGGATCGGCCGGCTGTCGGTCGTGAGGGCCTCGACCGCTGCGCGTCCCTCGATTGCTCCCGGCGCATCGGGCGTCTGAGGTATGAGCGCGGGCAAGCTACGGGGACCGGCTTTGGACTCTTGTGACGGGAACGGCGCCTCGTATCCTGCGATGATCTCGGGCGGAAGGTCGGTAACACAGGCCGCATTGACCAGCATGCCGATCGGCAGATCAGGAGTCGCGTCGATGAAATTGCGGAACGCCTGCCAGGCATTGCCCATCTTCTGATGACCGGTGAAAAGACCCGAATCCATGATGGCGATGCGCGAAATCCGGTCGGCGATCTCGGTTGTCGCGGCGCGCAGGCCGATCGGCCCGCCCCAGTCGTGCACCACGAGGGTGACGTCGCTCAGATCGAGTTCTTCGAAGAGCGACACGAGTGAGGCCAGCAGACGGTCATACGTGTACCAATCGTCGGTGGGCTTGTCCGAACGGCCGAATCCGGGCAGGTCCGGGGCGATGCAGCGGTGTCCCGCGGCGACGAGCGGGTCGATGACCTTGCGCCACAAATAGGACCAAGTGGGTACGCCGTGCAGCAAGACGATCGTCGACCCCTCACCCTCGTCGATGTGGGCGAGCCGCATACCCTCCCACTCGCGATAATGAGGCACGAAACCGAAGCTGGGCAGGTTCTCGAAACGTTCGTCAGGGGTGCGATACATAGACCGATCATGGTCCATAACGCTTTGTTTGGCGGAGGCAAGCCTCCTCATGGCCCGGGGCGCAGAGGGAACCAGCGTGGTCGTCGTCTACGTGACGACACGCTGGCTCCTTGCGTTGCAGCGGAGGATAGGGGATTCGAACCCCTGAGAGCTTTCACTCAACCCGCTTTCCAAGCGAGCGCACTAGGCCACTATGCGAATCCTCCGCGGACGAGGCTACCGGTCGGGTCCCGCTTCGTTTCATTCGGGATCGGCCGTTAGGATTATGGCAGCCCCTCGCGCGGCGGTATCTCACCCAACTCCCCCAGGGCCGGAAGGCAGCAAGGGTCAGTGAGCTCTACTGGGTGCGCGAGGGGTCCTTCAATTTCCCCCACCCCGTGATGAGAAGCCTTATCGGGTTTCCCGGAAAGTTTTGGCCCGATAAAGCTTCAGATCTCGCGAGGGGTCAGCGGGTCAGGCGTTCCACGGTGCTGGTCAACGGCTCCTCGAGATACGGCGCGAGCGTCGTGACGATGGCCTTCGTCAGGTGGTGGCCGTCGTAGTAGGCCAGCACGCCGCCGATGACTCCTGTGCAGCGCGTCGCGGCGCACAGGTGATCATTCATGTCGATGACGGTCGCGCGCGGATCCTTGAGACCGGCGATGGCATGTGCCGTCGGGTCCTCACGGATCCAGTCGCTGGCCATGCCGGAGCACGCGGAGAGGTCGTCGGTGTTGCGAGCGACACAGTCGGGGACGTTGCCGATCGTGGTTTCGGGCATCGGCGTATCGCGCAACACCGCGACATTGACCCCGCTCTCGACGATCGGCTTGAAGTAGTCGCGGAAGCCCTGCTCCCAGATAGGGAGAGCCTCGCGTCGAGTGTCCGCGCCTTCGGGCAAGCCCCCGCTCGAGTTCGAGGTGAGGACCAGGTCGAAGTCATCGTTCAGCAGCTTGTCCCGCACCCTCTGCCCCCACTCGAAGCAGCCCTCGGACGCCCTGACGTCATCCCACAGTTCTGGGGCCCAACGCGCCATCGTCGGCGTGCATTGAGAGGCGATGTATGTGGTCACCTTCCAGCCGGCTTGCTTCGCGATCAGCTCGACGCCCGGCAGCCAATGCGCCGCGTGGGAGTTACCGATGAGGGCAATCGAGACGTCGCCATCGGGGTCGCCGGACACGCAGCTTCGGGTGCCTTCGAAGGGATCGCGTTGGGGACAGGCGCGCCCATACTCCACAGGCTTCTCGTCCTTGGCCTGGGCAGGCCCGGGAATGACTTCGTCGCTGGTGGTTGGTTCGCAGCCGGCGGACGGATCCAGGGCACGCACGCCGAAGCACGGATCGCTCCCCAGGCGCTCCTCGAACGTGGCGGCCTGTTGCGACAGGCGGTTGTCGATCTCCTTCTGCTGGACCACGGTGCCGGCACAGAGGATGGCCATGCCGATGAACGCGAGCACATACGTCGATCGGAGACCCGATTTCGGCAGCGGCCGGAAGCGGTCCTCGATGTAGGTCTTGGTGAATGCTGCGAGGGCCAAGGTGGCGAGCAGGATGACGAGCTTGTCGAGACGGCCGAGCTCGCCGCCGCTGACATGTGGCAGCAGCACGATCATGGGCCAGTGCCACAGGTAGACCGAGTAGGAGAGGTCACCGAGAATCTGGGCGGGCCTGTTGGCCAGCAGCCCGTCTGCGGGAACCGGGTTGCTGGGTGCACCGATGCCGATCAGCAGGGCGACGCCGAGTACGGGTACCAAGGCATGCCAACCGGGAAACGGTGTCGCACCCGAGTAGGTGAACGCAGAGAACATGATGGCGCCCAGTCCGACCGCGATCGACACCGAACGGGGCACGCCGTATGCGGCGAAGGGCAGGAGTCGTCGCTGTTGCTGCGCGCGCAGGGTCATGAGGCAGGCGACCAGGCCGCCGACGCCGAGCTCCCAGATGCGGGTGGGCGTGACGAAGAAAGCACTCGCCGGAGTCTGAGACGTCGCAACGACCGAATACATGAAGGAGATGCCGACGACCGCTCCCAGACCGACCGTTGTGATCTTCAGCGAGTTGAGGCCACGCCGACGGGCGAGCAAGCCGAGCAGGAGGATCAGGATCGGCCAGGCGAGGTAGAACTGCTCCTCCACCGACAGCGACCAGAAGTGCTGGACGGGGGACGGGACGTCGGCTGCCGCCAGGTAGTCGGTGGAGGATCCGGCGAGGCTCCAGTTGACGACATACAACGTCGCGGACCTGATCTCGCGGGCGGTTTGTCCCCAGTCCGTCTCGGGCGCGATCAGGCGGGAGGCGATGAGCGTGACAGCAAGAACCAGGAAGGACGCGGGCAACAGGCGTCGGATTCGCCGAGCCCAGAAGGTCGCGAGTCCCCCGAAGGATGTTGGTGGTCGGGCGATCAGGTGCGAGGTGATCAGGAAGCCTGAGATGACGAAGAAGATGTCGACGCCGATGTAGCCGCCGCCGAGACGGTTGGGCCACAGGTGGAAGAGCAGCACGAGCGACACGGCCAGCGCCCGTAGACCCTGGATGTCGGCTCGGAAGTCCGATGCCTGGCGTATCCGGGTCGCCGGGGTCGTGTCGATGCGACGACCATCCGCTTCCGCGACTGCTAGGCGCGTCTCGGAGGCAGGCATGGCTGAAGTCCCCGATCTATCAGACGAAAGGTCCTATCGTTACAGGCCGCGGGTCATGGAGAACCCGCGGCCGATGCGCGGAACGGCGAATGGGGCTAGCGCAGCGCGTCGACCACGTCGTGATCGCCAACGTCGGCGGTCAGCTTAGTCAAATGGTGCCGCCCGTCCCCGAGCGTATGGTCAAGCGCCGTGAGCCTGCTCAGGTAATGCCCGACACTGTATTCGGCCGTCATGCCGATGCCGCCGTGCAGCTGGACCGCTTCCTGACCGATATGGCGGCTGGTGCGACTCACTATCAGCTTCGCCCGTGACGCGGCTTCGCTGATTTCCGCCGTTTGTACTGAACTTGTCGAAACGGCATCGAGCACGAGCGTCGCCCATGACGTCATGCTCTTGGCAAGCTCGAGCGAGACATACATGTCGGCTGCCCGGAATTTCAGCGCTTGGAACGTGTTGAGCGTGACGCCGAATTGTTTACGCGTCTTGAGGTACGCCGTCGTCGTCTCCAGGGCAATCTCCATGGCGCCCACGGCCTCGTGGCAGTAGGCGATCTGGGCACGGGCAACGGCTTCTTCGATTGCGGCAGTCTGGTCGAGCCCTGCTTCGCCCAGCGGTGTCGCCGGTGTCTTGTCGAAAGTCACTCGGGCAGCACGTCCGCCGTCATGGGTTTTGTAGCCGTCGCGGGTGAGGCCACTGGCATCCGCTGCGACGGTGAAGAGCGCTGTGCCCTCGCCGACCTTGGCGGTGACGACCAGCATGTCGGCCCGGGCTCCACCCAGGACGGGTTCCTTGACGCCGCTCAGGGTCCAGCGGCCATCCGACTCCGACGCCGTGACGGCCTGCGCTGCGACACTCCACCGTCCGGCCGGCTCGTTGCCGGCGAAGGCCGGGATGAGCGTTCCTTCGGCAATGGTCGGCAGGAGTTCGCCGCGCTGTTGGTCGGTACCGACTGCCGAGATCAGCCCGCCCGCCAACACGATGGCCTCGATGAACGGTTCGGGGGCCAGCACGCGGCCAATTTCTTCGGCCACGATAGAAATTTCGACCGGGCCGGCGCCCATACCGCCGTCCTCCTCGGCAAAGGGCAGCCCGAGGACTCCCATTTCGGCGAGGCGTTGCCACGTGTCGGCCTTCCAGCCCGGATCTTTGCCGACAACAGCCCTTCGTGTCTCGGACGTCTCATACGCCTTGTTCAGGAGAGCGCGAACGGCATCGCGCAGTGCTTCTTGCTCAGTATCAAAAGTGAAATCCATGTCAGCTCACAGTCCCAGAATCGTGCCGGCAACAATGGTGCGTTGCACTTCGTTGGAGCCGCCATAAATGGAGGCCTTGCGGTAATTGAGAAATTGCGGCGTGGCGACCTTCGTCCAGTCGGGCAGGTCCGAATCAGGGCCGGCGCCGGAGGCCAGAGACGCCGGACCGGCAAGGTCGACTATAAGTTCGGTGACCGCTTGCTGAAGTTCGGTTCCGCGCAGTTTGAGCACCGAGGATGCCGGATGCGGCTTTCCGCCAGCGGAATTCGCCACCACTCTGAGGGCAGTGAGCTCGAGTGCCAACAGCTCATTCTCCAATTCGGTGATGTGTGCCGCGACCAACGGATCGTCGAGTAACGATGTTCCGCCGCTGCCGGCGCTCTGCGCGTAGGTCTTCGCCTGGGCGAGCAGCCTCTTCGTCGAGCCGACTGGTGCGACGCCGACGCGTTCGTTGCCGAGCAGGAACTTGGCGTAGTCCCAACCGTGGTTCTCCTCGCCGACAAGGTTTTCGATCGGGACGCGAACGTTGTCGAAAAACACTTCGTTGACCTCATAGCCGCCGTCGATCAGCTCGATCGGTCGCACCGTGAGGCCGGGTGACGTCATGTCGATGAGCAGGAAGGAAATGCCCTGCTGGCGCTTCGGCGCTTCGGGGTTCGTGCGGACGAGGCAGAAGATCCAGTCGCCGTATTGGCCAAGGGTTGTCCACGCCTTCTGCCCGTTGACGACATACTCGTCGCCTTCGCGTATGGCTGTGGTTCGCAGCGACGCGAGGTCGGAACCGGCCTCGGGCTCGGAGAATCCCTGTGACCACCAGATGTCGAGGTTGGCGGTCTTCGCCAGGAAGCGTTCCTTGATTGCCTGCGAACCAAAGGCTGCGATCACCGGCCCGACCATCGAGGCGTTGAACGCGAGTGGGAGCGGGACCGAGGCGAGCTGCATTTCCTCATGCCAAATGTGGCGTTGCAGCGGCGTCCAGTCGCGGCCGCCCCATTCGACCGGCCAGTTGGGCACGGCAAGTCCTGCGCCGTTGAGAATTTGCTGGGTCTGGACTATGAGTTCCTTGCTCAGTTCGCGCCGGGCGGCGACGATGTCACGCGTCGTTTGCGGAACCTGAGTGGTGAAGAACGTGCGCATCTCTTCACGGAATGCGGCGTCCTCCGGCGACAATTGCAACTTCATGTGTAGTAACTCCTGGGTGAAGGCGAGATGGCACCGAGTTTTCCGATCCTAGTGTTACCACGTGGTAGCAATGTGACTGGCCGACCGGTGGCGGCTCTTCAGTATGGGGTCCACGATGGTCATGTGCTCGACACACTCTCTCCGCCGAGGCGCCGCCTGGCTCTGGTCGCCTTCGCCGCGGTCGTTGTTGCCGTGCTGGTCGTCGGCGGACTGGTCGTGCACGCGAGCCGAGTGGACGATGCGGTCGCTCAGGACCAACCAGGGCCCGTTCTCGTGGTTCCGGGCTATGGCGGAAGCCTGACTTCGCTGGCTCCGCTGACCGCGGAGCTCGAACGCGAGGGGCGGGACGTCGTGGTGGTGCGTGCGACTGGAGGCGGAACGGGCGACCTCCGGGTGCAGGCCAACCGGCTTGGTGACGCCGCGAAACAAGCCCTCGAACGCACTGGTGCGAGCTCGGTCGACGTGATTGGTTATTCGGCCGGTGGCGTGATCGCGCGACTGTGGGTCCGTGACGGCGGAGGCGCCGGGTTGGCGCGGCGCGTGCTGACCCTCGGCTCACCCCATCACGGGACGGACCTTGCGGCCCTGGCCACCGAGGTTGCCGGCAGTTGTCCGTTGGCGTGCCAGCAACTCGGGCCCGACAGCGACTTGCTGCGTGCCCTCAACGCGGGCAATGAGACCCCCGCCGGGCCGATCTGGATCACTGTCCGTTCGAACGACGACCAAGTAGTCACGCCGACAGGGTCCGCCATGCTCGACGGCGCACTCAACCTGCTCATCCAGGACATCTGCTCCAGCGAGAAGACTCCGCACTCCGGACTTCCGGGCGACCCCGTCGTGCTGGCTGTTTTGCCGGCCGTGCTCGGCTCCGGAGCGCCCCGTGCACCGCGAGAAGTCAACTGTTGATGTCCTTCGTGCTGAAATTCGCCCACGCTGCCCCGACGAACACCACGAGATAGGCGAATTGGCTTGCGACGCCGTGGAGCACCCCGCTCCATCTGATCGGGTCGCGGAACAGGTCGACAAACGACAACCAATAGCGCGTCGGCAAGTATGGATGCAGCGCCTGGGCGGCGTCGAGACCGAGAAGGACCGTCGAGCCGATGAGGATGGCAACCGTGCCAAGTGCGGCGGAAATCGCCGAATCGGTGAGTGTCGACAGAAGCAAGGCGATGGCCGCGACGCCGAGCATCATGAGCGTCACATAGGCAAGGGCGAGGCCGGTGCGCTGGATCATCTGGGTTTGGCTGAGCGCTGTGCCGGACACGCTGCTCACGGTCCCCGACGGGTCTCCCTTGCCGAGCAGCAGTCGGCCCTCGACATACGCCGCTGCAGCCACGATCAGGACGGCGATCAACACGAACACGACAACACTCACGAGTTTGGCGACGAGCAGCCGAGTACGTCCTACCGGACGGATCAGCAGATAACGCAGAGTGCCGGTTTGGGCCTCGCCGGCGATAGCGTCGCCCGCGACGACGGCCACCGCGACTGGCAGGAAAAGGGGGAGGACGATCCCGAGCGCGGCGAGCGGGAAAAGGGTGCCGTCGGTCAGTACTGCCGACAGGAACGGGGGGCCGGTGCCCGGCCGCGGGCCGAGGTCGGTGAGCGCGAGCAGCACCGCGACGAGGGCGGGCAGGGCGTTGAGCATGAGAATCGTGACCCAAGTGCGCGGCCGGCGCAGCATGTTGACGATCTCGACGCCGATCATGAGGACTCCGTCGCCTGCAGGACGACGTCCTCGAGACTGATGCGCAGTGGGCCGATCTCGCTCACCCGCACGCCACGGCCGACCAGCAGTGCATTGACCTCGACGGCGTCGTTCCCCTCGACGATGAGCCGGCCATCGTCGACCGACTCCACCAGGCGACCGAGGATCTCGGCAGCGAGGGCTCCGTCGGGCGTGTGTACGACCACGCGGCCGGTCGGCACTTGGAGCGTGTCCAGTTGTTCCTGAAGAACCAACCGGCCGCGGTCGAGAACCCCGACGCGCGTGCACATCTTCTCGATCTCGGCCAGCAAGTGGCTCGACAGGAAAATCGTCGTGCCGGAAGCATTGAGGTCCAGCAGCAATTTGCGGATTTCGCGGATGCCTTGCGGATCGAGGCCGTTGGTGGGCTCATCGAGCACCAGGAGCCGCGGGCGCCGCAGCAGTGCCAGGGCGAGGCCGAGCCGTTGGTGCATGCCGAGGGAATAGGTGCGCACCGGGCGGCGGTCCGAAGCGTCAAGCCCGACCTGCTCGAGCACCTCGGTGATCCTGGCGTCCCGGCCGCGCCGGCGGCTTCGGGCTCCGGCCGAGTCGAAGGTTGCAAGATTGGCACGGCCGGACAGATGCGGGGAGGCAGCAGGCCCCTCGACCAGGGCCCCGACTTGGGGCAGCACCGAGCGACCGGAGGACGGCATCGACTCCCCGAGCAATTCGATGTCCCCCGATGTAGCCAGCACGAGGCCGAGCAGCATACGAACGGTAGTGGTCTTACCGGAGCCATTTGCGCCGAGGAAGCCATAGACATCGCCTTCGCGTACGTCGAGGTCGATGCCGTCGACGGCGTGCACCGCACCGAACTGCTTGGAAAGCGACCGCGTCTGGATCATCGGAATGTCACCGTGTCTCTGAGCTCGGTGGAGGCCTGTTCGAGGGTTTTCGGCGTGACGGTGCCGGCGAGAAGGAAGATGCCGCGGCCCCGTTCCCTTGGCGTCAGCAGGACCGACAACGGGCCAACCTTCAAGGCGGTGCCCGCATCAGTAGTGCTGGCGGTTGCGTCTTTAACGAGCTGGTTGCGGACCTGGTCGGAGAGATTTCGACGCAGCGGTATGAGGATGAATGCGGTCGGTCCGCTGCCGTAGACACCGACAGCGCCGAAGTCGGCCGCGTCGCCGTGGCGCTTGAGTCCGGCGAGCCCGTTGGGCAGAACGAAGGGGGCAAAGGCGTTGGCGCCGGCCGCGACGTCGAGGGAGTTCTGACGTCGGATCTTGATTCCCGGCGGCGGGATGAACTCCGTCGTGCTTGGATCCGGCTTTTTCAGGTCCACGGTGGTGAGTTCGGTCGTGACAATCGGTCGCGAGTCGGCGGCGTCGAATGCCTCGACCCGCAACGGCAGCCCGGATGCCGTGTCAGCCCATACGTCGACGTGGTCGATGGTCGACCTTGGATCGGACGGGTTGAGCCGGAGGCCGGCCGCGCTGAGCCCAGCTACACGCTTTGATGGCAACCGCGACACTTCCGCGGCGGTAGCTCCTGAAAGCAACCGCTTGGCGAGACGGGAGGGGAGCAGATCTGAGGCATCGGGCAGCCGAACTGCCGAATAGGGAGTCATGGTGGCTGTCTCGGATTCGAAATTCCAACTGGTGGTGAGCGAGCCGTTGCGGATGAGGTCGGTCTCGCCGGTTTGACGTATTTTGTCGACCCGCCAATGTGTGGGGTCGCGCCACCACACGCGCAGCGAGTTGTTGTCGCCGAGCAGTGCGGAGATGCCGCCGAAAGAGTTCGTCGCGGGGATCTTCAGCGTCCCACGCGTTTTGACGGCGCCGGACCACGCGAGAGTGCTCGAATGGGCGATTTGCTGTCGCAGAGTGTTTGCGGATACGACCGAACTGCTCGCGGGAATCAGGCTGATGGCCACCGGCGTTGCGACGATCAGGGTGGCCCCGAACACCACGAGGAGCCACCGCCGCACGGGAGTCATTCCTCAAACGGTACGTCGGTGTGACCGTTGGGGCGCGCTGAACTATTTGTCAGCTGAATCGACCTTTTATGTTCTGGTGAGTTGTTGGGTGTGTCGTTGTCTGACGTTGTGGGTGGTTTGGCGGATGTGCCAGTTTTCGCGATGGGTGTCTTGTCGTTGGCGGTAAGCGGCCAGGAGGGGCCGGTTGTCGGTGTTGGTTGTGCCTCCCCTTGACCACCAGGTGGGGTGGTGCATTTCGAGGCGCGTGTTGTGACACCCCGGTGTTGCACATTGGCCACTTTGACGGGCGATGACCGCGCGGCGTTGTTTCAACGTGGCGAGGCGGTAGGACCGTCCGACGTCGAGGACATCAGTGTTGCCGCGTAGGAGGATCGCGGTCATATCGGAGCCGCAGGTGATGTAGCCCAAGAGTTGACCCCCGATGGACCCGAACCCGGCGAGTTGAGCGGGTGTGCCGGCGTTGGCGTCGAGGGTGTTGGCGTCGACAATCACCGAGACGTGCGGGCGGATGCCTTTATCCGAGGGGAGCCCCGACTCAAGAATTCGGGTGATGAGTTCATCGAAACCGTCTATGCGTCGTTCGGAACCGGTGCGGTTGTCGTCCTCGTCCCGGGGTGCGCTGCTGGAGCCGAGAACAGCACTGAACTTCGCACCAATGGTGGTGGAAAGGAAACCGGTGACAACGGAGCCGCCGCAAAATAGGGCATAGCCGCGGGGGAAAAGCCGGCTGGGACGGCGTTGACCTGGAGGTCTTGCTTGTCCATGCCCTTGGCCCAGTCCTTGTCGAGCTCCTCGGGATAGATCGCATCACGCAGCGCACGGATGACCCTGAATAAAAAGTGCAGTCAATACGGGAAACTATTTCTTCGTATTCTTCCTGACCGCACGTGCCCGCAGGGGTCCGACGAGTCGGGGACCGGCCAGTCGATGTTCGAGCCGGCGCGCTTCACGCTTGAGCGGCTGAGCGACATACTCACCCAGAATCACGCCCGATGACAAAGAAATCGCGACTGCTGCGGCCGTGACCAGGGCCAGTATTCCGTTGCTGTCGCCGGCGGCCATGAGGGACAGCGCGCGATAAATCGACAGGCCGGGAAGTAAGGGCACGATGCAGGAGACCACTATGACAAGAGGTGGAACGCGCGCCCAGCCGGCTACCGAATAACTCACCACACCGATCGTGATGGCCGCGATGGCCGAAGCCCACGCCCGACCGAATCCCTGCTGCGTCATGAGGAAATAAATCGCCGAAGCAACGCCGCCGATCACCGCGATCGGAAGGAGTACCCGCGTCGGGGCATGCCCCGAAAAGGCGAAGCCCGAAGCGGCGAGGGCGGCACCGAAGATCATGACGGGCAGCTGCGACAACTCGGCGATGCCAGGTTCGAGCGCGATGTCGACACCGAGCACACTGCCCAATCCCAAGCCGCCACTGACGCCGACGATGATGCCCGCCGTTGCGATCATGACTTCGAGCAGCCGGGCGCCAGCGGTGATATAAAAACCGGTGAGTGCATCCTGAACCGCGCCGATGAAACCGAGGCCGGCCAACAGCATGACGATGCTGGCGGTGATGACCAGGGATGGATCGACGGCGACATCGGTGGCCGCGACGCCGATGGCGAGCAAGGTCGCGAGGAGTCCTCCGGCGACTTGTTGATAAAAGAATGGAAAGCGCCGCCGGTCCAGCAAGCGTTGCAGGACTTCGATGCCGGCCGCGGCGACCAGCGCGGTGAGGACGACGACCCAGTCACCACCGAGCAGGAGTGCGACGCCCGCTCCGATCGCTCCCCAACTCGCCGTGATGGCCCATCGCGGAGTGCGATGGCCCGAGGAGGCGATCTGGGCGAGTTGCGTACGGGCCTCATCGCGGCCGATCTTGCCCTGCAGCAAGGCCGTCACGAGCTGGTCCACCGCGGTCAGATCGTCGTAGTCGATGTCGCGCTGCGTCACATTCCGCGTCTGGGTCAACGCGGGTTCGTCAAAACTCGTCTGATGACTGATTGTCAGGCGCGTGAACGTCACGTCGACGGATGCGGCGCGGAGCCCGAGATAGTGCACGATCGAGCCCATGGTGGCCGATACATCGGGGGCGCCGGCACCGTTGGAAAGCAACATTTCACCCACGCGCAGGGCGAAGTCGAGTGTCTTGTAGATCTCCTTCGTTTCGGCCACGTGACCATTGTGTCCACCCCGTCATACGCGTCCATCCCAGGCCTCGACATGGTCAATGTCAGGCGTCCTCGTTAGGGTTCATACGTGGACGCCCCGCTTGCGCTATATCGCCGATACCGACCTGAAACTTTCGCCGAAGTTATAGGTCAGGATCACGTCACTGAACCCCTGCGCCACGCCCTCGCCGCCAACCGGGTCAATCACGCATATTTGTTTTCCGGACCGCGCGGTTGCGGCAAGACGACAAGCGCGCGCATCCTCGCCCGTGCCCTCAATTGCGCAAAGGCGCCGATCGCCGATCCCTGCGGCGAATGCCAGAGTTGCCGTGACCTTGCCCGTGGCGGCCCTGGCAGTATGGACGTCATCGAGATCGACGCGGCCAGCCACGGTGGTGTCGTTGACGCCCGTGACCTGCGTGAACGTGCTTTTTTTGCCCCAGTCAGCAGTCGCTACAAGGTCTACATCATCGATGAGGCGCACATGGTCTCGCCGCAAGGCTTCAACGCCCTGCTCAAACTCGTCGAAGACCCGCCGCCGCACCTTAAATTCATTTTCGCGACGACCGAGCCCGACAAGGTCATCGGGACGATCCGTTCACGCACACATCACTACCCGTTTCGGCTGGTGCCGCCGAAAGTCCTCGGCGACTATCTCCTCCAGTTGTGCGAAGCCGAGGGCGTTATCCTCGATCCGCTCGCGTTGCCCCTGGTCGTCCGCGCCGGCGCGGGCTCGGTGCGCGACACCCTGAGCGTCCTCGACCAGCTTCTCGGCGGCGCCGGTCCCAACGGAGTCACGTATGAACTCGCCTCGACTCTTCTGGGCTACACCCCTGATTCGCTGCTCGATGAGGTTATCGACGCTTTGGCGGCCGGCGACGGCGCGACGGTTTTCGGTGTCGTCGACAAGGTCATCGAGGTGGGGCAGGATCCGCGCCGTTTTGCCGAAGACCTGTTGCAGCGCCTGCGCGATCTTATCATCGTGTCGGCAGTCCCCAACGCGATCGAGCACGGTCTCCTCGAAGTCCCCGGTGACCGGGCCGAGCGGCTGCAAAACCAGGCCGGCCGCTTCGGGCCCTCTGACCTCACCCGCGCCGCTGACCTGATCAGCGGGGGACTGTTGGAGTTCCGCGGGGCCACGGCGCCCCGGTTGCTGCTCGAACTCATGTGCTCCCGAATTCTTCTTCCCGGAGCAGACAATTCGACTCAGGGTTTCCAGGCCCGGCTGGACCGGATCGAGCGCCGTTTGGCCATCGATCCGGGCGCCGGCGCAGTTTCTTCGGCGGCCCCGGTTGCCGCCCCCGCCCCGCCCCCGGTTCCGGTTCCCGCTGAGCGTGACGTTTCGCAGGAGACGCGCCGTGAAATCCCTGCCGAACGTCACGCTCAGCCGGAAGCGAGCATTCCAAAAGCGAGCATTCCGGAAGTTCCCGTGCCAGTACCGGAGGAACCAACGCCCGAACCCGAGCCCGTCGGCGCGATAGCCATCGCCGACGTACGCCGTTTGTGGCCGGACATTCTCGACAAGGTCAAGGTTCTGCGCCGCTTCACCTGGGTCATGCTGAGCCAGAACGCGCAGGTCACGTCGCTCGACGGCGATACCCTGACAATTTCCCTCGTCAATGTCGGCGCTCGCGACTCGTTCCTCAAGAGCGGCTCCGACGCCTATGTCCAACAGGCCATCCAGCAGGTCCTCGGCACCAACTGGAAGATCGACACGATCGTCGACCCCTCGGCCGAACCCACGCCGCAACCCGGCGAGCAGGCCCCAACCGCTCCGCGCGGGGTGGGCGCGACCGCTGAGGTCCGCGAGGCCATCTTGCACCCACAGTCGCCGCAAACGCCCGAAGAACTCGATGCCTCGGCTGACCGCGATGACCCGATTGTCGAGACCGAAGAAATCGATCCCGAGCAGTTGCTGACGCGTGAGTTGGGCGCTGAGGTCATTGAAGAGATCACCCCAAACCGCACCTGAGTTGCGCAGGCGCCGGCTCGACACGGCACTCGATCCGCTCGATATTCTGCGTCTCCTGCGCGACGAACCCCGACTCGTTGCCCTGATCGGGGCGTGGCATCACGGCGAAGCATTATTCGCGTTCAACCCGGTCCGCGAACTCGACCGCGATCCCTTCGGCGGCATCGACCTCGATCCGATCGACGATGCTGCCGGCGCGTTCGGCGGCGGCTGGATCGGCTCGTGGGGTTATCAACTCGGCGCGACTCTCGAACGGTTGCCGTCCTCACCGCCGCGACCGCTCTCGCAAGACGCTTTCACTCTCGGTTATTACGATTATGTCGTTCGTCGCACCGCGGGTGACTGGTGGTTCGAAGCCCTCGTCGCCGATGAACGTTCCGCACTGATCGACGTCGAGTATGAACGTCTTCGCGGACTCCTAAGCCAACCGGCGCCGGTCCCGACCGCCTATGAGGTCGGCACCTTCGCGATGACGCCGACGCCGGAGCAGCACAAGGCTGTTCTTGCCAGAACGCTCGAACACATCAGGGCCGGCGACGTCTTCCAGGCCAACCTCTGCGTGCGGCTCGAAGCACCGTTCAGCGGCGATCCGCTCGACGTGTTTTGCCAGGGCGTCGCCGAGCTGCGACCCGCGTACGCCGCCTTTGTGCGACGCCCCGAAGGCGCCCTGGTCAGCATGTCGCCCGAACTCTTCTTGCGACGCACCGCCGACGAAGTGTTGTCCTCGCCGATCAAGGGCACCGTTTCGCTCGATGTCGACGTCGCCGAGCTCGTAGCTTCGGCCAAGAACCGTGCCGAAAACATCATGATTGTCGACCTCATGCGCAATGACCTCGGCCGCGTGAGCGTGCCGGGCACGGTCCGGGTTCCAGCGATCAACCGTGCCGAACGCCATGCCGTCTGGCACCTCGTCTCCGATGTCGTCGGCCACCTCCGCCCGGGCATACGCGACTCCGATTTGTTGCGGGCGACATTCCCGCCGGGCTCGGTCACCGGGGCGCCCAAGATTCGTGCCATGGAAATCATCAACACGCTCGAGACGACGGGTCGCGAGGCCTACACCGGCGCGATCGGACACGTGAGCCCCTGCGCCGGGCTCGAACTCAATGTCGTCATCCGTACCTTCGAATTCGCCGGCGACAGCGTATGGCTGGGGGTCGGCGGCGGGGTTGTGGCCGACTCGACGCCCGAGGGCGAATACGCCGAATGTCTGGTCAAGGCGCGGCCGCTCATCGACGCGATCGGCGGCCGTCTCGAGCTGAGTGCCACGGTCCCAGAGGAGCCCGAAGACCGCACACAGATCGTCGAAAAGCATGTCGGCGACATCGACGCGGCCCAAGGTGTCTTCGAGACCCTGCTCATCCAAGACGGCCGCGCTGTCGACGCCCAAATGCATCTGGCCCGGCTCGATGCGAGCGTGCGCGCCGTTTACGGCACGACGATCGTCGCTGGGCTCGAAGGAGCCGTCGAGCGGCGGGCCAATATTTTGAGGCTGAGCGGTCGTCACCGGATGCGGATCGTGGCCGTTCCGCGGGCCGACGGGTTGACCGATGTCGCCATCGAGACTTCACCGCTCAGCAGCGACGCCAAGGCCTGGACGCTGATACCGCGGACGATTCCGGCGTGGATCGGAGCCCACAAATGGTGCGACCGGCGGCTCCTCGCCTCCGAACTGGCCCCCGATCACGATGTGCTGCTGTGTGCTGACGACGGAGCCGTCCTCGAGACGGCCCGAGCAAGCATCTTCGTGGTGCGCGACGAGGGTGTCTACACGCCGGTGCTCGACGGCCGCAATCTCCCCGGCACGGCTCGCGCCCGCGTCGTCGAGATCCTGCTCGAAGCCGGCATACCCGTGTTCCAGCGCCGTGTGACTGTCGACGATCTCGCCGCCGCGACCGAAGTCTTTGTCACCAATTCGCTGCGCGGCGTCGTCCCGGTCATCGCTTGTGAAGGAGTCGGCGCCTGGCCCGCCGGCAAAACAACGGCCTGGATCAAGGCAAAACTCTGGGACCTGTGGCTCGACCGTCCAGGCGGCGGTGAGTTAGCGTCCAGCGCGGGGCTTGACCTGGACGCTGAGTCACCGCCGAGGGGGGCGAGGGTTCTCCTCATCGACAACTACGACTCCTTCGTCTACAACCTGGCGCAGTATTTTGGTGAGTTGGGCGCATCGACGAGGGTCGTCCGCAACGACGCTGTCACCGTCGATGAACTCATGGCGTCATACGAGCGTGGCGAATTCACTCACCTCGTCGTCTCGCCCGGACCGGGCACACCCGCCGATGCCGGCATCAGCAGCGAGGCGATCCGTCGTCTCGGTCCGCTCGTTCCGACTCTGGGCGTATGCCTGGGCCACCAGTGCATCGGCGAGGTCTTCGGCGCCACCGTGGTGCGCGCGCCCGAAGTCGTCCACGGCAAACCTTCGCTCATCCACCACGACGGCCAAGGCACCTATGCCGGCATAGCCAGTCCGCTCGTCGCGGCGCGCTATCACTCGCTCGTGATCGACCCGTCGACCGTGCCCGACGCACTCGCGGTGACGGCGCATACGGCGAGCGGCGTCATCATGGGTGTTCGTCATACGTCCTACCCGATCGAAGGCGTGCAGATGCACCCCGAATCAATCCTCACGGCCGCCGGTCATGCCTTACTTGATAATTTTCTCCGCCACCCTGCGATCCCACCAGCAGGGCTATCCGGTATCCGGTAGGTGCCAACTTTGGCGACCACGGCGACCGTAGTTGATCGCCTGGGTCCAGGTATGTGACGCGGCGAAGACTGATGGGTCGGCTGATCGGACTAGCCGCCACCGCATCCCAACGAGGATGGCGGTCAGCAACAACATCCAAGTCGCGATCATGTCGTGGGGGCTCGGAAGACCTAGTCAACCACCGACAAGCAACCAGTGGTTGCGTGACCGGGTAACCATGGACTACTGTGATGCGCAACCAAACATTGCGGAAAGCAGGAAGATTATGGAATACGGAAAAATCAAGCGTGAGTTCCACATCGATGCCTCGCCAGAGGTGGTATTCGAGGTCATCAGTAGCCCCGCGCACATCCGGGAGTGGTGGGGCGCCGAGACAGACCTCGAGCCGGTCCCCGGTGCCATCGGTGAGCTTGCCTGGGGCGACAAGGCCGCAGCCCAGGCGATGGTCGTCCCGATCACCGTGGTGGACGCTGAACCTCCTCGATTATTCTCCTTTCGCTGGGTCTATCCCGGCGGTGAGGTCCCGACCCCGGCCAACTCTCTGCTGGTGACCTTCGAGCTCGTCCCGTCGGGCGCCGGCACCGTGCTTCGGCTCACCGAGACCGGGTTCCGCGAGCAAGGCTGGGAGATTGCCATCCTCGAAGAGGCCTACCAGGAGCACGTCGTCGGCTGGGATACCCACCTGGCCCACCTCAGCGAGTACCTCACGCAGCTGGTTTCTACCCCATGACTCCTGTTGTCGACGACGACCTGTGGTCGGCGATCGGAGAGCCGACCCGGCGACGGATCCTCGACCTGCTCCTGGCCGATGGCGATGGAACGGCAACCAGCCTCAGCGAGCAGATGCCCGTGACGCGTCAAGCCGTCGCGAAGCATCTCGGGGTGCTCGACCGCGTCGGCTTGGTCCGCGTCACACCGGCCGGACGGGAGATGCGTTACCGGGTGGACGATGCGCAACTCGCCCGCGCGGTAGCGCAGCTCTCGACAGTCGGGGCGACCTGGGACGCCCGACTGCGTCGTATCAAGCAGATTGCCGAAGCAATCCAGCGCAGCCAAAAGCAGTGAATCCGACACCACCGCGACCGTCAGCGGCGGGGGACCTGAGCGGCTAGCCGCGAACCCGCAATGAAGGACGACGCGTACCCGACTGAAAGGAAAGACGTCATGGACACGACAGCACTTCGAAGCGCTTACGGAAGATTGCTCGATGTGGCGGCCATGCCCGACCTCGGCGACGCCGGCGACGGAGGATGGAACGCCGATCAAATATTGGCTCATCTGATCAGCGTCGACGCCGCGATCGCGGCCGTCGCGCTTGGTGTCGTCTCGGGCTCGCGCCCCACCTTCGACAACCGGATTACTCTCGCCACCTGGAATCTTGACCGGATCATCGCCGAGCACTCGGGAAGGGCAGAATTAATCGATCATGTCCGGAGCCAGGCCACCGTCCTTTGTGATATCGCCGATCAACTCAACGGCGAAGCAACCTCGGTTCCGGTGCCGTCGCTCATCTTGTCGAACGACGCGCTCGTCCTGGACCAGCCGATCCCGCTTGCCGCCCTCATCGATGGTCTCGCCGAGGACCACGTGCCAGTGCATGCCCAACAACTCCTCGACCTTCGAGTCCCCATCCTTGGGCACAGCTGATCCTGGCCGTCGAAATGGCCTCCACTTCCCGGCCACTTTCCCTGGCAGCCGCAGCCAGGGAAAATCCGCAGGCAGCATCGGACGCGACGAACGTGCTTGGCCTATCGGAAGTCGGCAAAGACTCCCAGAAGCAGAGCCGAGAGAAGGTGGGTCACCGCGCAAGGCGGATGTCGACCTCACGTTCCACGTAGCCCCACTCAGGGGTCGCGCGGAGTCGGTTCAAAAGCTCGTCAAACGCGGAGGCGTCCTCGGGCGCGTACTCGAACCAAGTGAGGAAGTCGAACGGCTCGCCCAGGTCACGACCGTGATACAGCTGGCGCGCGACTGCTGGCAGGTACTCCAACCCGATCGTGATGTGGTGGGAAGTCTCTTCAAGGAGTTCGCGACGTTCGTCCTGAGCGAGCAGCCACCACGAATCGGACTTGGTGATGGGGATGAGAGCCGCGCGGGTTGCTTCCGGCCGGCCGAGTTGTGGCTGCCTGGCGTCGAGCGTCTCCTGCTCGTTGCGCTGCGTGTAGCGCTTGTAGCTCGTCATTCCGCGCAGCGTCCAGACCGGCGCAACGTCGCATACACATGGCCCGGTCAGCACTGCCAAACGTGAGACCATCGGCAAAGGCGGCCCGGTCACCGGCTCCATACTTTCGACCTGCCAAGCTCCCACCTGACCTCCGGCGAAAACGTTGAGTGGCATGGACCCGACGTTACTACCTCATGTCTTCGATCGATCGCGGCACAAGCTGGGCGCCAAACCTGGGGCCAAATCAACGTGCTATTCCCAAATGGCCCGGAGGGCGGCGACATGGCCGTCGAAGGCGTTCCGGCCCATGGGTGTGAGGCGAACCCAGGCCATTCGGCGGAAGTCGGCGCGTTCCCGGCTGGCCGTCTTGTCCATGGTCACGTAACCGGCGTCGGTCAGGACCTTGAGGTGCTTGGACAGCGTGGCCGGTGTCAGGTCCAGGGTGTCGCGCAAGACGACGAAGGACAGTGCGTCGACCGCGCACAGCCGCCCGCAGATCCGCAGGCGCATCGGTGCGTGGACGATCTCGTCGAAGGCCACTTTGTTCCGGTCTGTCGCGGGGCTGCGGTCAGCGGCCACGGGTGACGCTCGCCAGGCTGTCGCGCTCGACGAGGCGTGTGGTTTCATACCCCGTTCCGGCCGCGGCGAGGGCGGGCAGGATGACCCACCAGCGCAGGTCGAGGGAGACTAGCCCAAGGCTCGTGCTGTAGAGCGCCAGGCCGATCGCGCTGGCCGCACCGACGATCCAGTAAGCACGGCCGCGGAGACAGCCGTGGCGTACACCTGCCGTGTGAACGGCGAGGTAGATCGCGAGCACGATGCCACCCACACTGATGAGGTAGGCGGAGGACGCGGCTTGGTCGCCGACGGCGGGTGAGGCGACCCACGCGGCGGTGAGGAAGGCGATGGTCGGGGCGAGCCAGATTGGCATGCGGACCCTCTCGCTCAGTCGGGCGCGGTCCTCCTCCAGAGCCTCGAGCATCCGGCGGGAGTTGGTGTCTCGTGTCATGTCCATGACGCTAACGGATCAGTTGCCACTACGGCAAGAGTTTAAGTTGCCGAGTCTGCAACTGTTGCGCTGCCTCGCCGGGAAGACGTTCGACACGCTCGTCCAACCGGCGCCCGTATTGGTGGGACCTCATAGACTGAATCCCTTATGTATGACGGTGTGATCCAAGACCTGATCGACGAACTGGGCCAGTTGCCCGGAATCGGCCCCAAGAGTGCGCAACGCATAGCGTTTTACCTGCTCGACGCCGACCCCGACGACGTACGCCGCTTCGCCGCGGTCCTCGTCGACGTCAAGGCCAAAGTCCATTTCTGCTCGATCTGCGGTAACGTTACCGAGTTGCCCGAGTGCCGCATCTGCACCGATCCTCGCCGTGACGACTCGGTGTTGTGCGTCGTCGAGGAGTCCAAAGATGTCGTCGCGATCGAACGCACCCGCGAATACCGCGGCCGCTATCACGTGCTCGGTGGAGCGATCTCGCCCATCGCCGGTATCGGCCCGGATCAATTGCGGATCAAGCAACTTCTGCAGCGCCTCGCTGACAGCACGATCGAGGAAGTGATACTCGCCACCGACCCCAACCTCGAGGGTGAGGCGACGGCGACCTACCTCATCCGGATGCTCACGCCGCTCGGCCTCCGCGTGACCAAACTCGCGAGCGGATTGCCCGTCGGCGGCGACCTGGAATATGCCGATGAACTCACGCTGGGTCGGGCTTTCGAAGGTCGTCACGCTATCAGTTAGTTAATCCTCACCGAGTGGCGCAGATTGGGTGCTTCTGACCGTTGAAAACCCCAAATCCGCGCCGCTCGCTGCCAGATTCGCGCCACTCGATCAGGCAGCCAGGACGAACCCCACCTATCGCCGTGCTCATACACCTCAGCGTAGTCAGCGAACCTTGCTGGAACCTGAACGCACTGCGCGAGTGTTCACTATCAGGAGTACGAGCGCCGCGGCCTGGACCACCGCGATGATGATCGTCAGCGAGATGATCGAGCGAGAATACAGATAACCGGCCAGCGCGCCGCCGGCGATCGCTGCGCCGCCCTGGATCGCCGCGAAGACGCCGTAGGCGGTTGCCCGCTTGGGAGCCGGGACCAGGTCGGCGACGAGGGCCTTGACGGTGGAGTCCTGTACGCCGACCGCGGCACCCCACACACAGACGCCGGCGACGACCAGCGGGAGGCGAGAAGACAGGGCCAACGGCGGGACCAGCGACACCAGGACGGGCAACGCGAAAAGGACCTTCCCGCCCCAAAGGTCAAAGAACCAGCCACTGGCGAGCGCAGCAACGGCGGCTACGGCCATGGCGAGCGCGTACAGGACGGGGACGCCGGCAACCGGGACGATCCTCTCCTCGGCAAGGTGGAAACCGATGAGCCCATACGTCACAAGTCCGGCTGTGGCAGCTCCGGCCGCCGTGGCGAAGATGAAGAAGGGTCGGGGCAAATCCATGCCGAAATTCCGGGCGATGGGACCCTGTTCGACGACAGTGTTGTCGGCAACCGGGGGATCGGGCATTTTGCGTTTGATCCATAACAGCAAGGTGATTGACAGCGCTCCGGGGATCGCGAGGACGGCCATCGCCGGCCAGATCGCTGCGGAAACGGCCACGACCCCGGCCACGATCAGTGGCCCGGAGAAGGCGCCGATCTGATCGAGCGCCTTGTGTACGCCGAAGCCACGTCCCAGGCCAACCTGACCGGCAGCCTGGGCGAGAAGGGCTGACTTGGACGGGCTGCGCACGGCCTTGCCGGTGCGCTCGGCGAGGATCAGCACGCAGGCAACGGTGAGGCCGGCGGCGCCGATGAACGGGGTGATCGCGAGCAGCGGGACGCAGACGGCGGTGAGCGCATATCCGATGAGAGTGAGGCCCCAATAGTTGCCGGTGCGGTCCGCGAGGCTGCCGAAGAACAGCCGCAACACGAGGGCGATCGCCTCACCGGCTCCGGTCACGACGCCGACCAGGAGGGCCGAAGCCCCGAGCGAAGCGAGGAGCGGACCGGTGATCGACCGGGCGCCCTCATAGACGAGGTCGGCCGACAGGCTGACGACGCCGAATCCGAGGACAGTTCGCCACGGCGACCAAACGCCGGGGGCCGGTAATTGGCGGTCGTGCAGGCCATCAGCTGACATGGCGCACCTTCCAGCAAGCGGATGTAACGAATTGATTTGACAAGGAAAGTCTGCCTTAAATGGCAGTGTTTAATCGAGTCCGCCGCGGGGTACGGTCGACGTATGGACGACGCGAAACGCGACATCGGCTTGGACGGCGCAGCCTCGGATACTTTGCTCAAGGTGGGTCGTTTCTTTACAAAATGGGACGGCTCCGACGACGGCCGTGCCGTCTTCCGCGAAGGCGGTCGCAAAGGCGATGTGTTCTATCGCGACCGGTGGAGTCACGACAAAGTTGTTCGGTCAACTCACGGGGTCAATTGCACCGGCTCTTGTTCGTGGAAGGTCTACGTCAAGGACGGGATCATCACCTGGGAATCCCAGCAAACCGACTACCCGTCGGTGGGCCCGGACAGCCCCGAATACGAGCCCCGCGGTTGCCCCCGCGGTGCAGCCTTCTCCTGGTACACGTATTCGCCGACGCGTGTCCGCTTCCCCTATGCGCGCGGCGTGCTCGTCGAGATGTACCGCGAAGCCAAGAATCGTCTGGGAGATCCAGTCCTCGCGTGGGCCGACATCCAGCGCGATCCCGTACGCCGCCGCCGCTATCAGAAGGCCCGCGGCAAGGGCGGACTCGTGCGAGTGTCCTGGAAGGAAGCGACCGAGATCGCCAGCGCCGCTCACGTTTACACGATCAAGACCTATGGGCCCGACAGGTGCTCGGGGTTTTCGCCGATCCCGGCCATGTCAATGGTTTCGCACGCCGCCGGCAACCGCTTCATTCAGCTTATCGGCGGCGTGATGACGTCGTTCTATGACTGGTATGCCGACCTTCCGGTGGCAAGCCCGCAAGTGTTCGGGGACCAAACCGATGTGCCCGAATCGGGCGACTGGTGGGACTCGACGTACCTGATGATGTGGGGCTCGAATGTGCCGGTGACCCGCACGCCCGACGCCCACTGGATGGCCGAAGTCCGATATCGGGGCACCAAGGTCGTCTCCGTCAGCCCGGACTACGCCGACAATACGAAATTCGCCGACGAGTGGCTGCCGGCGCAGGCCGGAACGGATGCGGCGCTGGCCATGGCGATGGGGCACGTCATGCTTCGCGAGTTCTTCATCGAGCGGCAAGTGCCGTACTTCCAGGACTATGTCCGCACCTACACCGACCTTCCGTTCCTCATCCGGCTCAAGGCGCACAAGAGCGGCGGCTACGTTCCAGGCAAGTTCCTGATGGCCGCCGATCTGGCCGAACCGCACACGGGCGCCCCCGAAGACGCGTGGAAGACCGTCGTTTTCGACGAGTCGACCGGTGATCCCTTCGTCCCTAATGGCTCCATGGGTTTCCGCTATGCGGAGTCGGGCGAGGGCAAATGGAACCTCGATCTCGAAGGAGTTCGGCCGGCCCTTTCGGTCTATGCCGACGACTGCGAGACGGTCGAGGTGAAACTGCCGCTGTTCGACCAGCCCGACGGTTCCGGCGAAATTCTGAGCCGCGGCGTGCCCGTGCGGCGCATCGGTGACGAGCTGGTCACGACGGTCTACGACCTCATGCTCGCCCAATACGGTGTGGGCCGCGAAGGATTGCCCGGAGACTGGGCGGCCGACTACGACGATGTGTCCTCGCCCTATACGCCCGCGTGGCAGGAAGAGATCACCAGCGTTCCGGCCAAGGCGTGCATCCGCATCGCCCGCGAATTTGCCCGCAACGCCGAGGAGTCCAATGGCCGGTCGATGATCATCATGGGCGCCGGCATTTGTCAGTGGTTCCATGGCGATGCGACGTATCGTGCGATCCTCTCGCTACTGATGCTCACCGGCTGTATGGGGAAAAACGGTGGCGGCTGGGCGCACTATGTCGGGCAGGAGAAGTGCCGCCCCATCACCGGCTGGATCTCACTGGCCAACGCGCTCGACTGGCAGCGGCCGCCACGCACCATGACCGGCACCACGTATTGGTACATGCACACCGATCAGTGGCGCAATGACGGATATTCGGCCGACTCACTGTCCTCACCACTCGCCGAGGGCCACCTCGCCGGCATGCATACCGCGGACACGATCGCCCAGTCCGCGCGCAACGGCTGGATGCCTTTCTTTCCGCAATTCGATGTGAATCCGCTCGATCTCGCCGATCAGGCGGAGGCCGCCGTCGCCGAGGGCCGTGCCACCGATGTGCCTGCCTATGTTGCCGAACGGCTCGTGGACGGTTCGCTCAAGCCGTCCATCGATGATGTCGACGCCCCCGAGAACTGGCCCCGAACTCTCGTTTTGTGGCGCTCGAATCTCATGGGTTCCTCGGCCAAGGGCAACGAATACTTCCTCAAACATCTGCTCGGCACGCATTCCAACGTCATGGGCGACGACAGCCCGAGCCGCCCCAACGATGTGAAATGGCATGACGAGGCGCCGGAGGGCAAACTCGATTTGCTTGTCTCAGCCGATTTCCGGATGACATCGACGACACTGTTGTCCGACCTCGTCTTCCCCGCAGCGACTTGGTATGAAAAGCATGATTTGTCGTCGACCGACATGCACCCATTCGTGCACGCGTTCAGCCCCGCGATCGACCCGCCGTGGGAAGCCAAGACCGACTTCGAAATGTTCCACCTGTTGGCCGAGGAGTTCTCCCGTCAGGCCAAGACTCATCTGGGTGTCCGCAAGGATCTGGTGAGCGTGCCCCTGCAGCACGACACCGTGGGCCAGACCGCGCAGCCTGGCGGGCGTTCGATCGACTGGCGTCGCGACGGTATCGCGGTGCCGGGCAAAACGATGCCGATTTTCCAGATCGTCGAACGCGACTTCACCACGATCGCCGACAAACTCGCTGCAGTGGGCCCGCTCGCTGACACCCTCGGGTTCACCGTCAAAAACGTCAAGTATGACGTCAAGCGCCAGAGCGAACGCCTCGCCAGGTCCAACGGCGTCATGCTTGGCGGCGCCGCCGACGGTCGCCCGGCCATCGACACCGACGCCAAGTTCGCCGAAGCGATCCTTGTCTATTCGGGCACGACCAATGGCGAACTCGCCGTTCAGGGATTCAAGACCCTGGAACGACGGGTGGGCAAAAAGCTCTCCGACCTTGCCGCAGGCTCGGAAGAAAGACGTATAAGTTTCGCCGACACCCAGAAGGGCCCACAGGCGGTCATCACGTCGCCGGAGTGGTCAGGCTCGGAAACCGGTGGCCGGCGTTACTCGCCGTTCACTATCAACATCGAGCGGCTCAAGCCGTTCCACACGCTGACCGGTCGTATGCACTTCTTCCTCGACCACGACTGGATGCAGGACCTCGGCGAGGCGTTGCCGATCTATCGTCCGCCACTGGACATGCACCGACTGTTCGGGGAACCCAAGCTTGGTGCCGACGGTTCAAAGCAGATCACGGTCCGCTATCTGACTCCCCATTCGAAATGGTCGATCCACTCGGAATATCAGGACAACCTGTTCATGCTCTCGCTTTCGCGCGGCGGTCCCACGGCTTGGATGAGCCCGGCCGACGCAGCCTCCATCGAGGTCAAGGACAACGACTGGATCGAGTGCACCAACCTCAATGGCGTACTCGTGTGTCGCGCCATTGTCAGCCACCGGATGCCGGACGGCGTTGTCTACGTGCACCACGCGCAGGAACGCACCATCGACGTGCCGAAGTCCGAGGCGACAGGCCGACGCGGCGGCATCCATAACTCCCTGACCCGGCTTCTGGTGAAGCCTTCCCACCTCATCGGCGGTTACGCCCAATTGTCGTACGCGTTCAACTACCTCGGGCCCACCGGAAATCAACGCGACAATGTGTCCACCATTCGACGACGTTCACAGGATGTGACTTACTGATGAAGGTAATGGCGCAAATGGGCATGGTGATGAATCTCGACAAATGCATCGGGTGCCACACCTGTTCGGTGACGTGCAAGCAGGCATGGACCAACCGGGCCGGCGTCGAATACGTCTGGTTCAACAACGTCGAGACGCGTCCCGGTCAGGGCTATCCGCGCCGGCACGAAGACCAGGAGAAGTGGAAGGGCGGCTGGGAACTCAACAAGAAGGGCCGGCTCGTCCTCAAGGCCGGCGGCCGGTTCAAGAAGCTGATGACCATTTTCGCCAGCCCGGTGCAGCCCGAGCTCAAGGACTACTACGAGCCGTGGACCTACGACTACGAGACACTCGTCAATGCTCCGCTCGGGGATGACTTCCCCGTCGCCCGGCCCAAATCGCTCATCACCGGCAAGGACACGAAGATCACTTGGAGTGCCAACTGGGACGACAATCTCGGCGGCACGACCGAACTCGGCCATCTTGATCCCATCGTCGAAAAGGTGCGGCGCGAGTCCGAGGACAAGATCAAGTTCGAGTTCGAGCAGACGTTCATGTTCTATCTGCCCAGGATCTGCGAACACTGCCTCAACCCGTCGTGCGTCGCATCGTGCCCGTCGGGTGCGATCTACAAACGCGAAGAGGACGGCATCGTCCTCGTCGACCAAGACAGGTGTCGTGGTTGGCGTCAGTGCATCACCGGTTGCCCGTACAAAAAGATCTACTTCAACCACAAGTCGGGCAAAGCCGAGAAGTGCACTTTTTGCTACCCGAGGATCGAACAGGGCCTGCCAACGGTGTGTTCGGAGACCTGCGTCGGCCGGTTGCGCTACCTCGGGCTGTTCCTTTATGACGCCGACGGCGTGACCGAGGCCGCTTCGACTCTCGACGACAAGGATCTCTACGAAGCCCAGCTCGACCTTTTGCTCGACCCGAACGATCCTGCGGTCATCCGCGCCGCAAGGGAGCAGGGCATTGCCGACGACTGGATGGACGCGGCCAGGCGTTCGCCGGTCTACGCCTTGGCAAAGACGTATCGGGTTGCCTTGCCGCTTCATCCCGAATATCGCACGATGCCGATGGTTTGGTATGTCCCGCCGCTGTCGCCGATCGTCGACTTGTTGTCCGAGCAGGGCCACGATGCTGAAGATCATGGCAACCTCTTCGGTGCGATCGACGCCTTGCGGATCCCGGTCGAATACCTCGCCGAAATGTTCACTGCCGGCGACACCGAGGTCATCAGCGATGTCTTGCGCAAACTCGCGGCCATGCGGGCCTACATGCGTGGCATCACGCTGGGCCGCGAACCCGACGAGAGCATTCCCGCCTCGGTCGGCATGACCGAGGAGTCGATGTATGCGATGTACCGGCTGATGGCGATCGCTAAATACGAAGATCGATACGTCATTCCCAAGGCTCACATGGAGCAGGCCCACGATCTCGAAGAGTTGGGATGTTCGCTGGACTTCGAGGATGGTCCGGGGATGTACGAATCGGGACCGTTCGGCGAGGCAAGCGGCAGGCCTGCCCCGGTCGCGGTCGAAACCTTCCAGGCCCTCAAACAGCGTCAAACCTCCGATGTCCCGGCCTCCGAAGAAGCCCTGCGCGGTCGGGTCAATCTTCTCAATTGGGACGGCAACGGCGCGCCGCCGGGCATGTTCCCCGAACGCAGCCCGGAGGACGACTCATGACGCACTCGACGCGCATCATTCACCAGGTCTCATCATGGTGTCTTTCCTATCCCGACGACGATTTCTGTGACCGTTTGCCTCTGTTGGCGGCGGCCGTGGAGGAGTTGAAGGCCGGCAAGGCGCGCAGTTGCCTCAAGCGCTTCCTCGATCACGTTGCCGGTCAGGACCTCGAGGTCTTGCGGACGACATACGTCGACGTGTTCGACATGAGCCGCAAGCATGCACTGCATCTGTCGTACTGGACCGACGGAGACACCCGGCGACGCGGTGAGGTGCTCGGTGATTTCAAGAAGCATTTCCGCGGCAGCGGTTTCCTGGTCGATACGGGCGGGGAACTCCCCGACTTCCTGCCGATGGTGCTCGAGTACGCTGCGGTGGCCGATCCCCAGGACGGCCCCGAACTGTTGCAGAGTTATCGCGCCAGCATCGAATTGTTGCGGATCGCGCTGACCGAGATCGACAGTCCCTACGCGCAAGTGCTCGACGCGATCTGTTCGACGCTCCCGGGTGCCTCCCCTGCGGATCGAAACGCCGTCATGAGGATGGTGGGGGCCGGGCCACCGACCGAAACGGTGGGTCTTGAACCCTATGATCCGCGTTTGCTTCCATTGCAGGCAACGCGATGATGAATCGAGTGATTTGATGGATGATCTTCTTTGGGGAGTCCTTCCCTACGTCATGGTTGTCGTCCTCGTCGGCGGAACCATCTGGCGCTATCGCTATGACCAGTTCGGCTGGACGACCCGATCCACGCAACTGTATGAATCGCGACTTTTGCGCATCGGTTCGCCGCTGTTTCATTTCGGCCTGGTCTTTGTCATCGCGGGCCATTTCTTCGGCCTGGTGATCCCGAAGTCGTGGACGGATGCTGCCGGTTTGTCGCAGCATGTCTATCACCTGAACGCCCTCATCGTCGGGGGACTGGCCGGCTTCTGCACGCTGGTCGGGCTGATGATTCTCGTCTATCGCCGACGCACCATGGGTTCGGTCTTCATGGCGACGACCAAAAACGACAAGATGATGTACATCGTGCTGGTCGGCGCCATCGCCCTTGGTTTGTGGACGACGGTTGCCGGTGTCTGGGGCGATGAGGAGGCGAACAACTATCGTGAATCGGTGGCGCCGTGGTTCCGGTCGTTGTTCATTTTCCAGCCCGATATCGCGTCCATGGCGGCAGCACCGTTTTCATTCCATTTCCACACCCTCGTAGGAATGTTTCTGTTCATGATCTGGCCGTTCACCCGCTTGGTGCATGCCTTCACCGCACCGTTCCACTATCTGTTCAGGCCCTACATCGTCTATCGCAGCCGTGACAGCATCGGTTCGAGCGGGGCCCGTCAAGCCACACGGGGCTGGTCTTCGGTCGGCACCCACGACCGTGAAAAATAGGGAAAGTAGATTGACGGCTGTGTCGAATACACCTACCGGCCAAGTCCGGAATCTCGCCCTTGCAACGTGGGCTTTTGCCATCAGCTTTTGGGCCTGGAACCTCATTGCCCCACTTGGCGCCCGCTACACCACCGATCTGGGGTTGACGCCGGGGCAGAAGGCTTTGCTGGTCGCCATACCGGTGCTCGTTGGCGCTGCCGGCCGCATTGTGGTCGGCATCATGACCGACTTCTACGGCGGTCGCATCATGTTCCCGGTGCTGCTCTTGCTGTCGGTGCCCTTCGTCTTGCTTCTCGCGGTGGCGGGCAACCGGAATTCTTACTCGATGCTGCTTGTCGTCGGTTTCTTTCTCGGCATCGCCGGCACGACGTTCGCGGTAGGGATCCCGTTCGTCAACAGTTGGTATGAGCCTGAACGGCGCGGTTTCGCCACCGGCGTTTTCGGTGTCGGTATGGGCGGTACGGCGTTGTCGGCCTTCCTCACCCCGCGCTTCGTCGCCTGGTTCGGCTATACGACAACGCATGTCATCCTTGCGGTCGCGCTGGCGTTGTCGGCGGTGCTGGTGTGGAAGTTCATGAGCAATGCGCCGGGGTGGTCGCCCAACCGCGAACCTGCCCTCCCGAAACTCATAGGCGCGCTGAAATTGCCGGTGACCTGGCAAATGTCATTTTTGTACGCGGTGGCCTTCGGTGGATTCGTCGCATTTTCGACCTACTTGCCGACTTATCTCAAAGACGTCTATGAGTTTGGTTTGACCGGCGCGGGGACCAGGGCGGCGGGCTTCGCGGTCGCCGCCGTGATCGCCAGACCAATCGGCGGCATCTTGTCGGACAAAATCGGTGCGAAACCGGTCGTGGCCGCCTCGTTTGCCGGAGTTGCAGTCCTCGCGGCCCTGGTCGCGAGGCAACCACAGCAGGAACTGTGGGCCGGTGGACAGTTCGTCGCGCTCGCGGTCTTCCTCGGTCTCGGCATGGGCGGCGTCTTTGCCTGGCTGAGCCGCAAGACCCCTCAGCAGCGCGCGGGGGCCGTCGCAGGCATCGTCGGCGCTGCCGGTGGTTTGGGCGGATTCTTCCCGCCGTTAGTGATGGGCGCGACGTACGACGAGGCCAACCGCGACTACTCCTCGGGTCTGCTGCTGCTGTGCGGTGTCGCCACCATCGCGCTCGTCTTCACGGTGTTTGGCATTCGCAGTGCATTAAAGCCAGCTACCGCCTCCCACTAGCCAACTACCCCCGCCCCGCTTCGCCGAGTGGCGCAGAAGGTGACCAAGGCGCGGGCGAAGCCCGCGAGTCGGGCAGCGGCGAAGCCGCGGATGAGCGCGAGGTACGAGCGCGGCCCGGGTACCACTCGCGGGGGCGGGGGCAGCGCTCATCGGCCGTCCCGAGCCCAACCGGTAGACTTGACTGTACGCAGCGTCGCGCACCGTTAGATTTCTCCAGACGAGGTTGCCACCGCAAAGGATTTGGCCTGTGAGCATTGTCGTGCAGAAGTACGGCGGCTCCCCGGTTGCCGACGCAACCAGTATCAAGAGGGTCGCCCAGCGGATCGTCGCGACCAAAAAGGCCGGTCATGACGTCGTCGTCGTGGTCTCGGCCATGGGCGACACCACCGACGACCTGATGGAGCTGGCCAATCAGGTCTCGCCTTTGCCTCCGGGCCGCGAACTCGACATGCTTCTCACCGCCGGTGAACGCATCTCGATGGCTTTGCTTGCGATGGCGATCGGCAATCTCGGCCAGGACGCCCGCTCGTTCACCGGTTCACAGGCCGGCGTCATCACCGATTCCGAACACGGCCGCGCCAAGATCATCGACGTCACCCCGGGCCGCATCGAGGCCGCCCTCGCGGAGGGCTCGATTGCGATAGTCGCCGGTTTCCAGGGAGTCTCCCAGACCAGCAAGGACATCACGACGCTGGGTCGCGGCGGTTCGGACACGACCGCCGTCGCGCTTGCCACGGCGCTCAAGGCCGAGGTGTGCGAGATCTACAGCGACGTCGACGGCATCTTCACCGCCGACCCGCGTATCGTCCCCACGGCCCGCCAAATCCCGAGGATTTCATACGAAGAAATGCTCGAGATGGCCGCCAATGGCGCCAAAATCCTGCATTTGCGTTGCGTGGAGTACGCGCGTCGCAACAACATGCCGATCCACGTACGCTCATCGTTCTCGACCAAAGAGGGCACTTGGGTTGTTGATGCTGAATCAGTCAAAGATGGGGCCAACATGGAACAAGCAATAATCTCCGGCGTCGCCCACGACCGAAGCGAAGCCAAGATCACCGTCGTCGGTGTGCCCGACAAGGTGGGCGAGGCCGCCTCGATCTTCCGCGCGCTCGCGCAGGCTGCCATCAACATCGACATGGTTGTCCAGAACGTCTCCGCCGCCGCGACCGCGCTCACCGACATCTCTTTCACTTTGCCGCGCGAAGACGGCCAGAAAGCGATGACGGCTCTGGCGCGGCTCAAGGACGACGTGGGTTATGAGCGTCTGCAATTCGAGGACAGCGTCGGCAAGGTTTCTATTATCGGCGCCGGTATGCGTTCGTCACCGGGCATCACGGCCTCCTATTTCGAATCGCTGGCCAATGCCGGCGTCAACATCGAAATGATCTCAACTTCTGAAATCCGCATCTCGGTCATCGTTGCCGAAAACCAGGTCGACGCCGCCGTCAACGCCGCGCACGAAGCGTTCGGCCTCGGTTCCGACGAAGTCGAAGCCGTTGTCTACGGAGGTACGGGCCGATGAGCATCCGACGGGCTCAGGACGGCGTCCGTATCGGTGTGGTCGGTGCGACCGGTCAGGTCGGCGCCGTGATGCGCAAACTCCTCGAGGAGCGCAATTTCCCGGTCGCCGAGATGCGTTTCTTCGCATCGAAGCGTTCGGCGGGCAAAACACTGCCGTGGCGCGGCGAGGAAATCGTCATCGAAGATGCCGAGACCGCTGATCCCACCGGTCTGGACATTGCCTTGTTCTCCGCCGGTGCGACCACGTCGCGCATCCATGCGCCGCGTTTTGCCGCGGCCGGTGTCACGGTCATCGACAACTCTTCGGCGTTTCGGAGTGACCCCGAAGTCCCCCTCGTCGTGAGCGAAGTCAATCCCGGCGACATCGCCAAGGCCAATGTTGAATCTGGGGGGCGCGGCATTATCGCCAACCCCAACTGCACCACGATGGCCGCGATGCCGGTCCTCAAGCCTTTGCATGACGAAGCCGGGCTCCTACGCCTCATCGTCAGCACGTACCAAGCGGTATCCGGCTCGGGCCTCGCCGGTGTCGAAGAGCTCCATTCGCAGGCGCTCGCCGTGGTCGACAAGGCCAACGAGCTTGCCCATGACGGTTCGGCCGTCGAGTTCCCGGCGCCGGTCCTGTATGCCGCGCCGATAGCCTTCAACGTGTTGCCCCTCGCCGGGTCGATCGTCGACGATGGATCGTTGGAGACCGACGAAGAGCAGAAGTTGCGCAACGAGAGCCGCAAGATCCTCGGCCTTCCCACTCTTCGCGTTTCGGGAACGTGCGTGCGTGTTCCGGTCTTCAGCGGCCATTCGTTGTCGATCAACGTCGAGTTCGCCAACCCGATTTCGGTTGCCCGAGCGAAGGAGATTCTGGGCAATGCGCCCGGCGTCCGGCTCGTCGACGTGCCGACTCCACTCCAGGCCGCCGGCGTCGATCCGAGCCTTGTCGGACGCATCCGTCAGGACGAAAGCATCGACGGCGGTCGCGGTTTGGTGCTTTTTGTCAGCGGTGACAATCTGCGCAAGGGCGCGGCGCTCAACACCGTGCAAATCGCTGAACTTCTCCTCTAGACGAATTTCGTCGAAACCAGCTTGAGTCAGATTTTCTGGCTCGGCGTGAACGGCACAAAATCGACCTGTTCGGCGTTGCCGATCAGGGTGCCGCCGGGCAAGTCGAACTCCTCGGCATGCTTGGGCGCCACGAGGCAATTCGTGCCGTAATAGTCGCTCTGGCCGTCCCAGCCGCCCGGCCCGGGCTCGGCGACCGCCGTGAGTTGGCTGTCGATGTCCTCGCCCAGCAGAAGCGGCAGCGCATCGGTGCACACTCGGCTGATCTTCGCCCAATTGGCGTCATGAGGATCGGTGAGATCTACCGATTTCACGAACGCATCCCCGAAGGCCCTGCGCGCATCGAAGCTGAAAAACATTTCGCCGTAATGCTCCTCATCGCATGGTGTCAACGCGCGTTGTCCCTTGCCGTCGTATGTCACACATTGACGACGGACCAACGGAAAATCCTTCGTTAGGTAGTCCGCGTAGGCGGGAAGTTCGGTTTTCGCCTTAACCGGTTGCGGGCCCACGTCGTTGGTGGTGATGATGTGCTTCGTGTAGCGGATCGAGCACACCAGCTTGGCGTCGCCGTCGATCCAGTTGGCCGTCGGAGTCAGGTTGAGCCAATTGAGCGCGCCGCCCATCACCGGATCGACGCCGGCCTCACTGGCCGCCTTGCCGGCGATTCTGAGTTTCGACAGCCCCGCAGCTTTGAGGGTCGCCTGGCCGCAACTGGCTGAGGCAAATTGCTCGAATTTCGTTTTCAGTGCGCTCTCGTCTTTGACAGTGGCGAGCTGTTTGCGGTTGGCTGCCCGATCGGCTTTGGTGTTGCCCGTAAGGAATTGTTTCGGCACGGCGATGACATCGACGACTTCGTATACATGCGATTTCGTGCAGTCGACAACGTCGTTGAAGTCCGGCGCGAGGTCGTCAAAGTCCTTGATCTCCTGGCCGATGCATTGGCCGGCTTTGGGTATTGGGGCCTTCTCTTCGGCCCGCGGCGATGTGCCGGACTTGGTACAGCCGGCGGCCAGCAGGCATACGGCCAGCAGCCCAATAGACAGGACGGCCGCACGACGAAAGACCTTCACAATTTTCCGTCTCTGAACGCAAAGAATTCTTCGAGGGCGCGCGGGTCAGTGACAAAAGTGCCAGTCACCAACCATTTTGGCCCCGTCATGTCGTCCACCCTATTTGGCCTATGTCATTGGGGTTGGGCGCGGCTGGAATCGGCGAGAGTAACCGCACGATGCGCTATCGCGTAGGCTGTGGCGCCAAGTAGCGGCAGGACGAGCCACGCCCACACTCCGTCGACGACGTTGAGGAAGAATGCCATGATCGCTAACAAGGTGAGGCAGACACCAAGGAAACTTGTCGCCCGCGGTTGGCGGACATGCAGCTTGGCGAGAAGGTATTCGCCGAGCGCAAAGGCGATGAACGCGACGATGACCACGGTAAGCGAACCCCAACGACCGCCGCCGGTGGAAGTGCCGCGCAGTTGGCTGAATCCCATCGCGAAGAGGGCGGTGACGCCGACCGTGATGAGTCCGATGAGCACTCCGACGATCGCTGAGGCTCGGGTCTGCTCGATTCGTGGAAGTCGATAGGCGCGAACACTCGCGAAGGCCGAACCGGTAGCCGAACCGACCTTGTTGGCCACCCCTTTGGCGCCGCCGGTGACGGCCGAGGCCGCCTTGCCGGTTTGCTGGCTTACCGCCCTTCCGGCTACTCCGGCCTTTTTACCAAGATCGCGCGAAGGCTTCGGAGCGGTGACTTTCGCCTTGGACTGAGTCGTTTTTGGCGGAGCAGCTTTTGCGGCGGGCATGAATCGGGTCGCCGTCGGGCGGCCATAGCGAATGGTCGGGGCAGGCTTCTTGGCAATCGGCCGCCTGACGACCGTCTTCTTCACCACCCGCTTGGCGGCTTTCTTTGCAGGTTCCTGCTCCTTAGCCATGGGGCGATTCTTCCACACGGTGCGCAGCCGAGATTACGGAAAAGGTTGCGATCTGGTGGACTTTGGGCAGCGCGACCTCTGTGCATCCCAACTCCTCACATAACGTCGAGGCCGAGCGAGTGGGCCACCTGCCCCTGATCCGCATCGCGGGAAGCGAAGAGGAGAGCCTCGCCGGCCTTTGTCAGCGCGCCGCTCACCTCGATGCGTGTCCAGGCGCCGGTTATGAGAATCGTGTCGCCGTTGATCACCGAATGTGGCGCTCGGCGTCGAGGATTCCTTCATCCACGGGGCCGATGGCCTTCGATTCTGCAATCGCGTCTTCACGCGAGTATGCGACGACAGCGAGGTCACCCCAATTCATGTCCGTGATTCCGAGAGCCGCGATCCTCTGATTCAGACGGTCCCGCGTTGAATCAGATTGGCTTCGCACGGCAAGGGGCTACCAGGGCCGAGACGAAACCCCATAAAAAAACTCCTGATCCTGCAAAATGCAGGTTCAGGACTTTCCTATGTCCTCAGGCATCACATTGGTCGGGCTACTCCCCCACCTCGCTGCGCTGTGAGTGTTGTTTCTGGCTGACCTGCGGTTGGCTGGTAGGGCAGGTCGCTTGTTGCTGTCATGGTCGTGACTCATCGCTGCGCTGACCCCTTTGGGGTGTCTTTGTCGAGACTCGTCCGATTATGGCGGTGGCCGGTGGCCGGCCCTGCCCATCGCATTGGCTTGATTAGAAGCCTGTCCAAACCTCGGGTTGTGACTCATCACAGTGGTGCCGCGCGGTGATCTCCTCAGGGTCCGGCCACCGGTCTGACGACCGGTCCCACCCAAATGAGGAAGGAACATCGCCAATGCCTATCGTTGCAGA
>JACMOZ010000151.1 GCA_014377785.1 Aeromicrobium sp.
ACCTGGAGTCAGCTGTCCCCGAACTCGACGTGCCGATCACGATCAACGTCAATGGCTGCCCCAACTCCTGTGCCCGCATCCAGACCGGCGACATCGGCCTTAAAGGCATGCTCGTGATGGACGAGAAGGGTGAACAAGTCGGCGGTTTCCAGGTCCACCTCGGCGGAGCGCTGGGACTCGACGCCACCTTCGGCCGCAAACTCCGGGCCCACAAGGTGACCGAATCAGGCCTCAATTCCTATGTCGAGAAACTGACCCACACGTTTCTCAAAGAACGAAAAGATGGCGAATCCTTCGCTCGCTGGGTCGCCCGGGCCGACGAAACCGTGCTGCGATGAGGGGAATGCGATGAGTCACGCGCCACCGTTCCATTGTCCTTACTGCAGCGATGAGGACTTGCGTCCACACGGAGAGACCCATGGCGAATGGGAATGCCGTTCCTGTCGGCGGGCCTTCAAGCTCTCCTACATCGGGATGCTCGCCCCCGGAAACATCACCTGACCCAGCCAACTGAATTGACCACCACAGAAACGCCCCTGGAAGGAGGCATGCAACATGACCGCACCAGCACTTATCGCTCTTGCGCACGGAAGCCGTGATCCACGATCGGCCGACACCATTACAGCCCTGACGGAGTTGGTCGCATGCATGCGTCCCGGCCTCCGGATCGAGCCCGCGTTCTTAGACCTCTCTTCACCCCGCTTCGAGGATGTCGTTGACCGTCTCGCCGCCGAAGGACATCAGGAAATCGTTGTGGTGCCGTTGCTGTTGACCGAGGCCTACCACGCCAAAATCGACGTACCTGGTGCCGTGGAGACGGCCGCCGCCCGCCACAAGGACATTCTGATCAAAGCCACCAACGTGCTCGGGGTCGAGTCGGCGTTCTTCGACGTTCTCGATAAGCGACTGCGCGAAGCGTTGTCCAAGAACCGCGTGCGCGAACTCGATGCGCTTGTCCTCGCGGCAGCCGGATCATCCGACCCGCTGGCCAATGCGATGGTCTCACGCGCTGCCCGCACGTGGGGTGCACGACACCACCTCCCGACTATCGCCGCGTTTGCGTCGGCGGCCCCCCCGGCTGCCGGCGAAGCCGTCCGCGCCCATCGCGCGGATGGTCGTCGTCATATCGCCGTGGGTTCGTTCTTCCTCGCACCGGGCTTCCTGCCCGACCGTGTCGCCGAACTCGCCACCGAGGCCGGTGCAGTGGCGGTTGCCGAACCGCTTGGTGTGGACGTTGAAGTTGCCCGGGTCATCCTGGCCCGGTATGCCGTCGGCGCCGTCGAACTGGTCCCGATCGAAGCCCTCTCCGCCTAACCCACTCGGGACGTCATCCCCAACGGGGCCCATACAGCCCGTGCGGGATGACGTCCCGCCGGTTCACAGCGACAACAGTCGCTTCTTTTCGGCTTCGACGTTGAAGGTCGCTGCGGGCCATTCGAGGCTCAGTGACTCGAGGTGTTCAAGGAGCAATTGGGCGACGGCCCAGTTGCGATACCACTTGCGGCCGCTGGGGATGAGGAACCACGGTGCCGCATTGGTCGAACAACGTTCCAAAGCGATTGCGTATGCCGCCTGGTATTCGTCCCAGAAGGCTCGCTCATCCAGATCGCCAGGACTGTATTTCCAATGCTTGGCCGGATCGTCGAGGCGCGCGGCGAGACGTCGCTTCTGGTCGTCCGCGTTGATGTGGAGGAAGCACTTGATGATAGTGCCGCCGCCCTCGACATAGGCGGCCTCGAAGTCGTTGATCGCGCCGTAGCGGCGTTCAAGTTCCTTGTCATCGACAAGTTTTCGCACCCGACCAATGAGCACGTCTTCATACTGCGAGCGATCAAAAATGCCGATCATCCCCGGTTCGGGAAGCGCCTTGTCGATGCGCCACAGAAAGTCGTGCGTGAGCTCGTCCGATGACGGCTTCTTGAATGATGTGATCCGCACACCTTGGGGATCGACGAGGCCGACGGCACGCTCGACGATGCCGCCTTTTCCGGAGGTATCCATGCCCTGAAGGATCAGGAGGACGCTCCTGGTGTCGGTTTCGTTGCGTCCACCGGCGAACAGTCGCTCCTGCAATTCGCCGAGTCTCTCCCCCGCAGCGCTCATCAGTGCCGGCGAGTCTTTTTTGGAACCGTCGAAACCCGTCTTCGCGCGTGAGTCATACGACGCGAGGTCGACTTTGCCTGAAGGGACTGCCAGTGCTTCGCGAAGCGTCTTTGCCATGGCGGCAGTATGCCCGACAACGTCAGCCGCGACTAGGATTGCCGCATGGAGTTGGACTTGCGAGCCCTCGAAGAGATGTATGCCTACCCCTCGAGGAGTCAACCGTGGATCCGCACCAACTTCGTGACCACGCTTGACGGCGCCGCGTTTGCCTCGGACGGACTCTCCGGATCACTCGGTGGGCCCGCGGACACTAGCGTGTTTGCCCTCTTGCGATCTCTCGCGGACGTCATCATCGTTGGTGCCGGCACGGCGCGTGCGGAGGGCTATCTACCGGTCAAACGCGAGGAGGTCGATGCCGACTTGCGATTACGTCTCGGACTCAAACCGGTCCCACCAATCGCCGTCGTCTCCCTCTCGCTCAACATTCCGGTTGCCATGATCGCCCCCGGCCAACTCGTCATCACCACCGCAGACGCTTCCCCGGCCCGCATCGATGCCCTCAGCGAACAGGTCGATGTCATTGCCGTCGGCGAAGGCGAAATCGACTGGATTCAGGTCAAGAGCCGGCTCGCCGCATACGGAATGAACCGCGTGCTGTGCGAAGGCGGGCCGACGCTTCACGGCTGCCTGATCGAGCAGGATCTGGTCGACGAACTCTGCTTGTCGATCGCCCCGGTCATGGCGTCCGGCACAGCTCCACGTACCGCCCACGGCCCGTCGGCCGTCGAACACACCATGACCCTCGGGCACGTGCTCCAGGTCGATGAGCTGCTGCTGACCCGGTGGGTCCGCAGTCGATCATCGTCCGACTAAGGTTGAGCCACGGACGAAGGGATCCCACCATGTATGACGTTGCACTTCTCATCGAAGGCCAGTTGAACGAACTCGACGCGGATCAGATCGTGGCCCTCCATGAGGGTCTGGACGAACCAGTTACCTATCACATTCTGTTGCCGGTGGAGAGTTCCACGGCCGTGCTTTCATCCTCGCTGAGCGCCCTCGGCGCGGGCCAGATCATCCCGCCGAGCGAACCCGACGTCCTCGCCGAGGTTCAGCGCGAAATCAGGACGGCTGGACAGGCCGAGCTCGAAGCCAGTGGCGCACTCTTGAGGGCACGCGCCAAGAATGTCACCGAACAACTCACCGAAGACGACCCGATCAACGCCCTCATCGAACTTGTCAAGAAAACGTCATCGGCCGAGGCGATTATCCTCACCGAACCCCACATTGTGTCCGAATTCCTTCGCCTGGACTGGTCGGCACGCGCCCAACGCAAACTGGACGTGCCGACGCTTCACCTTCTCGAGCACGTCCCGTTTGATGCCCAACGGTAATCTTGCGTCATGGGTATTGAAGTCGAAAAAACCGACGCCGAATGGCGTTCCGAACTGAGTGCTGCCGAATTCAACGTACTTCGCGAGGCGGGGACAGAGCAGCCCTTCAGCAGTTCCTACGAGACTGATTCCACGGTCGGCGTCTACGCCTGTCGTGCCTGCGGCGTCGAACTGTTCCGCAGCGAAACCAAGTTCGATGCCCACTGCGGTTGGCCGTCGTTTTACGAGCCGCTCGCCGAGGACCGGGTTGTCTACATCGAGGACAAGTCACTCTTTCGCAGCCGCATCGAGGTTCGTTGCGCCAATTGCAATTCGCACCTGGGACATGTGTTCAAGGGCGAAGGGTTCGACACTCCCACCGATGATCGATTCTGCATCAACGGCATCAGCCTCAAACTCGAACCCTCGAGTTCTTAACCCACACAACAACAATCGACCTGATGCGACATGGAGCCTCAGGTCGATTGTTGCCGTCCCGACACTATGGCCAGAGGGCTGTGAGCTCGGTGACGCTGTGGATGCGGCCCGTGTAGAACGGGATCTCGTTGCGTACGTGGAGCCGCGCACGGCTCGCCCGGAGTTCACGCATCAAGTCGACGATGCGATGGAGTTCGTCCGCTTCGAAGGCCAGAATCCACTCGTAGTCGCCTAACGCAAATGCTGGCACGGTGTTGGCCCGCACATCGGGATAGTCGCGAGCCTGCATGCCGTGTTCCTTCAACATGTCGCGGCGCTCTTCGTCGGGCAGGACGTACCACTCATAGGACCGCACGAACGGGTAGACGCAAACGTAATTGCGTACCTCCTCCTCGGCCATGAAAGCCGGCACGTGCGACTTGTTGAACTCGGCCGGACGATGGACGGCCATTTGCGACCACACCGGCGTCATCCGCGAGCCGAGAGCGGTCTGTCGGAACGCGTTGTAGGCGGCCTGAAGCGCATCAGGACTTGCCGAGTGCCACCAGATCATCAGGTCGGCATCGGCGCGCAACCCACTGACGTCATAAGTTCCGCGGACGACTACATCGTCGGCGGCCAGTTTGGCGATCAACGCGTCGACTTCGGCCGCTTCGCCGGCACGATCGGCGTCACCGAGGACGCGTTCGAGTTTGAATACCGACCACATCGCGTAACGGATAGTTCCGTTGATTTCCTTTGCAAGTTTGCCGCTGTTGGGAATACTCATAACTTCATACTGTCAAGATCAGAAATGATCCGTGCGGCGGCTCCCTGGGCAGAGGCGATGACGGCCGGTATGCCGACGCCGCGATACGCCGCACCGCAGACTTCCAACCCGGGCACCGTGGCAATGTCGGCCTCGATCGAGGCGATCCGGGTCAGATGTCCGACCGTATACTGCGGCAAGCCGCCGCCCCAACGCGTGACGCAGGCGTCGATCGGATCGCCAGTGAGGCCGACGGCTTCGCCGAGGTCGCTCAGGGCAAGATCGATGAGTTCTGCGTCGTCACGTTGCAGCAACTCGGTCTCGTGGGCGCGCCCGATCGAGCAGCGGAAGACTATGGTTTCGCGCCCCGCTTCGCGGCCGACCCATTCCCACTTGTTAGATGAATAGGTAACTGCCTTGATGGATTTACCATCGACCGGTGGCACCAGGAAACCCGACCCCTCGGGTGCCTTCGGGAAGGCCGAACGCGGCACGGCAAACGTCAGAACGGCCATCGACGCGTAGTCGATCGCGGCAAGGGCGAAGGCCGCTTCGGGAGCAACATCGGCGAGCAGTCGGGCTGCCGCGGGGGCGGGAGCGGCCATGATCACGGCATCGGCGTGGATGACTTCGACCGCGGTGGTCGGGCCGACGACGAGTTCCCAACCCTCATCGGTCCGAGTCAGTTGACGGACGGTGGCGTTCGTACGGATCTCGGCGCCGCTGGCGCGCGCAACCGCTTCGGGGAGTTGACCAATGCCGCCGACGAGGCCGGCAAACACCGGGCCGGAATCGACGGCCGCCGCCCGGGCCTTGGCCGCTCCGGCCAACAGATCGTCTCCGAGGGCGGCAATCTGCGGGGCGGCCGCATCGAGGGAGAGCTCGGACGCGTGACCGGCATACACGCCGCCGAGAAGGGGTTCGACAAGCCGGTCGACAATGTCGGAGCCAACCCGTTCACCGATGAAGTCGGCGACCGCCATGTCGGCCAGTGGCCGAGCGAGTGCCACCGAACGCGGTCGTTCGGCAACGATGCCGGTGGCTTCCAGGGCGTCGAGGTCGGCGGGTATTCCCATCACGGTCGGCGGCATCGGACGCACCGCGCCGTGGGTCCAGATGCCGGCCGTCATCATCGCCGGATGCACGAGGCGATCAGCGAGGCCGGCGGCTGCGATAAGGGCGGTGCCTTCGGGCCGTCGGGCCAGTATCGCTTCCGCGCCGACGTCGACGGTGAGGCCACCGATCTCACCGAGTCGCAACTTGCCGCCGATCCGGTCCGAGCCCTCGAGGACAACGATTTCGGCGTCCGGTGCGGCCGAAGCAACCGCCTGTGCGGCAGCGAGTCCGCCGATTCCTCCGCCGATGATGGCGACGCGCATACGACTCATTCTCCTATGCTCTGCCTCTCAGGATGAGGCGAGCTCGTAATTGTGCACAAAGTCCACCAGCCGGGTCAGTGCGTCCGGATCGGTGGCCGGCAAGACGCCGTGGCCGAGGTTGAAGATGTGGCCGGGAGCGGCACGGCCGGACTCGATGACTTCGGCGGCCTTGGCGTTCAAAACCTCCGTGGGGGCGAACAACGCGGTGGAGTCGAGGTTGCCTTGAAGCGCTTTGCCGCCGCCGACGCGCTTGGCGGCCTCCTCAAGAGGCACTCGCCAGTCGACTCCGACGACGTCGGCACCGGCGTCGCCCATCGATTGCAGGAGTTCGCCGGTCCCGACGCCGAAGTGGATTCGTGGGACGCCGAGATCGGCGACCGAGGACAGTACGGCGGCCGAGTGCGGTTTCACATACTTGTCATAATCCGCGAGCGATAGGTTGCCGGCCCAGGAGTCGAAGAGTTGCACGGCCGAGGCACCGGCTTCGATCTGCACGCGCAGGAACTGGCCGGCGATGGCGGCGAGGCGGGCGAGGAGGGCGTGCCACAAATCAGGATTGGTGTACATGAATTGTTTGGTCAGCCGGTGGTCCTTTGAGGGACCGCCCTCGATGAGATACGACGCAAGGGTGAAGGGCGCACCCGCAAAACCGATAAGCGGAGTCGTGCCAAGTTCGTCGACGACAACCTTGACCGATTCGACGATCGGTATGACGTCGTCCGGCTCGATGTCGCGCAACTGCGCCAGCTGATCGGCCGAACGGATGGGTTCGGCAACGACCGGCCCCGTGCCCGCGACAATGTCGAGATCGACGCCGATGGCCTTGAGCGGAACGACGATGTCGGAGAAAAGGATCGCCGCGTCGACGACATGGCGGCGAACCGGTTGCATCGTGAACTCGATGACCATGTCGGGGCGGAAGCACGACTCAAGCATCGGCACGCCTTCGCGCAGTTTGCGGTATTCGGGCAACGACCGCCCCGCCTGCCGCATAAACCAGACGGGCACATGGGGGACCGATTCGCCCCGGCATGCCCGCAAAAAGACGCTGTCATTCACTGATGGGGTCGCTGTCGTAGTCACGGGAGAAGTCTCGCAGGTCATCCGGAGTGTCACAGCCTGAGGTTGCCCCTCCGTGCGCTTACGATCGGTTTGTGGGCGTACGCAAACAACAAGACGGCACTCCCGCGGAGTTCGCCGCGGCAGTGGAGCAAATTCGGCACGCCCAGTTGC
>JACMOZ010000152.1 GCA_014377785.1 Aeromicrobium sp.
CCGGGACCGATTCGACGACGTCATCGCCATGTGTTCGATCCTCGTCGGAGAGACGCCGGTGGGCGCGCGCGAACCCGCCGAGGTCGCCCTGAAACCGGGCGACACTATCGAATTTCTCCCACCCTTTGCCGGAGGCTCAACTTAACTGGCACGATTCGGGGGTGACTCGCGTCGAATCCACACTTCTGTCCGTCGCCCTCGCGGCGGTGTTGACCCTTGCCGCGTACACCAACGTCCTGCTGGTGGCGGTCGTCATCGTCATCGTCCAACTGATGATCGCGGCAGCCCCTTCACCGGCCAACGAAGCCGGCCGCTCGGTCCACGCGCCCCGTTTCGGTGCGGCAGCGGTCGCCGGGCTCATCGGCACCGTCATCACGTTATGGCCACGCCTTCTCATCGGAGCCGCCGGGACCAACGCCGGAAATGTCGGGCGTATTGACTCCGGCGTGTTCGCAGGTCTCGCGCCCGCGATGGCCGCCGGTGTGATCGTCGCCCTGCTGTCGCAAATGTCGCGCCGGGACGGCCGAGGCTCTCTCGTCCTGACCACGGGCTATGCGGTCTCACTGTGCGCGTTCGCGGTGTTGGCCATCGGCTGGATCGGCGCTGCGAAGTCGCTGGGCGGTGCACCCGTTATCGCAGTTTGTGCCATCGCAGTGTCGGCTGCTTTGCTCGTCTGGCTCCTTCCCCTCCAGCGCTGGATCGCCGGTGCGCTTGCCGTGGTGGCAGCCGCTGCTGCCGGCGGAGTCTCGGCTCCGTTCCTCGGCGACAGCGCTGAGATGACGTGGCTCTTCGGGGCGTTTGCCGGCGTTGGAATCGCGATGTTCGCCATCCTCGGCCAAGTGCTGGGGCGGGCTTGGTGCTCGGGACGCCGGCACGTTTCCTCCGGTTGGGGGTTCCCCGGCGCCTTGTCGCTTGCGCTGTGCGCGCCCATCGTCTTCGTGGCCAGCCAGTTGCTCGGCGCGTCGTTCTCACTCTCCTGAACCGCATTCCCCTGATCTGTATTGCCCTGACCATATTGCCCTGATCCGTAGGCTTGACTCGTGACCGGATTTTTCGTCCTTCTTGCTGCGCTCTTGGTGACCGTCATCCTTGCTTGGGCGATGTCCAAGAAAAACGGCTCTTTCGCCGCGCGTGATAACGCCGACATGTTGAGTGAGGCCGATATTGGTATGGCCCTCGGCGAGCGGGCCACCTTGGTGCAATTCTCGAGTGCCTTCTGTGCGCCGTGCCGGGCAACCCGCGTCCTTCTCACCGACATCGCCACCAAGGTCGAGGGAGTCGTCGCCGTCGATGACGACGCCGAATCCCAACTTGATCTGGTGCGCCGACTCAACATCATGCGTACGCCTACGGTGCTCGTGCTCGACAAGGCCGGAGTCGTCGTCCAACGCGCCTCCGGCCTCCCACGTCGGGAAAATGTGATTGCAGCCCTCGGTGAGGCGATCCCCAACACTGCCCTTTGAGCTTGGAGGCAGAGCCCTTTTGTGTTCATGCGGCCCCTTGTTTGGCGCTCCAGTGTTTGGCGTTCCAGCGGTGATTGCGCCTGGGCTTTCGTCGGAAGTCGACGGTTTTGGGTGGGAGGTATTCGGGGTGACCGTCGGCGGCGAACCTGATTGCCCAGCCGTCGTCATGAACCGCGTGATGGTGGAGGTTGCAGAGCAGGACACCGTCGCAGAGGTTGGTTTCGCCGCCTTGGGCCCAGGAACAATTCGCGTGGTGAATTTCGCACCAATTGGGTGGCCTGTCGCAACCGGGGAACGTACATCCGCCGTCCCTGTTGGCGATCGCGATCCGTTGATGGCGGGTGAAGAGCCGTTTGCCCCGTCCCATGTTCAACGGGAGCGATTCGCCGTTGAAAACCATCGGGATGAGGTTGGCTTCACAGGCGATGCGGCGCACCTCGTTGATCGAAACACGGGTCCCGGTCGACAACGTTGCCGCACCGATACCTTCGAGGAGTTGGTTGTGGTCAAAATTGACGGTCAACGTGGTGGAGCCGGCCGGCAAATGGTCGACGGGAGTGTGTTCCAACAGTTCAAGGAACGCCAGGCCTTGGCGGCGCGGCCACGTCAACTCACCAAAGGCATCAAGTTGGTCCTGGCGCAAATGGTCCCGCCTCGGCGCGGAAATCGCATCGAGCATCGTCTTGAGCATGTCGGCATGCATTTCGGGGATAATGAATCCACCCTTGAACGTCCCATCCTTCTGGTCGACCATCCAGAACGTTGTTTTGGCCCGGGCGGCACGTTCACGCTCCACCAACGTTTGTTGTTCGAGTTTGTCCGCGGTGTCCTTGTCGGGCACGAAGATGTCGCCGATCCGATCGGCGCGCCGGCGTAAATCTTTGAGTGTCAGTTTTTGCGCGGCTTCGATCAGCGCTTCCTCACAACCCAACCGCTGCGTCACGGACACAGCCGAGGGCAAACTCGACAGGGTGCGAACTATCACTTCGGCCTGGGCTTTTGTAATCAGTCCTTTGTCCATCGCAGCCTGAGTCAGGGTTTTGTGGATCGCGTTCGCCGTCCGCACGTTGCGGGCCGAATCGGCGCGGTCGCCACCAAGATTCGACGACAACAAATCGGCCGTCGAAGCAGCACCCTGGGTTTTCGCGGTCTTGGCACGGTCGGCAGCCGACGTCAACTTGAACAACAAGGCCTGCGACTGCGCCACAACCCTCTGCGACCTCGCCAACAGGCCTGCCAACGCTTCGGCTTCCAAACCCTCAGCAGAAACCCCCGCCACCAGAACAAAAGCGCTCTCCACCGCATGGAGGCACGACTCCAACGGATGCGGCATCGTCCCGCAAGCGGGGTGTGCCTCCGCGGGGGAGTGTGGGTCGAACAAAACGGTCATTGAGGCGTCCTTGCAGCAGCGAAATCTTTGCCCTGCCATCGCGCACTCCGTGGGCAACAGGAGTGGGCCAGTCTCAATATCCCAAATTCAGATTCGACGAATCAGATGCGATCACGTCTTCAAAAACGATTCTACGACTACCCACTGACAGAAACATTCAGATGCACCGGAACGGCATAAAGACGACCTCAGTTTCTCAGCGTGTCGGTATTTTCCCCCGCAAACAAGGACCCTGAGCCACGATATGAGACAGCCGTCCATAATGTGGGACTCAAAGGTGAAAGTTCTACCAGCTGTCTCTACAGTTGAATACATGTTCCACACGACACATCTGACGCGACGCCGGGCAGTCGACAACTGCCTGACGCGATCCGCGTTGTGTCGAATGCGCTGATAACCCAGGACCCCGCCACTATGTGGCATTCTCATCAAGCGCTGGAGCAACAAATGTCTCAACCCACCCAGGTGGATCCCCGCGGTCTGCGTTTCGGCGCGGCCATCACGTCCGCCGTTCTTGCGATCTCCTTGATCGCGCCGGTCAAGGTCGCCGTTGTCCTGCTCGCCTTGCAGACCATCGTGTTCGCGCTGGGAGGCTTCGGCAGTTTGCAGCGCGCACCCTACGGCCTGCTGTTCGCCAAATTGGTTCGTCCTCGGCTGGGAGCACCCGCTGAGACCGAGGATGCGCGTCCACCGCGCTTTGCCCAACTCGTCGGTCTCGGTTTCGTCGTTATAGCGCTCGCCGGCTTCCTCAGCGGAGCGATCTTCATCGGCTACGTCGCCACGGCCTTCGCCCTGATTGCAGCACTCCTCAATGCATCCGTAGGCCTCTGCCTTGGCTGTGAAACGTATCTTGCCTTCCGCCGGTTCACGCCGGCAAAGGCATAAACACCGTCCACCAATTCCCATGACCAACGCCCACCAGGGCATACAACGGAGGTAAACAATGAGCCGCGAATCAGCGCTCGTCACTACGGACTGGGTCGCAGAGCACCTCGCCGATTCCAACATCGTCCTCATCGAGGTCGACGAGGACAGCGAAGCCTACGACAAGGGCCACATCGCCAACGCCATCAAGCTCGACTGGAAGAAAGACCTGCAGGACAGTGTCCGTTACGACTTCATCAGCAAGGATCGCCTCGAGGCGCTTCTGTCGGAGCGAGGCGTTTCCAACGACGACACTGTCGTCTTTTACGGCGGCAACAACAACTGGTTCGCCGCTTACGCCTACTGGTACCTCAAGCTTTATGGGCACGACAACCTCCGGCTGCTCGACGGCGGTCGCAAAAAGTGGGAGCTCGAAAGCCGTGAACTCGTCGCCGAGGTGCCTATCCGCGCCGCGACGACGTATGCCGCCAAGGAGCCCAACACGTCAATCCGTGCTTTCCGCGACGAAGTCATAGCTGCCATCGGCGTCCAGAACCTGATCGACGTACGCAGCCCCGATGAGTTCGCCGGCCGCCTGCTTGCACCGGCGCACCTCCCGCAGGAAGCCGCCCAGATCGCCGGCCACATCCCCACCGCCGGCAACGTGCCGTGGAGCAAGGCCGCCAACGACGATGGAACATTCCGTGGCGACGACGAGCTCAAGGCGCTGTATGCCGACGCCGGTCTCGACGAAGGCAAGGACACCATCGCCTATTGCCGTATCGGTGAGCGCAGCTCGCACACGTGGTTCGTCCTGCACGAGATCCTCGGCTACAAGAACGTCAAGAACTATGACGGTTCGTGGAGCGAATTCGGCTCACTGCGAGACGTGCCGGTTGCCCTCGGTGACGATGCGGGCGTGGCCTGATGTGCGGCGCGATCAAGG
>JACMOZ010000153.1 GCA_014377785.1 Aeromicrobium sp.
GACCGGGACTCTCCAGCATCGACATGAACTTCAAAGACTTGGGGAGGATGGCCGCTCGCCTCCTCTTCCGTGCCCTTGCCGGCGAGGATGTATCGGGCCAACACGTCGTAGCACCCAGCGTCATCGTGCGAGATTCGACACTGGGCTAACCGAAGTCACTGTCACAAGACGGGTGTTATCGCGACGGGCACCAGCACTGCGATCACGGAAATTCGATCAGGGTCGTGGCGCATGTGCACTTCGGTTCTTCTCCTTGATTGAAAATCTCTCTGAGGGACCGGCAGGTGGCGCCGATCCCTCAGAGACGCAATTCGCCTCGGATCAGCCGCCGTTGAGTGAGTAGGTTTGCAGCTCCTTGAGTCCGGTCCATAGCGTGGAGCTGGAGTGCGTCACGGTCAACCTAATCTTCGAAGCTGTCACGCTAGTGAACTTCAGCTCGTTGAAATTCCCGATAGGCGTAGCTGAAGATGGCTGCGGATTGGGAACGGTTGTCCAGGTTGTGCTATTGAGATACTCCACCTGGTAGGACGCGGGTGGTGCGTATCCGGGCACCGTGGCAGAGGACGATGTCCGATAGAAGTAAAGACGCACGTCGTCAATAGTTTTCGGTGATCCGAGATCGACCGTGATCGAGTCCGAAGCGTTGGGCGAACCTTTGGTTCCCCAAAAGGGTTCGTTAACGGTGGTGCCGTCGACAGCCGCAGTTCCGGGCCGGCCGGTCTCGGCGAAAGTCGTCTGGACAGGCTGACCTACGGCGAGGTCCGGGGAACTAATCGTGGTTGGATCGATGTTCACTCCTGCGAGTGCGAATTCGTTGACCACCGGTGCCCCCGAAGCGAACGATACGGCGGTCGCAGCGCTTACGGGCATTGCCGTTGACGCGACGATGGATCCGCCGTTTGGCAAAGTGATTTGGCCGGTTACCGTGTTGAACAGCACGTGCTTGAGCGAGTCGATGGTAAAGGCCAGGTGGCCGTTGAGGTACAGCGAATAGCCGTTAGGTACTCCGTTGTAGTGGTTGCCGGAGTTCCAGACGATGCTCATATCGGCCCCGTGGTAGCGGATGTTGTTTACGGTGTAGTAACTCCAGCCGACGTCGATCGGGTTGAGCTCGACCGTGCTGTCGTCTCGCGGCGTCAAGCCACCCAAATCTTCCACCATTACTTGGGCATTACCGGCAAGCGTGTCGTGGTGGATCCATGAACGGTAGCCAATCTGGCCAGAGGTCGCGCTGTGAAAAAACTCATTGGCGTCGGGCTTTGTATTGTCGCCGTCGATGTACTGCGACCATGCGTTCCAGTAGAGGAGCTTCTTGAAGTCGGCCGCGGTGACATAGTCCTGCGAATAATCTCGGATAGCGGCAGCGTAAATGCGGAACATCTGCATCGATCCCTGGCTGGAGAAGTTATTCGATTGTCCGTCGTTGTTGGTGCCGCGACCGAGTAGTGCCGACGCTTTGTCCTGCTGGTCCGAGAAATAGAACGGGAATGTCGGGAACTGGGCCGGATCGGCGAGGAATCGGAGGGCCTCGGTGTAGTTGGCGTTGTAACCAGCTTCTCCTGGGTGCGGTACAACCCCCTCCGCAAACGGCAGGAAATTCGAGAGTTCCTTCCACGGCACGAGCTCGCCGGTCGTAGTCAGCTTCTGCTTGAAAGTGTTACCCGTCGCGCCGGACGAGTCCTGCGTGTTGGATCCGTCCCATAGCAGCGCCAGGATCTGAGACCTGATAGTCGTCGCCATGGTCGTCATCCGCTGCTCGCCCGCGGAATCCCCAGCTAAATGGTAGAAGTGCGCGGCCGCAATCGCGTCGGCGTACAAAAACGACGTCTCGGTGCGGTCCATCGTCCGATTCTTGCCGTTCTGGTCGGGCCAGAAGAACCCGACCGCGTCGCTATCCGTGCCGGTGATGTCACCCCGATTGAAGTCGAGAAGGAAGTTCTTGTTCGAGTCAAAGATGCCCAACATGCCATTGACGTCACCTTCGAAATATTGAGCGAACTTCGCCGCGATCTTCGGCGAACCGCCCTGAACGTCGTAGGCACGCAGGGAAGCATCCGCGACGTAGTTCAAATAGGGGAACCCGTGAGCCGCGCTCCAAAAAGCTGGGTCGCCTGGGTTATCGGCGAGCCATGACCCTTTCGACGTCTCGCCGAGCGACAACGTCGTGCCGTAAGACCAAGCGGGGTCACGGAGGTACTTGAGGTCGTCGATCAAGGAAGAGTCGGAGATTGAGATGGAGTTGTTGTACCCCAGCGCACCCTCGACCGCGGTCGAGAACTGAAAGTCGTTACCTGGGATGTTGGCGTCGAGGTGGTTGAACCGGACCAGCCACCAGCGGTAAAAGGTCCACTTATCGATGTTGTGCTCCGGCGAGTCGACGTAGACGATGTTGTCCGCCCACCACCGGTTGTATGTGGTCACCTGGTCGGTGAACGCCTGTGCGGCCGTCATCGCACGATAGCGTTGATAGTCAGATGCGGAAGTTGGAATCTCATCTACGAGCATCCCCAGCTGAACTTTAAAGCTGCCGGTCGCGCCCGCCGCGATGCTTGCCGTGCGCGTCAGCGACGAACCGCTCACGGAAAAAGAGTCACCCGAGAACCGGGGATGGACAGTGGTGAGGGCGTTAGTTGTCGCAACGGTCCCCGTCAGCTCGGAGCCAGAAGCCATCCCGGCGAGCGGGGAGCTGCCAGTCACGGTGATGCTCTGCGCGACCGAGTTAGTGTTCGTGACGTCGAGCTGCGCGACCATCACATCGTTCTCGGTAATGTACTTAATCTCATGAACACCGATGCCCGTGCCTGTATAGGTGGCGTCGTAATAGCTCGGCAGCTGGCGGCGCGCAGTGGTCGATTCACTCATGGGGATGGCAGTGCCCGTGCTAGACAGCGTCAGGGTGAACGCATCTTTCCCGAGGTCGTCCCAGTAGGCGACGTGGCCTCCCCAGCCCAGCTTGGACTGGTCATTCTGACGCATATAGACGGCACGTCCGCGCGTAAACGCGACGAGGTTCTCATTTCCGTCTGAGCTGGGCGACCCCTCCAATCCGTTGCGCACCAGCATCCGGTCGACCCAGAAGTCATGTCCAGGCGCCGAGCCAGCGCCAGCTGCCACATCCGCATTAAGTACTGCGTTGAGGTAACTGGACGAAGGGTCATAAGTGACACCGGTGGCCGGCACCGGATTAGCTGAACCTGCGAAAGTCGGATAAAGAACGACTGGAATGTCTCGAATGCCCCAGGTCCCACCGTGAGCAGACCACGCTGCAAGTGAACCGCGCTCGAAGGTCTCCGAGGCGGAGCCGACTCCCGTATAGGTCACATTGTCGAACTGGCCTTCCGCCTGATACGTACGTAGCCCCACACCCCCTGATGTCGTCGTCGCATCGGTGCACTGGATCCGGAGAGTGCCATCGAGATAAACGCTGACGGTAGTGCCGATAGCGGTCAGCCGAAGACGATATGTATGGGCACGCTCGAGAGCGGTGGGCAGAGAAACTTGACCCGTCGCCAGACCCACAGTGCAAGAGTTGAGTGAATCCCATGTACCGGCGCGCATGAGGAGCAGAGCATCGTTGTTCGTATCGATCGCCGCGTAATAGCCCCGCGGGTCCGAGCTCGTGCCGGTGGTGCGAACCAGCAGGCCGGCTTGGTTGCCCTCCCTGGCCTGGACATCTGCAGAGAGGTCTTGGTCTGTGCCTGAGATGCCATCAGGGCTGATCCAGGGCCCCGACAAATTGTTACCCACCGTCAGGACATGCTCAACCGCAGCCGTGCTGCCGACAACCCAGGAGCCCGAGCGGGTGTCCCACCCATTCTGGTTTCCGTCCTGGAAGTCGTCAGTGAACGACATGGCTCCAGCTCCAGCGACCACGTTGTCGAAGTCAGCAGCGGCTTGGTACGTACGCAGGCCAATGCCACCGGAGGTCCAGGTCGAGTCGGTGCAATCCATGCGTAGCGCCCCGTTGAGATAGAGCTGAATGTGTGACCCCTGGGCTACAAGCCGGAGACGGTAGGCAATAGAAGCCGAAATGCTTGCAGGGACGCTGTACTGCCCTGCTGGCAAAGTCACCGGGACCGCGGGAGCGAGGCCGGCGGTGCAGCTGGTGAGCGCGGTCCAGGTGCCGGCCCGCATTAGCATCACAGTTCCATCGGCCGCATTAATGGCTCCGTAATATCCCTGCGGATCGACCCCAGCCCCCGGATTGTCCGTGCGCACCAGCAGGCCGGCCTGAGCGCCTCCCGTGTGCACTGTCAAGTCAGCAGAAAGGTCGACATCCGTCGCCGAGAAGCCTGTTCGCGCCAGCCACGGACCGCCACCATTGTTGCTCACGGACAGGCTCTTCGGGTCCGCTGAGACCGGGGCGACTGCCCAAGTGCCTCCGTGTGCAGTCCATCCCGCCGCGTCGCCATCTTGGAAGTCGTCGCTGAAGGTGCCACCGAGAACAGCATTGTCAAAGTGAGCGCTGGCTTGGTATGTACGCAAGCCGACCCCGCCCGCTGCCGTCGTGCTATCGGTGCAAGAGATGACAACTGCGCCATTCAATGCGACCTGGATTTGAGTGCCATGCGCTGTCAGACGCAAGCGATATGTCTGGCCCCTTGTGATATTGGCAGGAAGCGCAGTCTGACCTGTGGATAGCCCGGTAACGCATGAGCTCAACGCATCCCAGGTCCCCGCGCGCATCAGCATGATTGTGCTGTTAGCCGCATTAAGGGCCGCGTAGTAACCGGTTGGATCGGCACCAGTACCGTTGGTTCGCACGAGGACGCCTGCCTGCGATCCAGTGTCGATAGAGATGTCGACGGCGAGATCTTGGTCAATGGAATTTACCCCGTCGCGACTGATCCAAGACCCGCTGCCATTGTCAGCGACCGTCAGCGCCTGCTCAACGGCGGGAGCTGCTACAGCGCTTTGGGGGGTGCCGACGAAGGTCACCGCGCTGGCGAGGACCAGCCCGAGAACCGTAGTCGCCACAGCCGCACGTTCGACTAGGCGGCGAACGAGGATTTTGCCAGTCCGACGCACTTGACCGTCGGGCTGCCTATTGGTGACAGAATGTGCCATCTCGTTCTCTCCATTGAGTTGCGGCCGCTTTCCGCAATTGAAGTGCGGATCTTCTGCATGTCGAAAGTTACCGAAATCCTTTTCGTAAAACATAGGGTGCTTCGGCCGAGTCCGTCAAGCACCACTGTCGACAGCTGCGCCACCTGGACCTTCTCCGAGCTAGATACGCGTTCCACGCGACTCGTTAGCGCTCTGAAATCGGCGGGGGTGCAGCGGGAGGATCGCGTGGTAATCCTCGACAGGAAATCCACCGAAACAGTCGAGTTCCTGTTCGGGGCTGCGAAGGCGGTCACCGTGCTCAACTGGCGCCTTAACCTCGGGGAGCTCGGCAGCACACTGGATCACGCCCGCCCGCGCCTGGTGATTGTGTATATCGACTTCGTCGGCGCTCTTCGTGACCAGCTCGCCAGGCTCGACGCGCAGGTGCCGTCGACACAAACCCTCAGCAGTCCAGTTCGTTGCCGGTCCAGAATATGTTGAGAACAGAATGAGAGCTTTCGCTGGCTCGGCCACGTGTCCATTGGTCCACGCCTAGTGAGAAAATCCAGACTCATTTGCGTCGTGACACCATCGCCGCGTTCCCTATGCCCGGATCGCGGCAGCGGCGACCTTTTCGATAGTGCCGCGCATGTACTGCATATGACATCAAAAATCACATTCGCATTATTACCGCAACCAGTAACGGGGAATGGCCCTGCGGCCTTCCAGGCTCGCGCCCAGGCGCTGGGTGACTTCCGGATGAACAACAACCGTTGGCCGAGCACAAGGGCGGACGACGTGTCCGAGCGCACGCTCGGCGAGTGGCATCACAATCAACGCAAGTACTACAAGACAGGCAGCAATCCCGCTTTCACCACCGAGAGGGCAGCCCACCTTGATGCAGTCGCGCCAGGGTGGAGAGTTGGGAGCAGACCCAGGGGTGAAGCCGCATTCGAGGATTCCGCCCAGGCGCTGGGTGACTTCCGGATGAACAACAACCGTTGGCCGAGCACAAGGGCGGACGACGTGTCCGAGCGCACGCTCGGCGAGTGGCATCACAATCAACGCAAGTACTACAAGA